>CAJONQ010000041.1 GCA_905235835.1 uncultured Prevotella sp.
AACTAAAAGAGTGTAGGTTAATGCTATTTTTTGACATTAAATTTAATTTTGCATTTTGTGGAATCACATAAAAGTAGTATCTTATCCCGAACTGGCGTATTGTTGTTATTGAATGTTTCATCATTGCTTAATTTAATTATTCTGGTCTTATAAATGTATACGACTCACCTTCCGGGTCTTTCAGAACCAACTTGGTGTCTGTTGCCGAGACAACGGTATACTTGCCACTCAGCAGTCCTTCTTGTGCCATCTGCTGTTTATTCGGAGCCAACGAGTTGTATACGATTTGACGCAACTCCTCTTCCTTGGCAGGATTTTCCTTGATAACATTCTTGATCTCGTCGATAAAGTCCACGCCTTTCAATTCCATTTCAGCCTGAGCGGGATCGAAGCGGAAGTTGAGAACCTTCGAACCTGGAGTATAATCCTGTGCCGGAACATCAACAAATAATGAAACATCACCTACTCCTTCCATAGATGACATGGCAAACATCGCCTGTCGCATCAGATTTCCTTCGAACACAAGGATATGGCTCACCATCTCCTCCGCTTCTTCATCTACAATGTAGGTTACCCACTTTCCCGTAATGGTCTGTGCCTGCATCGACAGCATCGATACTACTGCCAGTAAAACAGTCAAAAAAGTCTTTTTCATCATGGTTGTATTTTTAATAATTTGTATATGAATTGCTTTGTTTAGAAAAACTGGAAGAAATAGATGGCGGCAACCGTCTTGACATCTGATGATGTCATGTTGCGTGCATTGCCGATGCACGAGCCGTTCAGATATACGTCACCATTCGAACGAACCTCACCGACACGCCTGCCGTCGATATATACGTCACCATTCGAGCGTACCTCTCCGACACGGCTTCCACTCTTGTAGATATCACCGTTCGAACGAACTTCTCCCCTATTGCTGCCATTGACATAGATGTCACCGTTGGAACGCGCTTCGCCAACACGCGAGCCTCTGATGTAAATATCACCGTTCGGACGTACTTCGCCAAACTGACTGCCACTTCTGTACAGGTCAATCGACTTCTTGCTACTAGAACTACTAGTACTACTAGAATTACTAGAACTGCTACTGCTTGCAGCCCTGGCGGCAGCCATCTCGCGTTCACGGGCGGCACGAGCGGCTGCTTCGGCATCTGCCTGCTGCTTGATGGTTTTCATTTTGCTAATCTGGTCTTTTGAGACCAGAACACCAAAGGTCGTGTAGGCTACGAGCAATGGACTGACATAATTGTCGAACGTGCTGAAAGTAGTACCATAGCAGGTGGCATCTGTGTGGGTAGCATAACCTATTACTTCACCATCCATCGAGACAGCATGCGTCTTAGTGTCGTACTTGATAGTGCCCAGATTAGGTGTATCCAGTGTCCCGTCGTTACTCATCTGTCCTGCTGGTTTTCCCGCAATATTCGTCCATTTACCTGTAGCAGGGTCGAGCATAAAAGTGATGTGCTGACCAGCATATTCGCCAGCACTTTCATCGTAGGTCTCGTCGAAAGTCAGTTTGAGTGCCACAGGATCCCATTCGCCTACCTTTTTCTTCATCCATTTGATAGCAATGGGTTTACCTTTCTCTTCCGGTTGAGGTATCGTGGGTGTAATCGCCTCTAACCTCTTCTCCTTCTTCGTCTTAATACCGAGTGCCTTACGTGCCTTGTTAAGATTGATAGAAAACTGTGCGT
Source organism: uncultured Prevotella sp. (assembly GCA_905235835.1). Lineage (GTDB taxonomy): Bacteria > Bacteroidota > Bacteroidia > Bacteroidales > Bacteroidaceae > Prevotella. The sequence continues at coordinate 1,701 of CAJONQ010000041.1, forward strand.
CTGCCGCTGTGCTGAATGCGAACATGGCGACGAGCACCATCATTGTTGTCTTGATTAAATGTTTCATGATTGTTTGTAATTTAATGTTTTTATATATGTAATCTATTCTTCTTTCACCAAACTGCGCAGGTTCTGGTTATACTCAGGGCCTGAGGAATAGCCTTTCTATTCACGACCAGTGTCAGAACCTAGTGGAACAGAGAAATAGAGTCCGTTCCACTTTGCTGTTTTCTTTTTCTGACCTACCTCATACCATGTGGTGATAATGATGTCCTTGCCTGTGCGAGGCAGTTCGAATGTGTTATAGTTACCATCGCCTGCATCAAAGAGGTTAAGGTACAGGTCGCCGAAATATGGTGTCATCTTCTTTGTGGCATTGGTATAGTTATAGAGGCAGAGACCGTCATATTGTCCCGGATCGCTTATGCCCTCGTTGGTGCTCATCACGTTGTAGGCAATGAGCTTGTGCTTGCCATCCTCCATGTTCCAGTAGCACATCTCGGATTTCACCTTGTGGCTGTCCTCAAAATACTCATACAGCAGGTAGCCGTTCTTCACATCTACCGTGAGTCTCTCGTCGGCAGACTGAGGCTTTCCCTTGCGGTAACTCTCTATGGCATTCTTCAGTATGTTTACGGCTTCGTTTTCCACCTCGTTTCCCTCTGGTGGAGTATAGTTGACCAATGCCCAGGCGAAATCAACGATGTTGGGTTTCGCGCCTTGGTAGTTCACCTTAATCTGTGGCTGTGCCGCTACTGACAGCGCACAGCAAACCATAATAATGGCTAATAAAACAGTTTTTTTCATTGTTGTAATTGGGTATTTAAGTTTCGATTAATTAATATTATGTAAAAAACTCTTTTAGTTGTCGCTTCACCTCCTGTCTCACCATATCGCGTATGGTAAACAGGAGCCTTGCCTGATCCTCAGTGAATTTGCTGGCAGCCTGATGCCTAAGGCTTGGTTTATCGTCTGGTGTCGTCTTACCCATAGATCCGGCAGAGTTTTGATTTCGGCAGCAAAGTTACGGCAAAAACAAGGCACAACCTTCAGCAGAAAACGCAGAAAGTTGTGCAGAATCTTCCAAAATGCGCCATTACAACGCATTTTGCCTATGTTTTTTCTAATTCCGAGCTAAATAGTCGGTAGGGGTAACACCATAATACCGTTTGAAGGCTCGGGTAAAGGCTCCCTGGTCTTCATAGCCACAACCAAAGGCAATGTCTAAGATGGTGGTCTGTGGCTCTACATGATCGAGCAGTTGGCGAGCCCGTTGCATGCGAATATGGGTGATGTAACTCTGGGGAGTCTCACCCGTAATCGTCTTCAGGCGGTAACGAAACTGGGTGGTACTCATCGCCATCTGCGAGGCAAGGGTATCGACATTAACACTATTGGTCTCTATCTGCTCGGCTATGATGCTCATGGTGCGAGTAAGGAAGTCCTTGTCACGGGCAGAGAGTTCCTGCTGCTTAGCGGCACGCTCGTTCTCGTATCGCTGGCGCAACTCGTCGAGTGTCATAGCGACTTCGCTGAGTCGGCGACGCTGGAGTGCAGAGCGACGACGTTGCAGCACCAATAACACGACAGCCACAGCGAGCAGTGCCAAGCATATTGCCAAAATGACAGTGCGTGAGCGATGGGCTTTGGTGTTCTCGTCAGTCAGTCTGATATTGCCAAACTCAGCATTGTAGCGAGCCAGCAAGTCGGCTGCCCCGTGGTTGTAGAGCGAGTCCTTCAGCAGGTCGAAGCGTTCCAGCTCCAGTCGGGCACTGTCGGGGTTGATGGTCCATAGTGCCTGATAGAGTCCGTCACGGGCGTGCATCTCATTGTAGGGATTGCCCATCTCATGGCACAGGCTGACGGCTTCGCGCAGATAAGGTACGGCATGACGCTCTAAACGTCGCTTCTCGGCATCAGCACACCCCTCCTCGCGACTCATGGATAGCAGTGTATGACCCACCTTGTTGAGCGATATGGCAAGTGACTGGCGGTTACCCTCGTGGCGGAAGTATGGGATGATGGTGTCAAAAATAGCCAATGCCTCCTGATGTTGTTTCATGCCCAACAGGATGGCGGCCTTCTGGGCGAGGCGCACACGTAGTTTCATCTCTCTCCCGTCCTCACGTTCCAACCGTATCGCCCGCTCAATATAACGCAGGGCAGCGTCAAAGTGACTCATGGAGAGTTCGGTCTCGGCTGCCGCCCCACAATACATGGCGATACGGGGACGGTGGTTGATTTCCTCTGCCAACTGGAGTGCCTCAAGAATGTACTTCAGTCCTTCCTGAGGCTGCTTGGCATCAACATAAATGGCACCGATGGTGTTGAGTGATGAAGAGATCATCTCCTTGTCACCACTGGCACGGTCCATGGCATTGCACTCCTTGGCATAGCGCAATGCTTTCTGGTAGTCAGACTGTCGAGAGGTACATACGGCAAGTATACTCAGTTCATCTGCCACCTCGTCGGTCATGCCCAGTTGGCGAAGCATGGGCAATGCTTGCTCACCAACGATAACGGCACTATCGTAAAGTTGCTCTTCATAGTAACTGCCACTCGCCTCATAGAGACGCATTGCCTCCTGCCGACTGACTATTGGCTTGTCAACTGGCTTATCGCCTGACACAGCTCCAACAGTAGTGGTGGCAGTAAAGAGCAGGAGACAGAGCAGTAATCTGGCAAGATAATCGCTTGGGGTTACTCCAAAGAAGCGTTTGAAGGCACGGGTAAACGAGGACTGGTCATCGTAGCCACAACTTTTAGCGACATCAAGTATGGTCATGTCGGGAGTGCTATCCAGCAGTTGACGCGCCTTCTGCATACGGATGTTGGTGATGTAACTCTGTGGTGTCTCACCAGTAATCACCGAGAGTCGCCTACGGAACTGTGAGGTACTCATTGCCAACGCTGAGGCAAGGTCATCCACATTGACACAACTGGACTCTATCTGCTCAGTGATAATGGTTATCGTCTTGGTAAGGAACTGCCTGTCCTGCTCCGTCAATTCATTAGCATCGACATCTCCTGTACTGTTCTGTTGCCGATACCCGTAATGTTTCTGCAGTTCCTCAAGGGTCTTGGTATCCTCGCTGAGGCGTTTCTTCTGCAGGGCTATCAGACGACGTTGGAACACCACCAGCACAACAGCAACTGCCAGTAGTATGACACACATTATTATAATATATATACGCGAACGGCTCACAGAGCGGTTTTCCTCCTGCAGCTGATCGTTGCCAAACGCTGCATTATACTTGGTCAACGCATCTCCAAAGGTCTTATTATAGAGCGAGTCTTTGAGGTGGCTGGAGCGTTCCAACTCTGTGCGGACGCTGTCAGGAACTATCTCTCCGCAAGCGAATGGCGTTGCCATCCACCACATCATGACCATCAAAGCAGCGACAAAAGTACCTCTCTTCATCATCAATAACTATTGTACAGGTAAAGGAAATGAATCTTACTCCGCCATCTTCGACTCCCTTTTGTGCTTGAGGAACCTCAGACGCTCCATGGCAAAACGACGTGCCATAAAGAACTGGAAGCGATAGACACAAAGGGTCAGAACGAAATAGCAGACTGTCTGTATCCATAGGATACGCAACTCGGGCATGACATCACTGAGGTCGGCACCCATCGAGTTCAGACGGATATAAGCACGGGCTCCGAAAGTGGAGGGGAACAACCATGACACTCCCTGCCAATAGCCAGGAATATTCGACTGGGGCCATGAGACACCTGTGAGGAATAATAACGGTACAGACACGAAGACGACTATCAGCATCACGTTCTCACGATACTTCACGGTACACGACACCACCATACCGAAGAAGAGGCAGGCAAGGATGTACGGCAGCATCAGACATATCAACGAATACCCTGTGGCAAGTTGCGGGAAGTGGAATATTCTTGGAATGAGAATGGAGATCCATGCTCCCATCACGATAAAGATCATGAAATAACACATCGCCTTTCCCATCACGATAGGAATAGTGTTCTCATAACGTGTATCACCTACAGGTATCAGGTTGTGATAAGGATTCTCGTCACGTGCCGTACCCGCGGACAGTCCGATACCCAGCAGGAGAGTCTGTTGCAGGATGATCATCAATACCGCTGGAAGAACGGAAGAGCCATACCCACCAGCAGGACTGAAGATAGGCACATCCTCATAGTCAAGCGGACGTGCTGCAATAGTTTCCTCACGAGAAGTATAGTGCCCACCCAACTGCGCCTTTAGTTCTGTTCCCATCTCCAACGTCACAGACTGAGCCGTCTGGAAGATAGCCTTGTAGGTAAGCATCAGACTCATATCACAATAGACACTCACAGTACCTTGCTTCAAGCCATAGACATCACCCTCGAAACTACTGGGAATCAGATAGATACCCTTGACCAATTGTCGGCTGACCAGTGACTCCGCCTCGTCAAGATCCTGCGCATAGTATTTCACGTGGACATCGGGTGAGGAGTCACACATCCGGATGAACTGACGTGACAACTGACTATGCGACTGGTCGACCACACAGACAGGAACCTCACGCACCACCTCATTATTATATATCCAGGAGTAAAGCAGCGGATAAACCAATGGTACTACGATGAAGAAGATCAGTACTCCCTCATCCTTCACCACCTGCGTCATCTCCTTGCGCCAGATATAGCAGGCATCCTGTATCCCTTTATATATACTATGGAATATAGACATAGGTCAGCATCGCGTTTTTAATCTTCTTAACCACCAGCCATGGCAACAGCATAAAGGCTGCCAAAGCGACAAAGTGGAACCATGACTCAATGAGCGGGAAACCATTCAGCACACATATCTGGTACATCATCCAGTAATGACGCAAGGGGAACAGCCATGAGAGAGACTGCAAAGGTGCATCCATACCCATCACTGGGAAGGCACTACCCGCCATCGAGATACTCAGTACCGCCCACAACGAGCAGATACTCATCGACATACGCAACGAGGGCATCAGTCCAAAGGCAAAGATACCAAAGCCTTGTGAAGCAAGCACCTGCATGAGTCCTAAGAGTACCAGCATCCAAGGACTTCCCAGATGAGGGAAGCCGAGATGATAGAACACATACCACTCATAGCCAAAGATGATGGCAAGCCAGATGATGGTCTGGGGCAGGAACTTACCTAATATTGCTACTATGATATTGTTATCGGCAAGCTCCATCCATTTCTTGCCTGTGGCAAACTTCAACTCCGTACCAATGGAATAGGCAGAGATCAGGAGGATAAACAGCATGATGATACCTGGTACCATCATCGTACTCAGGTAAACATTATAACTGCTCCAAGGATTGGCTATCTGGTGCAGGTCGACCCTAATAGGCTGAAGGAGAGTCTGTATCTGTTGGTCGGTAAGTCCTTTGGCACGCATGGTAGCCTGTCCGACGCCTGCTGAGCCGAGGGTGGAGATGGTCTTCATATCCTTCATCAACATGGATCCTGCGGCTATCGTTGTATAGGTATAATAATAAGATATCTTGGGCTGCCGACTGGCAAGGAGTTTTTCTGTCGTTCCCTTAGGGATATAAAGGAAACCATATATCTCATTACGCTGGATAGCTCGACGAGCCTCTGTGACACTGGGGTAACGTGCCACAACCTTCGACATCTGGAATCCGTCTAACTTACGTGTCAGCGAACGGGAGGTAGAAGTGTTATCCAAGTCGACCACCCCTACGGGCAGGTCGGTGGGCAACCCCTCATCCATCATAGAGGTAAAGAAAAAGATAACCAGTATGGGGAACAACACCATACAGAAGAGATAGATGTGATTCTGACGTAGAATCAACAACTCCCGAAGCATAATCTCATATATCTGTCTGAGATATCTCACCTCAACTATGAACTATGAATTATGAACTATTTAATAATCAGCGACATTCCAGGACGCAGACCTTCCATTGGCTCCACAGGACGAGCCTTGACCTCAAAGGTCTTCAGGTCGTATTGTCCGTTCGCCTTAGTTGCCTTCCAAACGGCAAAAGAGCCTTGGTCTTTCATATAATAGACCTTCATCTGGATCGTCTTACTAAAAGCTGGAACGAAAGCCTCGAAGGTCTTACCCACCTCCATACCGTTCAACTGGTCTTCACGGATATTGAAGGTGCCCCACATATCCTTCATTACAGAGATGGTCATAATCGGAGAGCCTGTACCCACTAGCTCACCCACCTTGGGGAAGATGTCGCTGACCTCCCCCTCCATCTGGGCTATCTGTACCGTCTCATGGATATAGCTGCTCACTTCCTGAACGGCACCCTTGGCACGTCCTACCATGGCAGCGGCAGCCATCTTCTCCTCACGACGGGCACCATTCTTAGCCATCTGATACTGACTTTCTGCAGCCTTGGCCTGTGCCTCCATCGCCTTGAAATTAGCATAGGCCTCATCACGCTTCTGGGCACTCATCACCCCCTCGTCAAAGAGACGCTGCACACGCCGATATGACTTCTCGGCAATCTCCAGACCCGCTTTTGCCTGTTGCATCAACTGGTAGGCGCCCTGTATCTGCTCTTGACGGGCACCATTACGTGCCATCAACTCCTGAGCGGCAGCAGCATTCTCGGCACTCTGCGCCTGTTCCATCTTGGCACGGACCTCAGGGGCATCAAGGATGGCAAGGGTATCACCGACCTTCACGAAGTCACCCTCTTTCACACGAATCTCCAAGATACGACCAGGTACCTTGCTGGATACACGATACTCACTCACTTCCACCTGCCCCTGAATCAACTCTGGGTCACGACCTAAGGCAAAGAAGCCAATCAATGCTACGATGACGACGGCTGCCGCAAATCCTATGATTGCGAGCAGGATGTTATCATGTTGTGTTTTTGCTGACATATTCTTATATTATTTTCGAGATTACGATATTGCTGTTATTGTAGGGTTCCCAATGCCTTCTGCAAGTTCACCTGACTGAGTTTGACATCTATTTCCGCATCAATCTTCTGTGACTGCGCCTGTAACCAAGCAGTCTGTGCCTCCATCACCGTGGTCGAGGAGATAACACCCTCACGGAAACCAAGATTTGCCGTACGCAAGTTCTCATCAGCCTTTCGGGTACTTGCCTGTGCCATCTCCAGCCTCTTGTTTGCCTCATTGACTTGGAAGACACTCTGGTTCACTTGCAACTCTATCTTCTCACGAGCCTCCTCCAATTCGAGATTGGCGATAGCCGTGGCGCCCTTAGAGGCACGCACCTTATAGGCTACATCCCCCCAGTTCCATATAGGAACGCGTACCAGCACGCCAATATTCCAGCAACCTGCGAACTTCCGTTCGAAACCATTAAACACATTAGGATTAGAGACGGCATAGCCACCTGTCAGTACCACCTGTGGCAGATTACCAGCCTTGAGGATATTCGTAAACTGATGACTCATATCTACGACATTCTGTAATTGTCTCAATTCCGGTCGGTTATTGGCTGCCTGCTCCGCATCCACCCTTGGTGTCAATTCTACGGCAGCGACATCCTCAGCATCCTCATCAACCAATGTCACTGACTCATTCATCGGCAGTCCACAGAGTTGACAAAGCAACATCTTCGAGAGGGTCAACCCGTCCTCTACCGTGGTAAGGGCCATCTCTGCCTCATTCACTTTCACGCTGACACTCAGTCCCTCCGAACGGGTAGCAACTCCCTCCTCTATCATCTTCTGCACGTCACCGTCCAGTTTCTTCACCAAGTCAAGATATGCCTGCGCCAGTTTCTGCTTATGTTTCAACGATACTACCTGCCAGTATGCCTGGTCGATTTGGAAAAGGGTCAACTGACGCTTTCCCTCCAACGAGTTGGCAGCCAACTGCTCTCCAATATCTGCCATCTTATTCATAGCGATAATAGCGCCACCCATGAAGACAGGTTGCGTCACCATGATAGCACCTGCGAACATATTACGGGTATCAGTACGGAAAGCATCAACAATCTGCTGACCACCAGCATTCAGCACACCGCCAAACTGGTTCAGTCCAGTACCCACCTGTTGTTGAATAACATCTGGGGAAATACCCATTTGCCCAAGAGCCTGCCATACGTTCTGCGGTATACCAGCCATCCCTTGCTGGATTCCTTCGCCTATGTTTCCAGCAAGACTCGTACCGATATTCGACAATGCAGACTTCTGGTCGTCATTCAGAATCGAGATTTCCTTACTGGTCCACTCATAGCCACCCAATGCGCTGACATGCGGTAGGTATTTAGTCCTTGCCGACTTGCGCATATTGGCTGCGACCTCTTGCTTTACCCGTGAGACACTCAACTGTTTGTTGTTACGCAACGCCATCGCCCGACAACTGTCGAGGGATAGTACTTTCTGCGCCCCAACAGGAAGTGCAACACAAGCAAGTAGAGAAAAAAGTAATTGCTTTTTCATTTCCTATTTCTCAAGTTCTATAGAACGGGTTCCAATCTCATGTCCATCGGCTATCACCTGAACACGATAAGTACCTGGTATTAAAGTTTCTTTCTTTGCCACATAAAACTCCATCGGAGTCTCCTCACCCGTATATTCTATGTTCTTCGCTGCCGTGAAATCGACTTGTTTATCCTCAAAGGCACACTTTCCTGAGGCATTCAGCACACTACCTGTTGGCGTAAGAATACGCACATAGATAGAACGCATACCATTGGTTGCAGTCACATTACGGGAAAGGACAAAACGCACTTTCATCTCGTTGGTAGAACCACCTATCTTATGCGGATGCTTGGTACGTTCCTTTGTCTTTGAGGACAAAGCACCTTTGACAATCATCATGATGTCGATATTCACCGCATTTAACTGGGCGGCAATAGCGACCTTTTCAGAAAGTGTCGCATTATCAGAAGTCAATGCCTGGTTCTGCTGATTACTCTCCTCTAACTCGGTACGGAACCTGGTATTCTCATCCTGTAATGCCTGATTCAGACGATTCAGGGAATCTATCTCCAAAACGTAACTTCGAAGGACTGCACGTACTGATGCCAGCTCTTTCTTCAGACGCGTAATCTCTGCGGCATCTGTTGCTTTAGTATTCTTCAGTTCTCGCAACAACTGCTCTGTTCGCTCCTGCTCACGAGTCAGCTGAGCAATGATAGAGTCATTGTTGATACGGGTTTTCATCTCACTGTACTGATCTGCAAACTGCTGGTACTCGCCTTCCATCTCTTGTTTGTCAAGTGTGGCAAGTTCTTCCATATCTTTATTTGCCTCTGACTGTTGGTACAGGCTATACCCTAAATAAGCGACACCGCCTATTAGCAATGCTATGACTACAGCAAGAACGGATATAATCTTTTTGTCCATATATAATATAATATGGTGCAAAGGTAAAACTTTTCCATAAAATAGCAAAGAAAAGTTGGTTGATTTGATTTTATTTACTATATTTGCAACAATATTAACGATAAAAAGAGGACTACTCATGAGCAAACAGGGATTTTGGTACAGAGCATTCGACCTCTATTACGACGGCTTTAGGAATATGAAGCTGGGCAAAACACTATGGGCGATTATCTTCATCAAGCTATTCATCATGTTTGCCATCCTCAAAGTATTCTTCTTCCCCAATTTCCTCAAAAGTCATACAGTGGAAGGCGGTGAGTCTGATTACGTGGCAAGCGAGATGATAGAGCGAGCCCACTAACACCTCCAACAAACCTAATTTAAACCTACAATATTATGAACGACCTATTATTAAACATTGATGCGGGCTCCATTAACTGGGCAAGAGCACAGTTCGCCTTGACTGCGATTTATCACTGGCTGTTTGTTCCTCTAACCTTAGGACTTGCTGTCATTATGGGTATTGCAGAAACCTGCTATTATCGTACACAAAAGACTTTCTGGCGTGACACTGCAAAGTTTTGGCAGAAACTGTTTGGTGTGAACTTTGCCATGGGTGTTGCCACAGGTATTATCCTCGAGTTTGAATTCGGAACCAACTGGAGCAACTACTCTTGGTTTGTGGGAGACATCTTTGGTGCCCCCCTTGCCATAGAGGGTATTGTCGCTTTCTTCATGGAGTCCACCTTTGTCGCCGTCATGTATTTCGGCTGGAACAAGGTATCCAAAGGATTCCATCTTGCCTCCACATGGCTCACAGGACTGGGTGCCACTATCTCAGCATGGTGGATTCTTGTGGCAAATGCCTGGATGCAATATCCTGTCGGTTGTGAGTTCAATCCCGACACAATGCGTAATGAGATGGTATCATTCATTGACGTGGCACTCTCCCCCTTTGCCGTTGGCAAATTCTGCCATACTGTTATTTCCGCATGGATTATTGGTGCCGTCTTTGTTGTTGCCGTATCCAGTTGGTATCTATGGAAGAAACGCGAGATAAAACTTGCCAAGGAGAGCATCAAGATTGCCGCTATTGTAGGACTGATCGCCTCACTGGGAGCAGCCTTCACAGGACATATCAGTGGACAACAGGTGGCTAAGGCTCAGCCCATGAAACTTGCTGCCATGGAGGCATTATACAACGGTGGCACAGACCAAGGACTAACCGCCATTGCATGGGTGAATCCTATCGCCCAACCTGATTACCAGAATGAGGAGCCGGCACCATTGAAGATAGACATGCCCTATGCCCTGAGCATCATGGCTACTAACGACCCACATGGGTATGTGCCTGGTATTAATGACATTCTGAATGGTTATACCAGACCTGACGGGACGAGAGAGCCCTCTGTCGATGAGAAGATTGTTATGGGACAAAAGGCTATCACTGCACTTGCCGCCTACCGTAAGGCAAGAAAGAACGGTGCGGACGAGGCGACACAGAAAGCACAACTTGCCATTCTGAAAGAGAATATGAAATATATGGGGTATGGCTATGTAAAAAACAAACACGACATCGTACCTTATGTTCCTATTAACTTCTGGGCATTCCGCACGATGGTGGGACTCGGCTGCATATTCATTCTATTCTTCGCAGTCATCATTCTGCTTGCCTTTAAGATTCCATTCTTCTCGATAGTCACGAGACGGTTGCTGGCAGCCTTTGGCTTACTGCCAGAGACTGAGGCAGACTCTTATGATATCGCCCGACTCCCTGCCTGGCATTATATCATTGCCATCATTCTGGTTCCTCTTGCCTATATTGCCTCTGAGAGCGGATGGCTTGTTGCCGAGTTCGGTCGTCAGCCATGGACCATTCAGGACATGCTGCCCACATGGGTTGCAGTCAGTGACATCGGCGGCAATGCCGTGGCACTCACCTTCTTTATCTTCCTGTTCCTTTTCACCCTGATGCTTGCCGTAGAGATCAATATTCTATTGAAACAGATTAAGAAGGGACCAGAGTATTCAAATCAAGTTGAAAGTTGAATGTTAAGAGTTGAAAGTTATGACATACGAATTTTTGCAACATTACTGGTGCTTTGTAGTAGCACTCTTAGGAGCATTGTTAGTTTTCCTGCTCTTCGTACAGGGAGCCAACTCTTTGGCTGGCAGTCTCGGATATACAGAGGAAGGTCGTCGACTCGTCTATAACTCAACGGGTCGTAAATGGGAATTTACGTTTACTACCCTCGTCACATTCGGTGGAGCATTCTTCGCCTCCTTCCCCCTTTTCTACTCCACCTCATTTGGAGGAGCCTACTGGCTATGGATGCTCATCCTGTTTACCTTCGTGTTGCAGGCTGTCAGTTATGAGTTCCAGAATAAGATTGGGAACTTCCTCGGTCCAAAAACATTCCAGTTCTTCCTGGCACTGAATGGTATTCTTGGACCATTACTCTTAGGTGGAGCCGTTGCCACCTTCTTCGAGGGCTCAAACTTTATTATTGCTAAGGACAATCTGATTGACGCAGGCTCCTTCACACCCATCATTAGCAGGTGGGCAAATGCCTCTCACGGACTGGACGCACTGCTTAACCCCTGGGTACTCGTCTTTGGATTTGCAGTGGTTTTCCTATCTCGCATTTTAGGAATCCTCTATGTGATGAACAATGTTGACGATGAGGACATACGCTGCCGTGGTAGTGTACGCTTAGTTGGTGCCACTATTCCGTTCCTGATTCTCTTTGTCGCCTATCTCGTCCATCTGCTATTGAAGGACGGGTATACATGGAATCCTGAGACAGGCGTTATCTATATGGAGCCTTATAAATACTTCCACAATCTCATCGACATGTGGTATCTACTTATTATATTATTAATAGGTGTTGCCCTCGTGCTCATTGGTATTGGTAAGACAATCGTGTCGAAGGACTATATCGGAGGAATATGGCCTGCAGGCATAGGAACCGTACTTACCGTCCTTGCCCTGTTACTCTGCTCCGCATGGAACCATACGGCATACTATCCGTCTACTGCAGACCTACAGTCGTCACTGACGCTTGCCAACTCATGCTCTAGTGAGTTCACGCTCCGTACCATGTTTTATGTATCACTCCTTGTCCCCTTTGTCCTTGCCTATATCGTCTATGCATGGCGGGCTATTGACAAGAAGAAATTAGACAAACAAGAAATTGTAGACGATCACGCCTATTAAATAGAAAAAGACAAATGACACCAATAGAACAACGCAACCAACGGCTGGGCATTAAGATGACCAAACAGCTGGAGCGTCGCCACTTTGAGGCATACTATTGTGCTACCAGCAAAGAGGCGGTCCAGAAAGTCAACGAGTTAATCCCTGATGGAAGTAGTGTCACCTGGGGTGGTACCATGACCATCCGTAACATGTGCATTCCTCAGATATTAAAAGACCGTGGCACTCTTGATGTATGGGACCGTGACCTTGTAGAGACTGCTGAGGAAAAACAGGAAATGTACTATCGGGCATTCCACGCAGACTATTACCTCTCATCGGCTAATGCCATCTCAGAAGATGGCGTTATCGTGAATATTGATGGTAATGGCAATCGTGTAGCTGCTATCACATGGGGACCGAAACATGTTATTTTTGTAGTAGGTATGAACAAAGTGGCTCAGGATACAGAAGCAGCTCTTAAACGAGCAAGGAGTACTGCCAGTCCTACCAATGCCGCCCGCTTTGACATCAACACTCCCTGCCAAATTGACGGAGTCTGCCATAACTGCAATTCTCCACAGAGTATTTGCAACTACATCCATTTCCTTCGCAATAGTAGCAAGCCTGGTCGCATCATTGTCATTTTGGTGGGCGAAAATTTAGGTTATTAACCTATTTTTTTGTAATTTTGTCGCCCATATGATAGTTTGTATTGCAGAAAAGCCCAGCGTGGCAAAGGATATTGCCCGTATTATCGGTGCAACATCCTCACGCGACGGCTATATGGAAGGGAATGGCTATCAGGTGACATGGACTTTCGGTCATCTGTGTACGCTGAAAGAGCCTCACGACTATACACCCATGTGGAAGTCGTGGAATCTGACATCACTGCCTATGATACCTGAGCGTTTTGGTATTAAGCTCATTGACCAGCCAAGTATCAAGAAGCAGTTTGCCATCATCGAGAGCCTCATGCAGAAGGCTGACCGCATCGTCAACTGTGGTGATGCCGGACAGGAAGGAGAACTCATACAGCGATGGGTGATGCAGAAGGCTGGTGCCAAGTGTCCCGTCAGTCGTCTGTGGATTTCTTCAATGACCGACGAAGCTATCAGTGAGGGATTCACCCAACTCAAAGATCAGGCAGACTACCAGCCTTTGTATATGGCAGGACTGTCCCGTGCCATCGGTGATTGGCTTTTAGGTATGAACTGTACCCGTCTCTATACGTTAAGGTATGGGCAAAATCGTCAGGTACTAAGTATCGGACGAGTACAGACGCCCACTCTGGCACTGATCGTTAACCGCCAAAAAGAAATAGAGAATTTCAAACCCGAACCATATTGGGTACTTGCCACCATTTACCGGGATACTACATTCACGGCTACCAAAGGAAAGTTTACCTCTAAGGAAGAAGGAGAAGAAGCTTTCGCCACTATTGAGGGCAAGCCTTTCGTGGTGACAAAGGTTGAGAAGAAGGAGGGAAAAGAGCAACCACCCCAGCTTTACGATCTCACATCACTGCAAGTAGATTGTAACCGTAAGTTCGGCTTCTCTGCAGAGATGACCCTCAACCTCATCCAGTCACTGTATGAGAAGAAATACACCACGTATCCTCGTGTGGATACCCAATATCTCTCTGATGACATCTATCCAAAATGCCCACAGACACTCAATGGGCTTTATCAGACGAAATTCGCCGGTATAGCACCCTATGCAGAGTTTATCAGACCAATTGGCGGTAAAGCTTTAAAGAAATCCAAGCGTGTGTTTGACACTTCCAAAGTCACTGACCACCATGCCATTATCCCTACAGGTGTTATTCCTCAGAATCTGAGCGATGCGGAGCAAAAGGTCTTTGACCTTGTAGCCCGTCGCTTTATCGGTGTTTTCCTACCTGATTGTAAATTCTCTACTACCACCGTATTGGGTGAGGTAGACGAGATAGAGTTCAAAGTAACTGGTAAGGAAATTCTTGAACCCGGATGGCGTGTTGTAAGAGAGAGAGTTCCCGAATCTTCAGAGAACGCCGAGTCCTCCGAGACCCCTGAGAAAAAAGACGATGAGGAACGTACCCTCCCCACTTTTGTCAAGGGTGAGACTGGAGAACATAAACCCACGCTAACCGAGAAATGGACCACGCCTCCACCTTATTATAATGAGGCTTCCTTGCTTCGTGCCATGGAAACAGCTGGAAAGTTTGTGGAGGATGAGACATTACGTGCCGCAATGAAGGAAAACGGCATTGGTCGTCCTTCCAGTCGTGCAAGTATCATCGAGACACTCTTTAAACGCCATTATATCAGAAGAGAGCGCAAACGCCTTGTCGCTACCCCAACAGGAATAGAACTCATCGACCTCATCCGTGAGGAACTGCTGAAGAGTTGTGAGTTAACTGGTATTTGGGAAAAGAAACTGCGTGACATCGAGCACCAGAAATACGACGCTGGACAGTTCATTAGACCAAGTAACAGCAATTGTCACAGATGTTATGCGTGACCCTACCAACCGCCGTATCACTGTGATGCCCCCCGAAGAAGAGAAGAAGAAAGGAAAGAAAAAGCAATAAATCAAAGGACGCATGCGTTATAATAAAAGGTATGCGTAAGATTCTGTTTTTACTATTGGTGAGCATCATCCTCGTAGGATGCGGTGCTGACCAGGCGATGAAGAAAGGAGATAAGTATTATGCCTTAGGCGAGTATTTCGACGCTGCGACACAATACAAGAGAGCGTATGCCCAGACCCCTGTCAAGGAAAGGAAGCTCAGAGGAGAGCGTGCGCTGAAGATGGCTGACTGTTATCGACGCATTAACTATACCCAACGAGCCATCGCTGCCTACCGTAATGCTTTACGTTATGGTCAACAGGACTCGCTGACACAACTGTATTTAGGACAACAACTATTAAAAGCTGGCAGTTATAAAGAGGCGATAAATGTGTATGGCGATATGCTTGTTGACTCTGTTGCCGCCCAAAGCCCTGCCTTTGCAAAGATTCTCGCACAGAACGGACTACGCTCCGCACAGCAGGCTCCAATATGGAAGCAAGAAGGCTCACGCTATACAGTAAAGCGGGAGAACATCTTCAACTCCCGTCGTGCCGAGTTCTCTCCAGTCTTAGGAGGTGACGCCTACGACCGTCTTTACTTCACCTCTACCCGTAATGAGGCGACTGGAGACGAGTTGAGCGGTATTACTGGTACGAAGAATGGCGACATTTTCGTTGCCCAGAAAGACGAGCAAGGCAAATGGCAACGCCCGCAGGTAATTGACTCCGAACTGAATTCCGAAGACGATGAGGGTGCCTGTTGTCTGACACCCGACGGACATACCATGTATCTGACAATTTGCAAGACAGATAATAACTACCCCCGTTATGCGAAGATTGCCTCCTCACGCCGCTCCGATGCCGCATGGACAAAGGCACAGGAGGTAGAACTGACACGTGACACGCTTTCACTTTTCGCCCACCCTGCCGTCAGTCCTGATGGTAAATGGCTTTATTTTGTCAGCGACATGCCAGGTGGAGTCGGTGGTAAAGACATCTGGCGTGTCCGTCTTTCAGAGACCAGCATGGGTGGTGTAGAGAACCTTGGGGCACCTGTCAACACTCCAGGTGACGAGCTCTTCCCTACTTTCCGTCCCAATGGTGACCTGTATTTCTCCAGCAACGGACATGAGGGAATGGGTGGACTCGACATCTTTATCGCCAAACCTAACGCCTTCGGCTGGCAGTTAGAGCATCCTGGATTCCCCCTCAACTCGCAAGGTGACGACTTCGGAATGACCTTTGAAGGTATGCTGAACAAAGGGTTCTTCTCCAGTAACCGTGGTGATGCCCATGGTTGGGACCACATCTATTCTTTTGAAAACCCGGAGATTATCCAGACGGTCAAAGGCTGGGTCTATGAACAGGAGGGTTATGAACTGCCACAGGCTATCGTCTATCTGGTGGGTAACGACGGCACTAATCTTAAATTGAGTGTGAAGGGCGATGGCTCATTTACCCAACAGATCAAGCCAAATGTAGACTATGTATTGCTTGGAACCTGCGTCGGTTACCTTAATCACAAGGAGGAACTGCGTGTAGAACCGGTGGAGGACTCCGAGGAATATGTGTTACAATTCCCTTTGGCAAGTATTACAGCCCCTGTCCTGATAGACAATATCTTCTATGACTTCGACCGTGCCACCCTGCGTCCTGAGTCCACAGAAGCACTTGACAAGTTAGTAACCCTGCTCAACGAGAACCCACATGTCGCCATCGAACTTGCATCCCATTGTGACTATAAGGGTAGCGAGGAGTATAATATCCGACTCTCCCAACGCCGAGCAGAGTCTGTGATCAACTACCTCATACAAAAAGGAATAGCCAAGGCACGACTCCAAGCAAAGGGCTATGGTAAGGGAAGTCCCAAGAAGATTCGCAAGAAACTTACGGAAAAGTATACCTTCCTGAAAGAGAACGACGTTCTGACAGAGGATTATGTCAGAACGTTCACACCAGAAGAGCAGGAGATATGCAACCAGCTCAACCGTCGTACGGAGTTCAGAGTGACCAGTACCACTTACGGTATGTTCGACAAGGACGGTCGCCTTATCGAATCACCCGCTCGTAATTAAGTACTTCGTAAACTCCTATCATCATTAGACTGATTAACACAAAGACCGCCATCACAGGATTAATCTGTGGAGGTTCTGCGATGGTGGTACGCATGAACACCTCCATCTGCACCAGCAACAACTCCCAACCATGGAATAAGGTGAAGAGTATGGCGGCAATAAGGATACAGCAAGCTGTCCAGATACGAGTAAAACGCTTGACACGCATTGGTGGTAACTGGTTCATCACCCGTTCTGTGAAGCCATTGTCTTCTATCGTCTGTTGTGCTGCCTCGCTGAAGAACTGTTGCAGCAGCTTCTCATTCTGTTCATCCATAACCATTCTGCTTTAAATAGTTTGCTAGTCTTTCCTTTCCTCTGGAGAGGTGCGACTTCACCGTCCCCTCCTTGATCCGTGTTATCTCCGCAATCTTCTTGATATCGTAACCATCTATGAGTTGCAGGGTAACACAGGTGCGTTCATCAGGCTTGAGCAACGCAAGGGCATGGTAGAGATCCATCTTCAACGTCGGACTCACTTGCATACTCTGTCGTTCAGGAACACTATCCATGTCAGCCAGTTGCTTATGCGCCCTCGTATAGTCGTAAAAAACATTATAAGCGATACGCATCAACCATGTCTGAAAGGAAGCGAATCCTCGGAATTTCCCGATGTTCGTATATGCCTTGATGAAGGTATCTTGCGCCAGGTCGTCACTCAACTGCTCATCGCCCAGGGTCTGATGCAGAAAGAAACGGCGCACTGGTGACTGGTATCGGCGCACGAGTTCATCGAAAGCCCGTCGGTTGCCTAATACCGCCACCTGTGCTACGAGGGAGATGTCAGTGAGTGATGCCATTAAATCACTTTACTCTTCTCTGGCATGACAATCCAAGCCACGATATAGAACAGCACTCCCGAGAAGCATGTCGCCAAGGTCAGGAAGACATATCCTAAACGTACGGCAACGGGGTCGAAGTCCAAATACTCTGCGATGCCGGAGCATACACCACCTATCACACGGTCGTCGGAGCGATACAGTCTCTTAGTCATAATATTAATGTGTTAAGTTATTATTATCATTTAAGTCATTTTTCTTACTTGCCGTCTTTGCCGCAATAATCTTACCCAAGCCGATGCAGAATACCAAAGCACCTATACCAAAACCTATCTCTTCTGCGGCTATACCGAGGAAGATGGCAAGTCCGATACCTACGAAGCACTGACGGAGTCCTTTCTGATACTCGTCGCTGACTTCCTCCTTAGGTGATTCCAACAGCTGTTCGGGGATGGGCTGTCCGTTCTGCATTGCCATTTGCGCCATCTGCACCTTCTGTTTGCGGTTCCTGCTCACCAGCCAGATAAGCAGTATGATGAAGATGAAGGGGGAAAGAACAAGCAGGAACACAAAGATAAGGACGAGAATAACAATCACCCATGCCAACCAAGCAAGTCCAGAGTTATTCAACTTATCAAAAGCCTGTCCCATTGCCTCGAAGGCTTTGTCAACATCCTCGTCATTATCGCTGTCCCATTCAAAGGAATAATGGGTGGTGGAACTGCTGTCTACCGTTGTGGTATCAGAGAAGGCATCCACTGCCGAACCATTCTTAGTAGTATCTACCAGCTCTGCCCCTTGGGGGGTATGACGGTGTTTTTGTGCCATTGCCGGTACACTCATTCCGAGTGTGAGCAACATCGTTAAAACGATTAATCCTTGTTTCATGTCCATTTGTTATTTATTGTTTTGTTTATCCGTTAGACGTTACAATATGTGAATTAGTTGCAAAGGTGCGATTTTTTTTTTAATTTTGCAAGCAAATGGCGAAATTACCTGTTGAGTTTACCACCTACACCCGCCAAATAATGGGCGACGAGCGCTTCGAGCGATACCTGCTATCGTTCGAGGAGGAGGCTCCTGTGAGCATCCGTCTCAACCCTAAGAAGCCTGCGGGAAAGCCTGTTGACGCAGAGGAAGTGGCTTGGTGCAGGAATGCCTATTACCTGAAAAGTCGTCCGAACTTCACGTTCGACCCCCTCTTCCACGCCGGCTGCTACTATGTGCAGGAGGCTGCCTCGATGTTCTTGGACGAAGTATTGCGACAATATCTTTCGGAACTTTCATTCGCCAACTGTCTTGATCTCTGTGCGGCACCAGGTGGCAAGTCGACATTGCTTCGCTCGGCATTGCCCGAGGACTGTGTCTTATACAGCAACGAACCTGTTCGCAATCGTGCCAGCATCCTCATGGAGAACATTCAGAAATGGGGCTATCCCAACTGCCATGTCACCAATGCCTACCCGAAGGACTATCGCAAGGCGAAGATGAAGTTTGACGTGATTCTATGTGATGTGCCTTGCTCTGGGGAGGGTATGTTCCGCAAAGACGAGGCGACCATCCGTGAATGGAGTCCGCAGAACGTGGAGAAATGCTGGCGACTGCAACGCGACATCGTAGCAGACGCATGGGAATGTCTCAATGAAGGTGGTCTATTTATATATAGTACGTGTACCTTTAATACTAAAGAGAACGAGGAGAACATCCGCTGGATACTCGACAACTATGAGGCTGAGGTGCTGAAAGTGGAGACTAATCCGGCTTGGAACATCACTGGTTCACTGCTCAACGGCTTCGACGAGCCCGTCTATCGCTTCATCCCAGGCATCACGAAGAGTGAGGGATTATTTATTTGCGCATTAAGAAAAGGTAAGAAGCAAAATGTTCCATCCCATGGAACAAAGTGTTCCACCCCATGGAACAAAATGTTCCATCCCATGGAACAAAGTGTTCCACCCTATGGAACAAACGGGGAGTCGGCACCTGTCGCACAGATAGCCTTATCCTACCCTCAGGCAATGGCGTATCTAAGGCATGAAGCATTGGTACTTCCTGCCGATACACCCCGTGGCATCGTGGAGGTTTGCTTCCTCGGACATCCCCTCGGACTTGCCAAGAACATCGGCAACCGTGCCAACAACCTCTACCCTAAGGAGTGGAAAATCAAGACGACACATATACCCAACGAATACGAACCAATATTAAAAGAGATATGAAACAATATTTAGACATACTGAACCGCATCTTGACGGAGGGCACCCAGAAGGGTGACCGCACAGGAACTGGTACTATCAGCATCTTCGGAACACAGTCGCGCTACAATCTCGACGACGGTTTTCCCTTGCTGACAACCAAGAAGTTATACCTGAAAGGGATTATCTACGAGCTGTTATGGTTCCTGAAAGGCAGTACTAACATCAAGTTCTTACAAGAGAACAACGTACACATCTGGGACGAATGGGCAGATGAGAACGGTGAGTTAGGTCCTGTCTATGGGCATCAATGGCGCTCATGGCCCGACTATGACGGTGGGGTAATCGACCAGATACAATATGTGGTCGACCAGTTGAAGACCAATCCCAACTCTCGTCGCATGATCGTATCGGCATGGAATGTCGCAGAGGTCAACAAGATGGCACTGCCCCCTTGTCATACCATCTTCCAGTTCTATGTAGCAGACGGACGTTTGTCTCTCCAACTCTACCAGCGTTCAGCGGACACTTTCCTTGGTGTTCCCTTCAATATCGCCTCGTATGCACTGCTGTTGCAGATGATGGCACAGGTGACTGGTATGAAGGCTGGTGACTTCATCCATACTACTGGTGATACGCACCTCTACCTGAACCACATCGAACAGGCGAAACTGCAACTCACTCGCGAGCCTCGTCCTCTACCAAAGATGACTATCAATCCAGACGTGAAGAACATCTTTGACTTCCAGTATGAGGACTTCAAACTGGAGGGTTACGACCCATGGCCACACATTAAAGCGGAGGTGAGTGTTTAGTTCATAGTTCTTAGTTCATAGTTCTTAGTTATGATTTCAATTATCGCAGCAGTCGCAAAGAACCGGGCTATCGGTTTTGAGAATAAGTTATTGTATTGGTTGCCCAACGACTTAAAGCGTTTCAAAGCATTGACTACCGGGCATACCATCATCATGGGACGCAATACGTTCGAGAGTCTTCCGAAGGGAGCACTGCCCAATCGTAGGAATGTTGTGTTGAGTCGCACCACGAAAGAACTGCCTGGTTGCGAGGTCTACCCTACTCTAAAGGAAGCATTGGAGAGTTGTAAGCCTGAGGAGGACATATATATCATAGGTGGAGCACGGGTCTATGAGCAGGCTATCCAATTTGCCGACCGTCTCTGTCTGACGGAGATTGACGATACTCCCAAGGAGGCAGACGCTTTCTTCCCCGACTATAGCGACTGGAAAGTAGATACGAAAGAAGCGCACTCAAAGGATGAGAAGCATGCCTTCGAATATGCTTTTGTCGATTATATCCGCTAACGACTAATCCTCCAAGATTGGAGCATCCACCACTGGCAGTTGTCTATTGAATGCCGAGTGGAAGGATATCAGTGTCTCACTGCTGGCAAGTCCCAGCGGTTGCAGTTTGTCGTGGATGATGGTCAACAGGTGATGGTTGTTCATCGCATAGATTTTAATGAACATATCAAAGTTACCTGTCGTATAGTGGCACTCCGTCACCTCTGGGATCTTCTGCAACTCTGCCAACACCTTGTCGAAGTTCTCCGGGTTTTTCAGGTTCAGTCCGATATAGGCACAGGTCTCGTAACCAATCTTCTCCGGGTCAATCACAAACTGGGATCCTTTCAGTATTCCCTGGTTCGTCAACTTCTGGATGCGCTGATGAATCGCCGCACCACTGACATTGCAGGCACGAGCCACCTCTAAGAAAGGTACACGAGCGTCCTCTGCTATCATACGAAGGATTTTCTTATCCAACTGATCAAGTTTCTGTACTGCCATAATACTTATATTTTAGTTTTTTATTGTTTCCTTATTCGTGGCGGAATAGTTGATGCGCAAGGCTCCTGCCTGTCGCAATGCCTGCTTCACATCATTGATAACACCCATATCCGTATCACGATCGGCATGGACACTGACCGTCATACGCATCCTGTCCTCACTCGACATCTTATCACGAGCCTCAGCGATAGCACCCGGTATCTCATAGACAGACACATAATGGTCGTTCACCTGAATGCGGGTCTCGTCGGAGATAACCTTTCCATGCTCGTCCACAGGATGTCCGATATACAGATATACCACACTGCCTTTATAACCCGTTTTCTCCAACTCCGTACCCTGCGGCACGACATAACGCACCTTCAACTCTGTCTGTCGCATGTGGGTCACTATCATAAAGAAGAAGAGGACGGTGAAGATTAAATCTGGCATTGACGCGAGATTCAATCCTGGAACATCATGATTGTTACGACGACGGAAACGACTCATGGGCGACCTCCTTCCTGTGTCGGCTGTGCCTCACTGATGCGTAACGGATAACGCCTGACGATAACCTCACGCTCCTCGGGGGTACATTGCGAGAAAGCATGTCCATAACGCTGCTGAGCCATCTTGTCTCTCAGAGCATGGAAAGCAGCGACAATCGTGTTCTGCATCTCGAAATATGCAGCATAACTCGTAGTACGGTCTGTCTGAACACCCACCACATACTGCTCAGTCTGACGACTTGCTACAAACGACTCCACTTGTCCTTGCAAGGCAGCGAACGACACCGACTGATTGTCAATCCATAAAGAGTCGTTCTTGTCAAGTCGTATCTGCATCACATTACTGCGATTGATATCTATTTCCTTCTGGGGCTGATCGTCCACAGGGGGCAGTTGACGTGACAATCCTTTGTCCGTGTCCATCGATGAGGTTACCAAAAAGAACACCAACAGCATAAACGAGATGTCAGCTGTTGACGTGGTATTGAGTTCTGGGATATCCCTTTGACGACGACGGAAGAACATATATTCAGTGTTTTAGTTTTCTATTCATCCCCGATATACCATAGATGACAAAGCATGCGGCAATCACCATCAGGATAACAGACGACACTATCAGTCCATCTGTTGCCTTCAACCAAAATCGGTCTGTATAACTGATGCCGTTGATAATCAGCGGTTGTGAGGAGCCTGCCAGACAAGTAATCAACAACAAGAGGATGGCAAAGCCAGCCACTCCCCAAGCGATATACTTACGAGGCACACGGTTGCTGGCAGCAATACTGTCGTAACGATGACGAAAGGAGTGTACTGCTGATGCGACAGCAGCCACTAATGCCACAAATAACATGGCATACATCAGCCATAACATGACCTCCGCCAAGATATAACCACCCATATTAGCCATTCTTCAATCCTTTCATCCTTCAATTCTTCAATCCTTCAACCCTCCTTTATACTTCGTCACAGAATCCATCAGCGTGATGGCGCTCTCCTCCATCTGGGAGGTCAGATGCTCTATCTTCGACAGGATATAGTTGTAGAAGAGTTGTAGAATCAAGGCTACGATAATACCAAAGATAGTGGTAATCAATGCTACTTTCATACCAGAGGCGACAATAGTCGGACTGATATCACCTGCCGTCTGTATCTGGTCAAACGCCATCACCATACCGATCACCGTACCTAAGAATCCCAATGAAGGAGCGACAGCAATGAATAACTTAATCCACGAGCAACCCTTTTCCATGTTGGAAATCTGCACCGTTCCGTAGTTTGTCAACTGACGGTCTATCTGATCCAAGGGTTCTTTGATATGCAACAAGCCCTGATAACAGATACTTGCCACAGGACCACGAGTCTGACGACACAGGTCTTTGGCACCCTCTACATCGTTCTCCATCAACTTGGCGTCAATGTCTTGCATCAGTTTCTTAGCGTTAATCTCCGACAACGTCAGGTAAATAATGCGCTCAATACAGAAGGCAAGACCAAGCACCAAGGCGAGAGCCACCAATGACATGAAGCCTGCGGAACCCTCTATGAACTTAGACTTCAATAATTTATGGAGCCCCCCACCCTCTGCGGCATCCATTCCGTTAAGGTCAGCATCTATCAACGCCATCGCTGAGTCGGCTTCAAGCGTGTCATTCACCACCAACTCCGTGGAGTCTGTTGGCTGTTTGGGTTGAGCCATCACCTGTTGTACACCCGCCGACAGGCATGCCATGACCAGAAAAACTATTAGCTTTTTCATCTGTTTACTTACAATTTTATGCAAAGGTAAGCATAAAAATTGGAAAATGTTCGGTCATTTCATTTATTTTACTTAATTTTGCACACATCGTCAAGCGTTTAAGTGGCTCAGTCCGAAAAAGGGACGACACGTTGTCGTTCTTGTTGGGGAGGACTTAGGTTATTAGATAAAGAAAGACTCCGAAGATATCCTCGTAGTCTTTCTTTATCCTGCGGAGAGAACAGGTATACTCTAACGTTTATCTATTCAACTTCGTCTGGAAAGATAGGCAATAATTCAGATATCGCCAAACTTTT
>CAJONQ010000042.1 GCA_905235835.1 uncultured Prevotella sp.
TATTCACGAGAACTGCGTGAAGTATGGCACACAGGCTGACGGTTACATCAACTACGTGAAGGGTGCTAACGTTGCCGGCTTCATGAAGGTGGCTTCCGCTATGATGAGCCAGGGTATCGTATAAGAAACAATCTTCCGACACAAACACTGAATAGAAAAGAGGGGCGGTCAGATTATTGATCGCCCCTCTTCTATTCTATCTGATCCCGAAAGGATTATTCCTCGTCTGGTGCAATGAGCTTGTAACCCTTGCCGTGGATATTGATAATCTCAATCTGGTCATCATCCTTCAGGTGCTTACGCAGCTTGGTGATATACACATCCATAGAACGCGCATTGAAATAGTCAATCCAGATGGTCTTCAAGGCGAAGTCACGCTGCAGGATCTCGTTGGCATGAGAGCACAGCAGAGCCAGCAACTCATTCTCCTTGGTGGTCAGCTTAGTCTGCTTCTCACCAATGGTCAGCAACTGCTTCTGGGTATCGAAGGTGAAGCGACCGATATGATATACAGAGCTCTCCTTGTTCTTCTTACCACGTACACGACGGAGGATAGCCTCTACACGGAATACCAGCTCCTCCATAGAGAAAGGCTTGGTAATATAGTCGTCAGCACCAATCTTAAAGCCTTCGAGGATATCCTCCTTCAAGGTCTTGGCAGTCAGGAAGATGATAGGAATCTCCGCATTGGCACTGCGAATCTCCTGTGCCAGTGTGAAACCGTCTTTCTTAGGCATCATCACGTCGAGCACACAGATATCAAACTTTGTCTTCAGGAAAGCCTTGTAGCCAGCCTCACCATCGGGGCATAACTCAGCCTGGTAACCCTTTGCTGCCAGATACTCACGCAACAGCATACCCAGGTTCTCATCGTCTTCACAAAGAAGAATTTTCAGTTTCTCGTCCATAATCTTATTCGTTTAAGTGTTAATATTATTGTTTCTTACTCTTGGTTCTCTCTCATGATGGGCAGGGCGATCGTGAACTTCGTACCTTTGCCCAACTCACTCTCACACTTGATCTCACCCTGATGGAGGTCGACCACCTTCTTCACATAGGCGAGTCCGAGACCGAAGCCTTTCACGTCGTGCTTATTACCAGTATGTACCCGATAGAACTTATCGAAGATCTTCTTGATGTTCTCCTTCTTGATACCCTGTCCCGTATCACGGATACTCAGCAGCAGACGGTCGTGGTCGTTCCACGTACGGATATAGATATCCAGCGGTTCCTCCGGCTTACGGTATTTCACCGCATTATCCATCAGGTTGGTGATGGCATTCTGGAAATGCACCTCGTCGACATAGATACCAGAGTCGACAGCCTCTATCTGGGTGTATATCTTACCACCAGTATGCTCCACGCGAAGGGTGAATGTGGAAGCGATGGTCTCCACCATCTCATTGAGGTCGAGTGACTTCTTCTTGAACACCACACTCTTCTTGTCGAACATGGACATCTGCAGTACTTTCTCTACGAGGAAACGGAGACGTTTCGACTCGTCGGCAATGACACCACCGAGATGTTTCGTCATCTGCTCCGTCTTCGGCACACTCTCGTCATTCATCATCTGTGCGGCGAGTGAGATGGACGCGATCGGTGTCTTCAGCTCATGCGTCATATTATTGATGAAGTCGTTCTTTATCTCCGTATAGCGTTTCTGACGGAAGATCAGCACGATGGTGAAGATAAACGTGATGAGCAATACCAGTGTGAAAACCAGCGAGGGTATCATAAAGCGGACGGAGGAGAAGATGTAACTGCTCATGTCCGGGAAGTGAATCTTCACCACACCCATCTTCGACTGGGGGTCGTTACGGAAGAGAAGCTGTGTGTAACTGTATTTCTCCCCCTCGTCGGAATAGTCAGGACAACGGTATACCTCCCGACCATCCGTCGTAGAGACGGTGAAATGGTAAGGGATGTTCACCCCATTATTCATCAACTCCGCACGGATATCCTGATCAAGCATACGGAAATTGACACGCTCCTTCAGGGGTTTGTCACTCGCCGTATAGAGGATATTATAAACCACCTCGTCAAGAAGTGCCTTCTGATAGACATAGCGGTTGCGCACAATCTCCTGCATCGACTTCGCAGCCTCAGACAGTGAGTTCTTGTCTTTCCGCAGGATCATAGCCTTAGGCACGGAAGCGGGCTTTATCTCGAAAGTCTTCAACTGGAAGGAGGAATACACCGTACCATCATCGGCAGCCACCGCAAACTGGTGTGACTGACGGATAGAACCGTCGAGACCATCAACCATCACAGAGTCCTGACTATATGCGCGACGCTCTGTCGCCTTCACATCTTTCTCCAAGTAACGAAGCGTCTCGTTCATCTCCAGATTGCGAGATGCCTGATAAAGACTACGATTCACACTCTCATCGAACTGCTCTTTCTTCATCTTCACCATCTCCTCGACATAGGAGAACTGGAGATAAAGCAGACCCAGGAATGCGAGTCCCATCACGATGGCTATTACCCAAATAGTAGACTTCTTCATATCGGGAGCAAAGATACTGCTTTTGCCGATATGAAGAAGTCTTTTAGTTAATTAATTCCGTTAATTTTAACGTTATTAACAAAAATAATCAAGTTTAGTTCTATATATTCCTCTTACAAGTGTATGTTCACATCCACACCTACCTGTATAGGATTTGCCTTCTGGGCGAAGTATCGCTCTCCTCTTGCTGCCGTTGACATAATGGCAAAGGTATTGTATTTCGTGTCTGTCAAGTTGCGTCCCCAGAGAGATACGACAACGGGACCGAAGTCGTAGTCGGCATGGGCACCCAGTACGGCATAGAATTTCTGGGCAAAGGTGTTCGCCTCGTCCCACCATGTCTTACCCTGTCCAGAGACATTCGCACCAATGGTCAGCTTACCGATATGATAATCTGCCATCGCACTCAGGATATGCTTTGGTACGAAAGGCACGTAGTTATCCTTATAAGTGTCATACTCATCAAACTTCGCACTGGTGAAACTGTAGGTCATGCCCCAGTCAAGAGCATTGTCAAAGGCACGTCCACGCAGAGAAGCCTCAAGTCCGCAGGAGTGGCTCTTACCCGCATTCACCATGATACGACCATAATTACTATGAGGCTCCATGATGGAGAGTTGCTGGTTACGAATCTTCATATAGAAGAGCGCAAGGTCGAAATGAACCTGAGAGTCGAAGAGATTCAGGTGTGTACCCACCTCGAAATTCCACGACTCCTCGGGTTTATAAGCGATGGTCTCCTCAATGGCATCATAATCCTCAGCACTATGCTCCACATCATAGTCACCACGCATGGCATTCTGCTGATTAGCGTTCAAGTCGGTCTGAAGGATGTCACTGAACATCTGGATATTGTAGCCTCCTGTACGGTAGCCTTTCGAGACAAGGGCGTAGACATTCCCTAACTCATTAAAGCTGTAAGTAAGTCCTATTTTCGGCAACAACTGGGTATAGGTCTTCGAGCGGTTGTCAACGACATGAGAAGTGAGATGATAGGTAGCCAGCGCATTAGCAGTACCTCCCGTCATGTTCATATAGGCAAGTGCGTCATAGTCGATTTTCACCCTGTCGACATTAAAGCGTAGACCAAGTGTCAGTTTCAGACGGTCCACCAACTGGATATTCGTCTCATGGAAAAGGGCGAAGTTCATCGAAGGAGTCTTGAATGACTCCGGCACAGCCATCTCCGCCGACATGGTAACACCCATGGCATCGACTGTCTGCTGCGCCATCTGCATGGCTTGTTCTTGTGGCATACCCTGTCCCACAAAACGTCCCACCATTGCCTGGAGCATCGCATCCTTCATGGAATTCTCGATGGCAGAACCAATAGGTCCAGTAATAGCGTCACCGAAAGAGACGGGAGCGTCAGTATGCAACCACTGATAGGAGCCGAAGAGTCCTGTGGCATGCTGCCAGCAGCCTGTATGATGAGAGCGGAGCACAAACTCTTGTGTCAGGGCATTCATCTTCTGGCGTTGTTCCAGACTCAGATAGTCTGGGGTCATATAGTCCTGGTCCATCAACATCTTGTCTTGCAGGAACTGATAACTGGTCGTTGAGGTGAAGAACAGCTTTCCCATGTCATAACTGATGGAAAGCCCCGTATTCAACATGTTACGCTTATAACCATTCATAAAGGTGGTGGCGGGATCAGCGACATCAAGGGTGTATGGACTGACTGAACTTGTCTCTATCGGTTGGAACTCTCCATAGCCAAAACCATTCTGGTTGACGTATTGATAATCAACCGTCCAGTCGAACTTCAACTTATTATCTGGTGCAAAGATCAGACGCATCTTAGCGCCAGCCTCATTACTCTTATCGTTTTTCTCTGAGAAATTCTGATTGTCAATAAAGCCTTTCAGTCCACTATAGAAACCTGCCACCGAGAAAGCGAGCTTATCGCTGGGACAATGATAGTGTGCCACCTCTGCATTCGTATAGAGTCCCGTACCGATGCCCAGACGGATATCAGTACCCTGATAACTCATCGGGTTCTTGGAATAGATACGCACCAGACCACCCTCGGTATTCTGTCCATAGAGCGTTCCCTGAGGACCACGCAGCACATCTACTCTATCGAGCATATAGAAATGGTTATTATAGGCAGCCTTCGACATCAAGGGAATATTGTCGTAATAGACACCTACGGCAGGATTGTTGATACGTGAGCCAATACCTCTGATATATAAAGAGGAGGTCAGACGTGAGCCATAGGATGGCATCACGAAAGAAGGAACATACTGCGACAACTGGCTGAGGTCGCGCACATTCAACTGCCGCATCTCGCCGGCTCCGAAAACATTACTGCTCATCGGCTGCTGACGTAACAGGAAGCTCTCTTTTGGCTGGGAAACAACAATGACCTCATCAAGGTCTATCACACGAGAGGAGTCGCTCACCTCATAGGCTTGCGACAGGACAGGCACCATCAACAGCATGCCCGTCAGGATTAATTGCTTATTCTTTTTCATAACGGGTGCAAAGGTATGACATTCCGTCCTTCTGTGCAATCCCTATTTATGTGGATTTTTCAGGTGTTCACCGTTCCGCAGTGCGGACAACGCCCCTTTTCAGACAGAAGGGCGCCACATTTCCCACAGGTGTAACGGCGTTTGGCGAAACGGGTGTAACGATAGAGGGCATAGATGAAATAAGCTATCAGCAACAGATAACCTATATAATATAAGGTGGAGACACTAAACACCACGTAGTCGACGGCACAGACTCCTGCCAGTCCTCCCAGATAAAGGACTGCCTCTATACCTGTCAGATGACGCAGCACATCATCGAGGGATGCCACCGCCACAATGATGATTGCCCAGACGGAAGCCACGAAGAGTCCCAGATGCCAGGGGAGCGCGAAGGGGTTGAGCGAGGGGTGATAGTAGAAATGTCGCCATGACTCTACCCCAAACATCTGGATAGACGCATATAACGTCGCTGACGCTGCCACCAGCAGACAGAGCAAGGTAGGATAGAAGGAGTCGATATCATTGAAATGCACGATATACGCATCATGACGGTTCAACCTGTAGAGTCCGTAGGCAACCACCACCACTACGAGGAAAGCGAGGAAGATAAGCAGGTGGGTGTTGGAGAAAAAGTCGATAAACTGGGAGATAGGGTCGTCAGGTGACACACCTTCCAACATCTCACTCTCCCGAATCCATCCCTGTGTCATCTGGTCACGTGCCACCTTCACCCAGACAGAGTCAATCGAGTCTGTGGAGACGGTCATGATATCTGCCACCACGAGTTGCTCACCTTTCACCACATACAGGGTGTCAAAAGCCATCTCTCCGGGTTGGTCAGAGAGTGGAAGACTCTTGGCATTCACCACGAAGTTATAGTTCTGCGTATAGTGATGCGTGGTGAAGAAGGAGATACTGTCGAGCTGTTTCTCCGTCAGGTCCCATGCGTCAGGTGTCTGCGGACCGTGGTTATAACAGGCTGTCAGCAGGAGCGCACAGAGGACAAGTATGTAATAACTAATCTGTCGCATACACATTCATCTGACATTGTTTACAATCAAAGTCCAAGCGGAAACGTCTGCCGTCACCCAGACGGAGGAAAAGGGGTTCTTTCCATTGGGGTCTGCCGCCGCCATTCTTCATACAACAGCCCAGAGAGTAGCGCAGACAATGACGACACTGCATCAGCAACGCAGCATCTTTCGGACGACGTACCTCAAAGGCGGGCGCTATATCAGAGAGCCCTTGCTCCTCATAAAAACCACGTGCCAGACGGTTGGAGATATTATACAAATAAGGAAGCCCGTACCTTCGTCCTGCGAAGGCGGCACCTTCGACCCTTGAAGGCGGCACCTTCGACCCTCGAAGGCGGCACATTCGACCCTCGAAGGCGGCACCTTCGACAAGCTTACGTCGTAACTCCGCCAAAAGACTACTTGGAATGAAGTAGTTGAAGTCGTCAGGAAGCGCTACCCTACTACACTCATAAGGTGTGCCGCCCAGTCGTGACAACTGGCGGATGATATTCTCACGCTGCGGCTTCTCCGCCTGTTGGTGCTCACAAGGAATACTGACCTTCACGCCATCTGCTGACAGCGCAAAGCCATCGTCTGTCACATCAAGGCGCATCACCAAAGGAATCTTTCGCTCACTACTCTGACGGGAGAGCTGTCGCTCAAACTCCTGATCGTTGTTCCGGTAGAGTGCCATCCCTGCATGCAGGTGGCGAGGCATCTCATGCGGATAGAGACGGTTGCCCTCGGCACGGTTCACACGGAAGCCCTCCAACTCACGGTCCTCGTTGATGAAGCATAACCCGTCACCATTGGCAAAGGTAGCGGTACCTGCCACATTGAAGGAGTCACGCCGCATCTCCTTGACAAAACCCACATACTCCCCCATTGCCTTAGGGGTATCAGGTGAGAAGATATCGGGTTGCCTGCCATGTAGGAAATAGGTGGTAAACCCACGATTGAAAGTCTTATTGAGATTCGGGGTAAACGAATAGGTGCAGTGTCCTCTGGAAGCTCTACTATAACGGTCGGGATGACGAGCAATGATGGCGTCGAGCCGTTGACTATAAGCAGCGACCACATTCTTCACATAACTCACCTCTTTCAGTCGTCCCTCTATCTTAAAGGAGGTGGCACCAGCCTCTATCAGCTCTTCCAGATGGTCACTCTGGTTCATATCCTTCAGCGACAACAGGTGACGCTGGTGCTCTATCTCTTTTCCATCAGCGTCCAACAGGTCGAACTTCATGCGACAGAACTGGGCACAGGCGCCACGATTGGCGGAACGACCGAAACAATACTGTGACGCATAACACAGTCCGCTATAGCTGACACAGAGGGCACCATGCACAAAAACCTCCAAAGGCATGTCAGGAACCTCCTTGTGTATCGCCGCTATCTCGCTGACCGACAACTCACGGGCAAGGACGACCCGCTGGAAACCCAGTTGTTGAAGCCAACGTACCTTCTCCACCGTGCGGTTGTCTGTCTGAGTAGAGGCATGAAGAGAAATAGGTGGAAGGTCCATCCGCAGCACACCCATGTCCTGCACGAGGATGGCATCCACCCCTATCTCCGCGAGTTGACAGATCAGTTGTTCCGTCGCCTCCAACTCATCATCATAAATGATCGTATTCACTGTGACATACACCTTCACCCCATACAGGTGGGCATAGTCACAAAGTTGTCGGATATCCTCCACACTATTACCAGCTGCCGCCCTTGCACCAAAACGCTGTGCCCCGATATAGACAGCATCAGCGCCATGGTCGACCGCCGCCATACCACAGGCGAGGTTCTTGGCTGGTGCGAGCAGTTCGAGTGCTGTCATTCAATCTTGTTGATATCGTAAGGCGTCTCCTGATAGACGTAATAGTTGATCCAGTTGCTATACAGCAGGTTGGCATGGGCACGCCATGTCACCAATGGCTCGTTAGCGGGATTATTGTCACGATAGTAGTTCTTGGGGAGGTCCACATCATCACGGATATCCTTGTCACGCTTATACTCCTTGTCTAAGGTGTTAGGCGCATACTCCAGATGTCCTGTGACGAAGAACTCACGGCCGTTACGTGCCATCACCATGGACACACCACAGTCTGGAGACTCTGCAATAAGGGTCAACTGGGGATTGGCAAGAATATCCTCACGGTGCAACTCTGTATGCCTACTATGCGGCATCTGAAACACATCATCGAAGCCACGGAATATGGGCAGTTGTGGCTCTAAGGGGATTTGGGGGAAGATACCGAACATCTTCTTCTGCAAGGGATATTTGGGAATACCATAGTGATAGTAGAGTCCTGCCTGTGCTGCCCAACATATATATAAGGTACTCGTCACGTGCGTACGAGCCCACGAGAAGATATCCTTCATCTCGTCCCAATAGGTCACGTCCTCAAAATCGATGGTCTCCACAGGAGCACCTGTGATAATCATACCATCATACTTCTCATTCCTCATCTGCTCGAAGTCACGGTAGAACATCATCATATGCTCTATGGGGGTGTTCTTGGGCGTATGACTGCGCAGTTTCATGAAACTGATCTCCAACTGCAAAGGGGTATTCGACAGCAAACGAATCAGGTCTGTCTCGGTGGTGATCTTCAACGGCATGAGGTTGAGAATCACTATCTTCAAAGGACGGATATCCTGCATGTGGGCACGAGAGTCATCCATCACGAAGATGTTCTCCTGCTTCAACAGGTCTATAGCCGGTAATTTATCTGGTAATCTTAATGGCATAATTCTATTTACATTACAGAGAAAACACAAACAGAGACATTATCATAGCCTCCTGCCTCTATGGCTGCCTCACAAAAACGATTGGCAGAAACGCCATCGAGCATCAGGCTCTCTATCTCCTCGTCAGGAACCATATCGTTCAAACCATCAGAGCATACCATATAGGTGTCACCTGTCTGGAAGTCATCCGTAAACTCATACATATCAAGATAAGAGTTCTTACATCCTGCCCCGATACAATTGGTGATCACGTTAGAATGACGCTTCTCTCCCTTCATCACATTCAGGGAATGGTCTGTCGACAGCTGGGTCAGCTTTCCGTCACGAAAACGATACAGACGACTGTCACCACAGTTCATCCAATAGTATTTCTGATTATAGAACACGACAGCGACAAGAGTCGTTCCCATATCACGCAAAGCCAGGTCCACACGTCCTTTGGAGTTTATCGTATTATTGACAGAAGAGAGCCAAATCATCATCATTTCCGTGAACTCATTGACTGAGAGTCCCTTCGGTAAGTCATTGATGAAGAAATTCAGATTGGCAAGTACGTCGGCACTGGCGACTTCTCCCGCATTATGACCTCCCATTCCGTCAGCCAGAGCAATCACGAAACGGTCGAAATTCTCTGTCATAAACTCTGTATGATATGCTTCGCTACGCACAAACTTGTCGTAGGCAAGCACCATATCCTCGTTATTACTTCTTACACATCCTACGCGGCTTGCCGCCGTTAAGACTATTCTACTCATACCTAATTAAAAACAATCTTTAAGTTCTTCGCATGACTGTCAGCTGACAGTTACCTGTAAGTTAATGTTTGCCAAGGATATAATATCCCCACTCTTGATGGACATCGGGATATCCGGCAACAGGTCACGATCATTCAGCTTGGTACCGTTCGACGAGTGCTTATCAATGATACACCAGCCTGCATCTGGTTTATAAATCAGTTGTGCGTGAACACTTGACACATACATATTGCCATCGAACAGTTGCTGATAAGGTCCTTGCTTACGACCGATGATAGCGCCATTGATACCTACCATACGAATGTTCAAAGACGGGTTATAGAGGGTCAGTGTAGGAATACCCTGTATCTGGACATCGGCGGGAGGAAGTCCTTGGTTATTCTCCCGTGCCGTCGCAAACGTACGGCTGATGTCTGCCGCTGTAGCATGAGAGCTCTGATGACTGGCGTTCTCCTGCTCTGCACCAGAAGCTGCCATCAGACCGCCACAATGGGTGCACCGCCGTCCTGTTCCCACACGACCGCAGTTCGAGCAATACACCAACGCCTGACCACACTGGTCACAATAACAAGACTGCTCTTCTATCTCTTCTTTACAATTTGGACATATAATCATAACTCATCCTTTATATCTTCTGGCAGTATCATCTGGTAGGTCTCCTGGGTCACCTCTTCCTGAGGCATTCCACTCACACGGACAGACAACTGCTGAATGGTTTCATCAAGCAAATTCCGCATCTCACGGGCATTACCGAAGGACGTGCTCTTGCTGACAACCTTACGACAGATCAGATCCATCAGCTTAAACTCTGCAGCCGGCGACAACGTGTAATTGTCTTTCGATGCCATCTTCTTGAAGATAGCCAGCAACTCATCCTCGTTATAATCCTCAATATGCATCTTATGGGTAAAGCGACTGGCAAGTCCCTGGTTCACATTCATGAAGTCCTCCATCTCTTTCTGGTAACCTGCGGCGATCACCACAAACTTACCACGGTCGTCCTCCATGCGCTTCATCAAGGTATCAATAGCCTCCTTGCCATACTGGTCGTTCTCCGACGACAACGTGTATGCCTCGTCAATGAACAGGATACCACCCATCGCTTTGTCACACATGTTATTCACAATCTTCGGAGTCTCACCCATATACTTACCTACCAAGGTAGCACGACTCGCCTCAATGACACGACTCGTTGGCAGGATCTCCATACTCTGCAGCACCTCACCCATCTTACGGGCTATAGAGGTCTTACCAGTTCCAGGATTACCTGTCAGGATGAAGTTCATCGCCATCTGCTGTACCTTACCGGCACCCATAGCGGCTCGCTG
The DNA here is from genome assembly GCA_905235835.1 of uncultured Prevotella sp. GTDB lineage: Bacteria > Bacteroidota > Bacteroidia > Bacteroidales > Bacteroidaceae > Prevotella. The sequence continues at coordinate 10,825 of CAJONQ010000042.1, forward strand.
TTTCATGAACATACTCTGTACGGCAAGGCGACGAATCATGTTCTTGACAGAGCGCATACCAATGAACTCGTCGAGCTCGTTGAGTACCTCGTCGAGCGGACGTACCTTCTCACTCTGCTGAACAGCAAGGTCGGCAACAGCGATACGATACATATCCTCATCCTTGAAGTCGGGATTGTTAACCTCTGCCATCAGGCGCTGACTCTGCTTCTCGACGGCAGCATCGAAGATACGACGTGCCTCACGGGCATTACCGAAGTTCTTGTCTCGGCGCAGATACAACTGCTCGAACTGACGATGCACCGCATCACGAGTAACATCATCCACCGTGAATTTCTTACCCTTGGCGAGATTGATGAATATCTCCGTCAGCTCATCTGGTGTATAGTCATCGAAATGGATGGTCTGCGTAAAGCGACTCTTCAATCCGGGGTTGGTATCGATAAAGTCATGCATCTGGTCTGTATAACCAGCAACGATACAGATGAACTTACCACGGTCATCCTCCAGTCGTTTGAGCAGGGTGTCAATAGCCTCACCGCCAAAGGAGTCGTTATCACCGGATTTCAAGGTATAAGCCTCATCGATGAATAACACGCCACCCATCGCCGAGTCTATCAACTGGTTGGTCTTGATGGCTGTCTGTCCGGAATAGCCGGAAACGAGTTTACTACGATCACACTCCACCAGCTGTCCTCTGGACAGGATGCCCAACGAACGGAACACATCTGCCATAATACGGGCGACGGTGGTCTTACCTGTACCAGGATTACCCGTAAAGACATAATGCTTTCCCTGGAACGTATTGGTCTCCCCACGACGTATCTGCAAATTGAGGAAAGCGGCAAGGTTGGAGATCTCCTGCTTGACGGCTGCCAATCCCACCATACCGTTGAGCTTCGCCAGACATTCTGTATAGTCGACTGTCTTAGGAGCCTCGTATGGGATATCCGCCTCTATGATGGTCATCAGCTCCTCGTTGGTCTTCGTCGACATGTCTTCCTTCTGCAGACGCTCCGCCTGCTTGGATGTTATCTTGTCGAACAACTGACGCATGGTACGTCCGTTGGCGAAGTCCTTATCACGGGAGTCATACATCTCCGTGATCATCTTACGGGACAACTCCTCTGCCTCTGGCGCAAAGACATAATTCTTCGACTTGGCAAAGACTTGCAGGATCTGATACAACTCGTCAGGATTATAGTCGTCGATATTCAGGAAATAACTGAAACGGCTACGCACACCAGGATTGATACGGAAGAGGTTCTCCATCTCCGTACGATAACCTGCGGCAATCACTACAAACTTACCACGGTCGTCCTCCATGCGCTTCATCAACTGCTCCAGAGCCTGAGCACCTTGATTATCACGATCACCGCCCTGACTGACAGGTGCCAGCGTATAAGCCTCATCGACGAAGAGGATACCACCCATCGCCTTGTCGCACAAGCGGTCTACGACCTTAGGTGTCTCTCCCTGATAGGGGCTCACCATCTTTGCACGGTCACACTCTACGACATGTCCACTGTCAAGATAGCCGATTGCCTCCAGGATCTCTCCTAACTTACGGGCAATGGTGGTCTTACCTGTACCAGGATTACCTGTCAGGACAATATGGATACCAGCTTTCTGCTGTTCACCCAGTCCACGTTGAGCACGCTGCACACTGTTCTGCACACTATAGGCAATCTCACGAACAGCCTTCTTGACTTGATCCATACCAATATACTGGTTGAGATCACTGAGGATATCATCCAGCGTACGCTCCTCAGGAACATATCCACGGATATCACCCTCCTCTATCATCGTGGCATCTGCACCTCTACTGATAAAAGAGGTGAAGATATCCTCTGCTGTCTTGACGGCAAGATGACGATAGCCGAACGTATCATCCTTGATCTTTACCTGATACTGGAAATAGCGTTCCAGCTTATGCTCTGACTCCGGTGTATAGGAAGAAATACCATATTTAATCCGTAACTCCTGCTTACAAACCTCACATAACTCATTATAGTCAGGAGTTGGAAGACGGAAGATATATTTGAAACGGTTCTGTGCCGCAGGGTTGTTCACAAGGAAGTCATCCAGTCCCTTGGGCAAACCAGAGATAATGACAATAGGATTATCGTCCCACTTATCCATCTCCACAAACAACTTGTCGAGCGGATTCACCTGATTGGAATAACGGTCAGGCAGCAGCTTCTGTACATTATCAAAGAACAGGATACCGTCCTTTGACTTCTTGATATTGTCGTCCCATTTATCAACAAAGCGCTGATAGTCGACAGCGTCAACCATCGTCAACTTAGGTTTGTCGATAATCTTATGCTGATAAAAATAATCGCGGATAATCTCTGCCAGTGCCGTCTTACCCGTTCCCGTCTCACCAATAATGATAGCGTTCACACTCAAACGCACCTTCATGATGTCCTTACGGGAATGGAGATAGGTATAGGTATCAACAACTGTCTTCAGTTGTTTCTTGACATCATCAAGACCCACCAACTGGTCGAGAACGTTCTGCGAGATAAGTGGTTTGCCACACCACTTACAGAACTTCGCTATAGAACGGTTTTCTTTATGACAATGCTCACAAACCATATTATTCCACGTCCTTTTGTATTTGTTTAACCACTGCCGACGGGTTCAACTTCCTACTGTTCAAGTTCGGATTATTCACATTCAAAAGACTGTGACTGAACACCACCATCTCCATCAACATCAGTCCTACAAGTGCAGACCATAAGATATAGTGCAGAACAGACTCTCCACTCAGAGAGCGCACTTGATTGGTCACATCATCAAGAAGACCGAAATTAGAACCCTTGAACTTAAACTTCTTCTCTTTGAAAGTATAATAAAGGGGTTCTAACAATGTTGACTTCACATCATCATCCATCACCTCTGATATCAACAGGTTCTCACTATTCGTGTCTGAACGGAAGTCTGTGAAATGACAGATTACCATATATATTAAGGTGATAACGAGTATTGCGGGAATGAATAAGCTTGGTGACGAATGATTAACATACTTCAATATCATCACAGGGATATAAGAGGACAAAATTCCTAATAAGCCCCAGAGACTTGAAAAGACAATGCCATATCCTTTAAAGAATGCACGCGTACCTATTATTATTGCCGACATACCACCAAGTGGCAATACGATGGACATACCTGAATGCTCCAACAGATACTCACGGTTGCTGACACCAAAGAGTATGAGGAGCAACATCCATACACCACAGAGAGAATAGAAGACCATACGCCATGTCTTCTCCTTACTCTTTGCCTTATAGAAACGTTGACGTACTTCCGTATATTTAGCAGCAGTCTCTTCCTTCGCTGTACCAAAACGCTTGAAGTGCGGATGGTTGGGGTCTATCTCACCTAACATCAGTATCCAACTCTCCAAGCTACGCTCATAAGAATAAGTCTCACTGAAATCCTTTTCCGGATCCTCGTGGTAGAATATAGAGAGCCACTGGCTGAGTGATCCTTGTTTCATCTCCTTCATCAGCTCTGGACGATGTCCAATCTTGTCGATAGTTAGTCCATCGGTCAGCTCCATACCGTCATCCAACAGATAGGTAGGACGAGCACCAAGGATACGGCAGAAGCGATAAGCTGCCGTTCGGAGGTCATAGACACCCAGACGATTGGTGTTATCCGCACTCTTCAAATCGAAGCAGGCACGTGCCTGACTAAACTGCTCAACCCATCCGTGCAACTGAGCGAAATAGGCAAAACGACCATTCGGGTCTGAGAAGTCTTTGATCTCCTCATTGAACTCTCTCTCTTTCAGATGCTGCCACTCCTTCATCTGCTGACACAACAACACACCAACACGGTAAGGCGTGTCAGCCTCACGCAAGTCATAGGCAGCGTCTCGATCGATATTATACAACACCTTATACCCCAACGAACGGGTTGGCTTCTGTCCATTCGTCAGAATACGCAATGCCTCACATGCCATACGGTCCTCATGACTATACATCCATGACAACAGTCTGCCGTCACTGATGGATTTCCAAGCATCCTCGGAACAATCCTCATAACCGAATGAGTGAACAATCTCCTCTAATGTCGATGAGGGATATTGGTTGAGGAATGGAATCTCCTTGTCAACCTCATAGACCAGTCGCAAGACTGCGATACGTCCGTCAAAATCATTACCAGAGAAATAGCCGCGGATTCTGTCAATATTCGCCTTCGAATGTGACTCCAGATAAAGGTACAGGGGGTCATTGGGGTTCCTCAAGGCAATGGCATATTCTTCCTGATAGCTTAACACGGAGATGCTGACACTATGAAGGTCATCACACTGGTAACCATGCAGGTCACGATAGGGATAGGTAGGCTCCATCACATAGACGGCAGCCATCAACCCCGCATGCTGGTCAGCAGGGTAACGGTTGACGACAATATCCTTGACAACGGAACTGAGTTTCACATTACCGCACTGCTCCAACCAACCAGCGATTCTGCCATTATACAGATAGTTAATGGCAAGACGCTCGTTTTCCAATAACAATGGAATCAGCTCGTGAACATTATCGGCAACAAGGTTCTTCTCCGGGTCAACAATAAAGCTACGATACTTCAGAATAGGTGATGAGATATCCACCTCTACATCTTCCCCTAAGAACCAACGCTCCACCTCGTCGTATTTCCAACGGTTCTGAGGGTTCACCGCTGTCAAACCCTGAATTAACATCTTCACCCGGTCGGGCAACTCATTGATACGGGGCAGACGTCCCTCATTCTTCTTACGCATCATCACACGCTCATTCTGACTCAATGGGTTCTCACCCAGCCAGAGTGTCATCAGCGTAATACCCAAGGAATAGAAATCGACTGACGGAGTAATCTCCACCTCACCGTCAATCACGTCATTATACATTTCCGGAGCGGCATAGACAGGAGTACGAGCCTGCGTCGTTTTATGAACACGCTCGTCACCATCCAGCACACTGGAAATACCAAAATCGCCCAGCACGATCTCCTGATGTTCCTCGTCACGGAAGAAGAAGTTGCCGGGTTTGATATCCTTATGAATGATATTGCTATTATGACAAAAAGCGAGTGTTGCCGCAGCCTGCAAGGCGATACGACGGAACTGATTGAAATCACCGTCTATGTCATAATCGGCAAGGGTGCCGCCTCTCAGATACTCCATCAACTCATAGTCACGATTCTTACCATCAACATATGTCTTGCCATAGTCATAGATCTTCACGATGGTCTCCATGCCTATGCTTTGGATGATACGCAACAGCGTTTTCTTGATGGAGAAATTAGGATAGTAGACTTTCAGCACCATCTGCTTCTGGTCACTTTCTACCAGAAACACTTGTGCCTCACCCGAATTATCACTCAGACATTTGAGGTTATGATAAACTTTCCCTTTGATGACAAAATCACCAGCGGTGTTTGTTGATTCTGTTTTTCTTCTACCAGGAACATAAGTCGACTCTTCCTTCGCTCCCGACAACGGGGCAACTCTAAGGGTAGAACTTTGCTGTTCTGGTGTCCTAATGGTTTTTATGGTTTGATCCATTATTTATCGTCTTTAATTTCCGCGGTACTATTCTTTCCTAACACGACCCATTTTCCACCAAGATGTGGTTTGGCGCAGCCACATGGACTACTGTGAAGCGCATGCTTGAAATTACAAACCCATGCAAGACGCACACCCATCGGTTTACTTGCCATGGCATAATTTCGAGCCTGCACCGGTGAGGACGTTGGGGGAACAGCAAGTTTGTCAAGGATGGCTGACAGCTTTTTGATTCGCTCCGCCTTCTGCTTTTCCAGTTCCTCTTTCGTCATACGCTTGGTAGTCACTTTAGGAATCACAGGGTTTTCTACGCCAGCATCTTTCGCCAACAGGGTCAGCAAACGCTCACGCAGTTTCATGTTCATCTGCTCCTTGACCACATCACGCTCAGAATTATAGGGCAGCGAGTTCTCTAAATGAGAATATTCCTGCACGACATCCATGAGTTCCATGTAGTCTGGATTCTTCTGTAACTCCTTTACCAGCTCCTTCGCCTCCGCTGTCAAGGCTGTACCGCATTGCTTACAAAAAGCAAAGTCGTTCATCGTATGACAGGTAGGACACACCAAGCCGCCACGAGGACTGCCGCATTCAGGACAATATGCCTCGTTGCCTGACAGACGTGCACCGCAATAGGAGCAGATATCTTTACGGATATAATGATGGCATGCCTCACAGAAATCGGCATCCGGGTCTATTTCCGAACCGCAGAAAGGACAAGAGGACTTACTGATGGGCTGACCGCACTGAGCACAGAACATCGCCTCTGGCTCGTTAATCGCACCGCAAAAAGGGCATTCCTTTCCCCCAGCCTGCTGTTGCTGCTGTTGCTGCTGCATGACTGGCTGTTGAGCATCGCCCTCCCTAACACGTTCTCTCTCACGAACAATTTCTTGAGGGCGCAAAGTGCGCTGAGTCCTCTCTGTATCTTGGGAATTATCGTTTATCATTTTTAGGATAGGATTAAGTTAGTTGCAAAGATAGTAATTAATTTTAAAACTAAACAAAAAACCGCCGTAAATTTACATTTACGACGGCATTTTTCTTCATTTTCGCCTCATTTTACCACAAAGAAAGACGTTTTTCCTTGGGTATAAACATTTTATCGCCCTCTTTGATACCAAATGCCTCATACCACATATCGATATGAGGAAGGGCACCATTGACACGCCAACGGCCCAGTGAGTGAGGATCACTCTTGGTGCGGTTACGGATCTCCGCCTCGGTGATGTTCCCAGCCCATACTCCTGCATAGGCAAGGAAGAAACGCTGGTCTGCTGTCAGACCGTCAATCACTGGCAATTGAGTACGCTTGGTGGCGTTCTTATAAGCATACCATGCTACCTGCAGACCACCATGGTCAGCGAGGTTCTCACCCAGTGTCAGGCGACCGTTACCATTGAGGTCGGGCAACACCTTGATACCTGAGAAGAAGTCGGCATACTTATCCGTGCGCTCTGTAAAGTTTTTTCCGTCTGACTCCGTCCACCAGTCATGCATATTTCCATCCTTGTCATAACGACGACCCTGGTCGTCAAATCCGTGTGTCATCTCATGACCGATGACCACACCGATAGCACCATAGTTAAAGGCATCGTCAGCTGTCGGGTCAAAGAAAGGAACTTGCAGGATACCAGCAGGGAAACATATCTCGTTGGTGGTAGGATTATAATAGGCGTTCACCGTCTGTGGTGTCATGTGCCAGTCATCACGGTCAACGGGTTTTCCTGCCGTATGATTGATACGCCACTGGTTCCAAAAGCGGTGACACTCCTGCATATTATCATAGTAAGATTTTTTCGCGTCAATCTTCAGGTCTGACATATCCGTCCACCTGTCAGGATAACCAATCTTCACATAAAAGGTATTCAACTTCAACAAGGCGTTTACCTTAGTGGAGTCATCCATCCATTCCTGGGCGGCAATACGCTCACCGAGGGCGATACGGAGATTCTCCACCAGGGTCTTCATACGTTCCTTGGAAGAGGCAGGGAAATATTTCTGCACATATATCTTACCAAGAGCCTCACCCATCACCCGTTGCACCTGAGTGGTGGCACGACGCCAAAGGGGATGATCCTCTTTTCTTCCAGACATCACCTTACCGAAGAAGTCAAAGTTGGCGGCACGTACCTCGTCATTCAGGTAACCTGCGGCAGAATGGATAATCCCCCACTCCATATAGTCACGATACTCAACAGGAGTAATCTTCGAGAATAGCTGGTCAGCACCAGCCATAAAAGCGGGCTGTCCCACTATCATCTCCTGGATATACTTGCTGGCGATACCCTTGGCATTCATCTGCTTCTCCAACTGGAAATGAGGATATTTAGCATCGAACTCCTTCAGGGTCATCTTGTTATAGTTGGCGATAGGGTCACGCAACTCCGTACGAGACTTGGACACTTTCGCCAAGGCAAGCTCCACCTTGAAGATATTTGCCATCTTCTTCTCTGCGACACCTTTCTTAAAACCAAAGAGCTGGAACATACGAACGATATGTTTCTTATAGCTCTCACGGATCTTAGTGGTAGCCTCATCGGTCTCCAGATAATAGTCTTTCTGTCCGAGGGTCAGTCCACCCTGATTGATATTCAGGATATTCTTGGCGGCATCCTTCTCGTCAGCGGCGATATAGGCATGGAAGAACTCCGCGTCACCATAGGGCATCATCTCCAACTGGATGGCGAAGAGCTGGTCAACAGTCTTTGCCGCCTCCATCTTCTTGATCATTCCCATCGCAGGGGTCAGACCGTCTTGTTCACGACGTGCCGAGTCCATGGCGAGCTTATACAAGTCGCTCAGTTTCTGCTCCACACTACCCTGCGGATAGGTTTTCTCCTGCAACTCCTTCAGAATACCATTGATACGCTTGTTGTTGTCCTCCCCGAGACGGTCGAAACTGCCATAACGGGAATAGGCTGCCGGCAGCGGGTTCTTCTGCATCCAACCGCCACAAGCATAGTCATAGAAATCCTCACCAGGCTTTACCTGCTGATTGAGATCTGTCAGGTCGATACCTGACCTAAGGGGTGCCTGTGCCATGGTGGCAACGGACATCGATGATAACAGCATCATCATAAATACTCCTTTAATTTTCATCTTTCTTATTTATGTTAGTTGTTCTAATTCTTCTGATAGCTTCTCCCAGCGCTCCACCTCCTCGTCCAAGGATTTCTTGATGGTCGTATACTCTGTGACGAGTTTCATATCCGAGGCATTCACCGGGTCCATCAACAGGGTGTCAAGCTCTTTCAACCGTCGTTCCATGTCACTAATCTTACGTTCCGACTCCTCCACGGCACGCTCTGCCTTACGCAGTTTCTTCTGTTGTTCCTTCCGCTCGGCATAATTCTGGCTCTTCGGAGAACTAGGAGAACTAGGAATACTAGGAGAACTAGAAATACTAGGAATACTAGAAATACTAGGAGCACTCTGCAACTGGGAGAGTTCGGTGATTTGTCTCGACTGCAAGAAGTCATAGATACCACCCAGATGCTCTTTTACCTTACCACCTCCGAACTCATAGACCTTCGTCACGAGACCATCCAGGAACTCACGGTCGTGACTCACGATGATAGCGGTACCGTCGAAAGCCTTAATGGCTTCCTTGAGCACGTCCTTGGAAGGCATGTCCAGATGATTCGTAGGCTCATCGAGTATCAACAGGTTGACGGGTTCCAGCAGCAGGCGGATCATGGCAAGACGGCTACGCTCACCACCACTGAGTACCTTCACCTTCTTATCCGATGCCTCTCCACCAAACATAAAGGCTCCTAAGATATCATTGATACGCAGTCGGATATCACCCTTCGCCACATGGTCTATCGTCTGGAAGACTGTCAAGGACTCATCCAACAACTGTGCCTGGTTCTGGGCGAAATAACCGATCTGGATATTATGCCCGACCTTCAGGTTGCCGTCGAACGGAATCTCTCCCATGATACATTTCACAAGGGTCGACTTACCCTCACCGTTCTTTCCCACGAACGCTACTTTCTCCCCTCGCTTGATCGTCAGGTTGACATTGGAGAATACCGTATGCTCACCATACCGTTTCCTGACATCCTCACAGATCACGGGATAGTCACCGCTACGCAGACAGGGTGGGAATTTCAAATGCATGGCGGCATTATCCACCTCATCCACCTCGATAGGTACGATTTTCTCCAGCTGTTTGATTTTCTGCTGTACCTGTACCGCCTTGGTTGCCTGATAACGGAAACGCTCTATGAACTGACGCATGTCGGCAATCTCCTTCTGCTGGTTCTCGTAGGCTCGCTGCTGTTGCTCACGACGTTCCTTACGAAGCACCACATACTCGTCGTACTTCACCTTATAGTCGATGATACGACCACAGGAGATTTCCAAGGTGCGGTTCGACACGTGATTGATGAACGCACGGTCGTGACTGACCAGTACGACAGCCTTGGCACTCTGCGCCAAGAACTGCTCCAGCCATTGTATCGACTCGATATCCAAATGGTTAGTAGGCTCGTCGAGCAACAGCACGTCTGGTTTCTGCAACAAGATCTTCGCCAGTTCGATACGCATGCGCCACCCTCCGGAGAACTCACTGGTAGGACGGTCGAAGTCAGTACGTACGAAACCAAGTCCGATCAGTGTACGCTCTATCTCCGCCTCATAGTTCTCAGCACCCATCATTATATACCGCTCGTGCTCCTGAGTGAAACGCTCCACCAGGGCGAGATAGTCGTCACTCTCATAATCGGTACGATCCGCCAGTTGCTGGTTCATACGGTCGATACGCTCTTTCAGCTCACGGGTTGAGGCAAACGCCTTCTGCGCCTCCTCACGGACGGTCGTGTCATCCTGCAGGTTCATCACCTGTGGCAGATAACCGATCGTCGTATCGTTGGGAATACTCACCACACCGTTTGTTGGCTGCTGTTTCCCACATAGTATTTTAAGTAATGTCGACTTCCCCGCCCCGTTCTTACCTACCAAGGCAATACGGTCACGGTCGTTCACCACGAAACAGGCATTGACGAACAACGGCTTTGCACTGAATTCGACACTGAGTCCTTCTACTGAAATCATCTTTCTTATAATGAATGTGCAAAGGTAGCATAAATCCACTAAATTGCAAAATAAATTAATAATTATTAGGTAGAACATGAGGGTGTTTTCAAATATTCTTTGTATATTTGTAGCCCTATGGAACAGATTCGTATTTTCACACAACTGATATCTAATGAGCTTCACCTGCCAGAACATGGAGTGGAGAACACGCTGAAACTATTGGACGAGGGATGTACCATCCCCTTTATCTCCCGTTATCGCAAGGAGCGGACGGGTGGTCTTGACGAGGTACAGATC
>CAJONQ010000043.1 GCA_905235835.1 uncultured Prevotella sp.
AAAATGGCGTGGACATCCTTTATTTTTCCCCCGATACCGATGGTAAAGATAATAATTCTTTTGTAATTCTCCAAGTTTTCAGAACTTTTTTCGTACTTTTGCATCCAGAGTATAGAAATAAGTAAGCAGTATGGTTTATAAATTAACACGTGAGCAACTTAGCGATATAGTCAGTGACGCAGTCACCAATGCTATTAAAAACCTCGAAAATATCGAAATTGTCGATGATTCTCCAGTTGAAAATTCTCAGGTTGAAGTCGGTGAATTCTCTGAGGAGCAATATAAAGAGGCGATGGACACGATGGCTGCTAACCGCGGAGCAGGTGAAGAACCGAAAGTTGGCATTTTCTGGTATAATGCTACCCTTAAACAGTTGTTTGGTGTTGTTACCCATAAGCGGACAGACTACTTAAAACCGAATGCCGGCGGTGGACTGATAACATGCAGCGAAATGCATGAGGATGTATGGAAGAAGGAGTTTCGCAAGCAGAAATACCATCAAGGAGGTATCGGTCCCTTTAAAGGTGAATACCAATATAAACCTCGTGGTCAAGTGTTTTACTCACCCGGCAATGACCAATACATCATTGCTGTCGGCTCATGGATTGACGAGAATAAAGAGGCAATCGACCTTATCATCGAGGAATTTGACCTCCCACGTGAAAAGACTATCGTCCAGAAAGCCATGCATTGGGATATCGGACAGACATGGAATGACTAAGCATTGTTTGTACTTCGCATCCCAACAAAAATTTACGTGGTATTGATGGGCATGAAAAAAGCCCCTGCAAGAGAAAACTCTTAGACAGGGACTCATAATGAAAGGAGGAGTGGTACCTCCAGGAATCGAACCGGGGACACACGGATTTTCAGTCCGATGCTCTACCAACTGAGCTAAGGCACCATGTTCTTTAGATCACTGCAATCCTCTCGTTTGCGGGTGCAAAGGTACAACAAAAAAAATAATCCACCAAACTTTTGGCGGATTATTTTTCGTTTCACTCAAATTTTACGACTACATCTTAAAATTATGAAGGAAAAGTTGCAAGTATTAGATTAATTATGTAATTTTGCATTATGTAATTTTACGTAATCGTGTTAAAGTGCTTTATATGAAGTCATTGAATAATCCGTTTGTAATAGGAAAGTATGTGTCTAAGGACTATTTCTGTGACAGGGAAAAGGAATCTCAAATGCTTGTTCATCATATTGAGAATGGGCGTAATGTCACCATTATGTCAGAGAGACGTCTTGGGAAAACTGGTTTGATAGAGCATGTGTTTGCAAATCATCTTCCTGCAACCTATGAGACCTTCTTGATTGACATCTATACTTGCAAGAATCTCCGTGAGATGGTTTATCTCTTAGCCAGTGAGGTTTTCAAGAAAATAGCCAGAAAGCAATCGTTCATTGAGCGGCTGTTGCGAGCTGTACGTTCCTTAAAAACGACTATCTCATACGATGCAGTGACAGGTTTACCAGAAATAGGATTTGGACTTGGTGAAATTCAGCAGCCGGAAATAACGCTGGACGAGATCCTCAACTATTTAGAGTCTTCCGATAGCCCCTGTATTGTTGCCATCGATGAGTTCCAGAAAATAGCCAGTTTCGAAGAAAAGGATGTGGAAGCCCTGTTGCGTACTAAGATACAGCACTTAAAGAAGACTCAGTTTGTCTTTGCGGGCAGCGAACATCATTTTTTAGAAGATATCTTTAACGATCCTGCACGACCTTTCTATAATAGTGTTGTGTTTATGCAACTACTTCCGATAGAGAAGGATAAGTATATCGATTTTTGTCAGCGGTTGTTTCAGAAATACAGGAAGAGCGTTTCTGTTGAGTTAGTTTCGAGTCTCTATGATTGTTTTCAAGGTATCACTTGGTATCTACAACTGTCAATGAATGAGGCTTTCGCTATGGTGGAACGCGGTGAGTGTGTTGGTGAGGAGGCTTTTGGGCAAATTCTAAATCATTTAGTAGATTCCAAACGTTTTACTTTTGAGGACAGGTATGCTTCTCTCCCAGAAAAGCAGAAAACCGTCTTACAGGCTATTGCGTCGGAGTTCCCGTATCAAGTGACACCAACCAGTCGTGACTTTATGGAGAAATATAAGCTGAAGACCGCCAGTAGTGTTCAGACGGCTTTAAAAGGGCTGGTGGAAAAAGGAATTATTAGCGACTCTCACGGTATCAAGCGTCCGACCGACTTGTTGTTTGTCTTGTGGTTGAAGAACTTCTGAAGTCAGACATTGTTACATGAAAAATGAGAGGACGGTGTGATGCCGTCCTCTTATTTTTCGTTTCACTCAATTTTTACACTATTTCACCAGATACTTCTTACCATTCTTGATGATAATACCCTTATGGTTAGCGGTTACTCGCTGTCCACGGAGGTTGTAGGTAGGTGTGTCGGTACGCTGGTCTTTCTTGACCGTGTTGATGGCAGTGGGAGTCACCAGGGTGTACTCCTTGGACCAGTCGAAATCTTGCACGCCACCACCTTCTGAGTAGTAAGTCACGCTAAGGTAATATTGTCTGCCTATCGTCAGATCAGGAATCTCAACGTTATAGAGTGTTTTCTGCTGACCTGCAGGTATCTGTACATCCTTGATAGTCACGCTCTTCTCCATGTGTACATATCCATCATTGCTGTTGTACCACGCAGCCACTTCAATTTTATCATTATAGTCGTAAGTGCTGTTATTCTGGAGAACAACATTCGTCTTAATCGATGTTCCCTCAATGGTATAGTCAGACTTGGCGTTGGTCACGTTCAGCGAGAATGACAGATCTGCAGGAACCAATACTTTGCCGACAGTACATGTCATGTTGTTGCCCCAGTAAATATCTCCTGATGAGAAGTAGTAAACGGTAAGGTAGTATTGGGCACCAGCGATCAAGTCTGGGAACTGTGCTGTGGCTTGTGCTTGTTTGCCTACAGCAAGGTTGATGTCTTTAACAACCTCAACTGGGTCCCCGATATAGTTCCAGTCATCATCAATCTGTTGCAGATGGAATACTATCTGGTCGTCATACACATAATTTCCATTATTCGTAAAGGTAGCCGTGGCATTGATGGTAGTGCCCTCAATAGTATTATTCTTCGCACCTTCGATAACCATGTCTGTTTGGAGTTCCTGGGGAAGTGATTGCTCGATGGTAATACCAGTCTGGTAGACAATGTTCTGTTTGTTGTAGTCCGTGGAGATGGCAAGCGTTAATGTTCCTGCTACCTTCGAGGTGAAGGCAATCTCAAGGTCTTCCGTCTTTCCGTTTTCGAGGTATGATGATGCCACAGCGACGAATTCAGAGTTAGAGCTTAGCCATACGTAGAATGGGGTCTCGTTGTTATAGCCGTTATTCGTCCAGTTAATCACTGCTGACATGTTACGTTTTGTCTTCTTGACTCCATTCACTGTCACCTTATTAATCTTAATGGTTTTCTCTATTTCTGAGGAATATTTCAGGGTGAGGTTGTTGCCACTGATCTCCGCAAGGAGAATGTCGCCATTAGAGAACCCGCACTTTTTCCATTCTGTCTCTCCTGGATAACGGTACATCTGCCGCAGCTCATAGATACCATTGTCAAGGTTGGCGCCAAAGGAAAGGTTAGCACTGGCATCAGAGAAATATCCCTGATTGATGGTTATGTCATTTTTTCTGTCGAGAATCTTGAGGAGATTGCCACCCTTGCAGAGTGCCCATGCATGGTCTACCGTAACACTTCCTTCTCCCTGGAAACCAATCCAGCCAGTTACTGCGACGTTGGTAAAGTCCTGTGTGGAGCCACTACGGGTGAACTTGAACTTGTATGTGTCATACTGGCTTATGAAGATGATGTCCGGTTTTGCGGCAGGCTCTCCATGGTCTGGCTGCACACCGATCATGGCATCCTGATATCTGGTGAAACCGTTTCCAGATAATCCGCCTCCGATGCCTCGTCCGTCAGGATTGAGCACAGACAGCACGAAATGTCCATCGGAATAGCCACCCCATCCCCAGTTGACATGGAAGAGTCCCTTGTCGTCGTATCCGTCAATCACGAACTGGTGACCGCCAGAGCCGGAATTACCTGAATACAGGACAGGACGTTTGTTGGCAATCTCCTGGTAGATGATGGTCTCCCATTCTGTTGTGGTATAGTTGGAGCGGCTAATGTTCTTCGCCATTTTACTATAGCCGAAATAGTTGATGAGGTGTGCGGCACTGACACTTGCTCCCGACTCATACATTGTATAGTCCATCTGCACAGCCTGACCACAATAGCGCATCAGCTCTGCGACAGCATCAGCTGCTGCGCCAGTCTCGTCATAATTGTATTTGTCTTTCATCTGATTCCACTTGAAAGTGGTGGCAGGCAGCTCAGGGAGGGTTAAACCTTTTGTGCTGGTTATATATGCCGGTATGGCTGACGTGGCACTCTGGGGGCATTTATGATAGTACATCACTTGTGCCATGGCGGTGGCGACACAACCAGTGACACAGTTGTCGTCATCGTCTATCGGGCACTGCAGGTTATAAGGTGCTCCTTGATTCCACTGACAAGTCAGCAAGGGCTCCACGGGAGAACCAATGACACGACGGGGATGTGTGTCTGTCTGGACACCATCACCCAACGCCTTGATCTGCTCGGCATAACCTTCCAGCCAGCGGCGGGCATTGACAGGGAGCTTGTCCATCTCCAGACTACCCTTGTCGGCATATCCCAGTACTGGTATGGTACGGTCGTCAGCACTGACGATGACGAAACCGTTCTGTCCTTCGGCATTAAACACATAGAATTGGTTGTCACCCACTGTAGCGGCACGACGTACCTGTTTCTGCTGGAATGTCTTACCCTGCATAAACTGACGGGCAATCGTCAGCGCCCGTCACATTGCCTGCTAATATTGCTATTGAAACAAGTGCGGTGAAAAAAGAAACTAGTAATCTTTTCATAGACATCTTATTTTTAATAGTTTATTAATATGATTTCACAGAAGTTTGCATGTCATTTGCAAAGATACGAAATAAAAAAATAATCCGCCAAACTTTAGGCGGATTATTTTCGTTCTACTCAAATATCTCATTGCTTCCCGCAAGCGGAGAACACACCAGCCACGAGTACTATCGCACCTACGACTAAAAGATTTCTTGTCTGTTTCATAATTGTCTTTATTATTAATAAGGTGTATTATCATTCTTCTTCAGTCAAGTCCGTTACTTTACAGTATATTTTTGACCGTTGATGATATAAATACCTTTAGGCAGTCCATCGGTGGATGTGGCTTTCGAGCGCACCTTGCTGCCATGCAGGTTGTAGATATCCACAGGCTTGTCTGTCACGATGGTGTTGATACCCGTCGCCTCCACCATATTGAACTGCGGAGTCATATCGACATACTGTGAATCATACATAGGAGTGAAATAATAGAACTCGACTTTATAAGACTTGCCGATTACCAGTCCTGGTATCTCATGATTGCGTATCTGTTGAGTCTCCCCTGCGGCGATCTCCACGTTGATATACTGTGTTTTGACCTCTGTTCTGGTGTAGTCCGTATTTATCTGGTAGGTCACGACATCGAGTCTGAAGTTATGGGTAGAGGTACCGCTATTCCGCAGCATGATGTCCATTTTTGCCGTTGTCCCCTCGATATCCCACGAACCAACTTCTTTTGTATTCATAGAAGTAAGCATCAGGCTGACTTCATCGGCTGGTGACGCCTGAGGACCAGGTTCTGGTGTGGTTGCTTCTTTCAGGATGAATGACGGAACACTGCCTCCCCATTGATCTGTATCTCCAGAGTAATAGTATATCCAGGCGGTGTATGCAGTACCAACGGTCAAACCAGTGAGTTCGTAGTCTTTAATCACCTTCGTCTCTCCTGCGGCAACCTCCACGTTCAGTTGTTGCGTTTTCAACCACTGTATGTTGTTTTGCTCATCGATAGAATAGATGCAAATGTTAAGTTTGTCGTTATAGTTGTTCTCTCCGTTATTCCTCACCGTGATAGTGAGTTTGGCAGTTCCCTCAACAATCTGGTATTCATTGCTGTCAGTTCCTTTGCTGTCTTGCACATTGGCTGAGATGTTGAGGTTCTGAACAACGACGGTCTTGCCGACAGTACATGTGGTGGAGGTACAAGATTTTCTACTAGGTCCATAGTAGCTGACCACCACTAAATATTGTCGTCCGGCTATTAAGTCGGGGAACTGTGCGGAGACATCACCCTGTGCACCTGCTGCCAGTTTTAGCGGTTTGGTGATGTCAATGGGGGCTCCTTCAAGATTGTCACCTTGCTCATTCCATAGATACAAAGTAAACACAATGTCGTCGTCATAATCGTTAGAGCCCATGTTCCTGAAATGTGCCGTCGCATTGATAGTCGTACCCTCTATTGTTTGTGCTGTCTCACCTTCAATGGTGAGGGTGGCATCCAATTGATGGGGTTCCAATCCTACAACGCATGATTTGGTAGCTGCATAGGTTAATCCCGGACCATAGAATTCAGCCACTAAATAATATTCGGAAGGAGCCAGATTGGTGAATTCCACTGTGATGTTTCCTTGTGCTCCTGCAGCCAGACTAAGTGGTTTTACTACTGTCACAGGATCGCCTTCAAAATTGTTGTCACGATCTTCTTTGAACAAATAGAATTCAATGTTGTCGTTGTATGCGTTGGTTCCTTCATTGGTAAACGTTGCCGTTGCATGGAGGGTTGTTCCTTGAACGGCTCCATTAACTTCCCCTTCAACAGTGATGGTGGCGGTCAGGTTCTGTGGCAGACTCTGTTCGATGGTGATCTCCTGCTCATAAATCACATTACTTTGTTTTTTATCAATTGACAATTTCAGCGTCTGAGTGCCATCGTATTTGGGGATGAAGACAATCTCTACCTCTCCCGTTTCTCCATGCCCTAAGAAAGAAGAAGCAGCTCCAACGTCAGAACCTTCTAAATTAATATAAAGGGGTGTCTCATTCATATAACCATTGTTGGTCAGGTTGACAACAGCTGTCAATGGTCGGTTGGCTTTCTTAACCCCATTGATGGTTACGTTATTGACTTTGATAGCTCCTTCCCTTTCCAAGTATTCTGCATCTTTCACGGTAAGTTTGTTGCCGCTGATTTCTGCAAGTAAGAGTGATCTTTCGCGGTCAGAGCTTTGGCAGAAGTCCCATTGGTCAGCACCAGGTTTGCTGACCATCTGACGCAGTTCGTAAATGCCGTCAGCCAGACCAGCCCCAAAGGTTAAGGAAGAAGAGGTATACGGACCCAAATGATAATATTGGTAGTTACCTTCGTTGATCTTCAGGTCTCGTTTAACCTCTAGTTCTTGAATTTTCACACCGTCTTTGTAAAGCATCCATGCATGATCAAAATTAACTTCACCGATACCCAAAGAATATACTCTTCCATTGGCGGACACACCAGTGAAGTCCTCCGTGGATGATGTACGGGTGTATTCTTGTGGCTCATAGAGGCTAGATTCGTAGTACACAACAGGCACAGACAAATCCTCGCCATGATCAGGTTGCAGACCGATGACGGCAGTCTGGTTCATAGTATAGCCGTTCGAAGAGGATCCTCCTCCTGTGCCTCGACCATAAGGATTCAGGATGGACAGCGAGAAAAATCCATCGCAGTTGCCATTCCATCCCCAATTGACATGGAATAATCCCTTGTCGTCATATCCGTCTATCACAAACTGGTGACCTCCGTCTTCAGAGAATCCACTATAGAGTACAGGGCGTTTACTCGCCACTTCATTGTAAATGATCTTTTCCCATTCCGACGTGCTATAGGTGGCACGTACGATGTCTCTTGCCGTTTTACTATAACCGAAATAGTAAGTCATCACGGAAGCATAAATAATAGCTGATGATAAATCCAATCTGTAATCCATTTCCACGGCCTGACCGCAGTAGCGCATCAGCTCAGCTACGGCATCTGCGGCTTCCCCCGTCTCAGCGGCAATGTAAGTGTCCTTCATTTTGTCCCACTTGAAAACAGTGGATGGCAGTTCGTCGACTCTCAATTTATGTCCGGTCATATAGCTTGGTATGGCGGGTGTCGGTGCTTTTGGCCACTGGTGGTAGTACATCACCTGTGCCATGGCAGTGGCGACACAGCCGGTGACGCAATAGCCTCCGTAGAAATTGCACCGGTGGTTGTATGGCTCATTCTGTCCCCACTGACAAGTCAGCAAGGGGGCAACAGGTGTGCCGAGCGCACGTCGAGGTTCATACTTGATGGTTTCATCAGTTCCTAATGATTTAATCTGGGCAGCATAACCTTCCAGCCAGCGGCGGGCATTGACAGGGAGCTTGTCCATCTCCAGACTACCCTTGTCGGCATAGCCCAATACAGGTATGGTACGGTCGTCAGCACTGACGATGACGAAGCCACCTTTGTTCTCGGCATTGAACACATAGAATTGGTTGTCACCCACTGTAGCGGCACGACGGCGGCACGACGCACCTGTTTCTGCTGGAAAGTCTTGCCCTGCATAAACTGACGGGCTATGGTCAGCGCTTGCTGCTCCGTCACATTGCCTGCTAATATTGCTATCGAAACAAGTACGGTAAAAAAAGAAACTAGTAATCTTTTCATAGACATCTTATTTTCGTTCTACTCAAATATCTCATTGTTTCACAGCCTCTTTCGCCGCTTTGATTTGCTCTTCCACCTGCTTGAACGTCTCGTTGGTCTTGTCCATGATGACTATCTTTGCCAGTTTTGCCCATCCTGCAGCATCGTGTTTCTTGATGCTGATGAAGTAGTCAACGGTGAATTCCTTGCCTTCGCCAGCTATGAAATCCTTTACGCGAATACCATCGCCAAAAGCGATTGCCTTTCCCTCAGTATCGAAGGCAACAGGCACAAAGTTAGAGTATTTGGTGTCCTTGGTAGCTCCAACAGTGAACTTACCACTCGTTCTGGCATGTCTTGAGTTGTCGAGTGTCAGACTTTTGTCGAGTCTCAGGGGCAGTCCTTCAGCCACCTCTGTAGGAATTTCCTTGCCTTCCAATGCCTTTTCGATGGCAGGTATGGTCTCTTTCTTAAATTTCGTAGTATTCCCTTGGTTTAAATAGTCTGACCAGAATTGACTAGCTTTTTCTGGATTCGTCTTTTTCATTTCATCATACTTTGCGGAGGCTGCTGCTTCAGCTGCCTCATATTCTGCTACTGCTTTCGGATATTCTCCGAGAATGCCGTCAGTTGGAAGAGAAGCTGCTTCTGCCTCTGCGCTTCCAGCACCACTACCACCTCCGCAAGCGGAGAACACACCAGCCACCAGTGCTATCGCACCAACGACTAAAAGATGTCTTGTCTGTTTCATAATTGTTTTTATTTATATTATTAATAAGGTATATTATCAATCTTCCTCGGGGAGTTTGTTATTTGTTTGTTTTCCTACCAATGCAGTCAATCCCTTGATACCGTCCGGATTGTAGATATAGAACTTGCCGTCACCCTCCTGCATCCAGAAATTGCCGTTCCAGTCGCAATACAGATAATCTACTTGGTTGAACTTGATCTCTCCAAACATGCCGAACATGCCGTAGGTGCCTTCGATGCCTGTGGTGAGCTCCTGTGAGATTTTCGGCTCGCCCTTCAGGTCTTTGTTGTCCCACTCATAGAAATGCTTCTGGTAGTTGTCCGTTACGGCAAGTACACGCTTGCCGTTGCAAGCAATACGGGTAAACTTCTTGTTCTCACCGGGCAGGCAGTAGGCTTCTTCCCATTTCATCTTCTTCATCGGGGAGCGCATCACCTGCTCACCCATACCGACATAGATCATGCTGTCGACATCATCACGCCAGATGCCAGAGAGCTCACCACCGCCACCGTTGCCGATCTCCTTCATCTTCCATATCTTGCTGCCGATAGCGTTCTGTTTGTTACGACTACTGGGAGTGGGCAGTCCCTTAGGTACCGCACCGATATCACTGAGGTAGATATAGACGAGCGTACCGTTATCACTGAGCAGACCCTCTGATGCTCTCTCATAGAAGCCAGTGACCCGATGGTCCTTCTGGTCGAAAACCAGACTGGTGGCACCCTCTAACAATCCGAGATAGCGACCGTTGGGTGAGGTGATGATTTTCTTGTATTCCTGTGCTTTTGTCAGATAAGCGTCTGGGGCGTTCCATTCTCTTTCCGGGAGGATGACTTCCGAGGTGTTCACGTCCGTACCGTTATACTTGACGAGACCGATGTCGGCAAGACGGAAATAGAGGTTGGTGCTGTCTGCTCCTCCGCTAAGGATCTTCGCACGACGACGTGTCTTCTTGGGAATGACAATCTTGATCTCTCCCGTCTTCTTGTTGACAGCACGGAGTGCGTTGGAGTCTCCATTGGGATAGTCAAGGATGTAGATGTTCTCCGCATCCTCCCACAGCCCGTTGTTAGCCCATTCGTCCAACTGGAGGATGGCAAACTTGTTATTCACTTTGGCTGCTGCTGGTTTCTTGGCAGCGGCAGACGGTTTTTTAGCAGCCGGTCTTTTCTTTACTTGTGCTGTGACGGCTAAACATGTCATCGCCAGTACACAGACCATCATGATCGTTCTTTTCATAGATATTATATTTTAATTTAGTAATTGTTTTGTCGACAAAGATAGGGAAAAACTCTTTGTGGGCAAAACCCAAGGGTGTCCTCTTTCGTTCACTCGAACAAAATCGAGTGTCAAAGCGTAAAATTTTATGCTTCGATTCTTCGGTTTTTGTTGTATTTACTGAAATAATAGTATCTTTGCAGCATGGAAGAGAACATGAATATATCGGCATTCCTGATGGGAACATCTACGGCTTTCTTCGCTCTGTTCGCCATCCATATCTTGTTCTGGCGAAAAGAGCGGACGAGATTCCAGACCGTGTTAGGCTGTATCATGGCAGTATGGGCGGTATGGAATCTGAAAGATATCATTGTCACTTTTCCGGGGATGTACACCGAGAAGGTACTGGAATGGATTATCATCATTGACGGATGGTCGGCACTGACCTATACCGTTTTCGTGTTTGAGACGGTGATGCCGGGGTGGGTGACATGGCGGAAACTTGGTTACCTGTCATTGCCATTTGTCGCTTTCACCTTATTATATATAATATATCCCCAACAGTGGATGATCTATGCCTATGCGGTGTTCCTCTGGTGTTACGCTTGGACGATTGTCGTTATCGGCTATGTGAAGATGAAGCGTTATCTGAGTTATGTCCGAAAGAACTACTCCAATATCGACGATATTGATGTGTCGTGGCTGAAACCCGTCTTCTTCTTTGCCATTGTCAGTCAGCTTGCCTGGCTCTTCACGTCGTTTTACGCCACAGTGACAACGGATATCATATATTATGTATCCGCCATTCTGTTGTGGCTGATGGTGCTGCATTACAGTTGGAACTTCCGTCCTATCGTTGTGGAGAAAGAGATAGAGCAGCCTCTGAATATACAGAGGAACCCGTCATCTGCTATCGTAGAGGGTATGCTGGAACGGGTCGTGGAGGAGCAGCGGCTTTATCTGGTAAAGAATCTCACGTTAACGGATCTTGCCGCAGCGATGGGAACGAACCGTACCTATGTCAGTAATTATCTGAGTCAGGTGCGTGGACAGACCTTCTATGACTATATCAACCAGGTACGTATAGAGAAAAAGAGTGTTCCCCTGTTAAGGGAACACCCAGAGTATACATTGGATTATGTGGCGAATGAGAGTGGTTTTGCCTCTATCTCCACCTTCCGTCGTGCCTTCCTCAAACTGACTGGGAAGACACCTCGTCAGTTTATAAAGGCTGCCACCCCTGAGCTTTAAGCTCAAACTCCTGGTCGTCACGAGTGACAAGGATATGTCCGAGACTCTCCTTGGTGATATGTCCGATAAGCTTGACATCCTCCATCGCCTCGATCTTCTCATGGTCACCGATAGGAACAGTGAACAATAGCTCATAGTCCTCACCACCATTCAGCGCACAGGTCGTCACGTTCATGTTCAGCTCCTCAGCCATCACTGCCGTCTGGTAGTCGATAGGGATATTCTTCTCAAACACACGGCAACCCACATGGCTCTGCTTGCAGATATGTATCAACTCGCTACTCAGTCCGTCGCTGATATCCATCATCGCTGTGGGATGGATATTCGCCTCACGAAGTCGCTGGATGATATCACCACGAGCCTCTGTCTTCAACTGGCGTTGCAGCAGGTATTCCTTGCCGGCGAAATCGGGTTGGAAGTGGGCAAGCTCCTCTAATGCCTTCTTGTCACCTTTCTTCTTTGCCTCATCCACCTGAGCATAATAGACCGATTTCTCCCGCTCCAAGAGTTGCAGTCCCATGTATGCGGCACCGAGGTCACCGCTGACACAGATAAGGTCAGTCTCCTTGGCACCATTACGATAGACAATATCCTCCTTGCGGGCTTCTCCGATACAGGTGATGCTGATGGCAAGACCGGTATAGGAGGAAGTGGTGTCGCCTCCAACGATATCCACGTTCCATTTGTCACAGGCAAGACGCAGCCCGTTATAAAACTGCTCCATGTCTTCGACTGTGAACCGCTTGCTGAGGGCAAGACTGACGGTCAGCTGGCGGGGGATACCGTTCATGGCAAAGATATCACTGATATTCACCATTGCCGATTTATAACCCAGATGTTCCAAGTCGATATAGGTGAGGTCGAAATGAACACCCTCCATCAGCATGTCGGTAGTGACAAGCACCTCACTGTCGGGGTAGTGGAGTACGGCGCAGTCGTCGCCCACACCATATCTCGTTGACTCGTTCTGTGGTTTGATATCTTTTGTGAGTCGGTCAATCAAACCGAACTCTCCTAATTTAGCTATTTCCATTCTTCTGTTGGGTGATCTGTATTAAACTTCTCGATCTTTTGTGACTCTATTATTTCCGAGCGGATAATCATCTCTCGCATAATCTCTGTCATAAAAGGTTGGGAAGCATTGGCTGCCTCCTGCACTTCCTCATGACTGACTTCCACAGGGTCGTCGAAGCCTCCGAGGTCGGTGATGACAGAGATACCGAAGATGCGGATGCCGCAATGATGGGCAACAATCACCTCTGGTACGGTAGACATTCCCACTGCGTCAGCGCCCATCATGTGGTACATCTTATACTCTGCGGGTGTCTCGAAGGTAGGACCTTGCAAGCCGATATATACTCCATATTTCACACGGATATTCTTCTCAGAAGCGATATCTGTGGCAAGCTGAATAAGCTTCTTGTCGTATGTCTCATGCATATCAGGGAATCGTGGTCCCGTCGGGAAGTTCTTACCACGCAAAGGATGCTCAGGGAAGAAATTGATATGGTCGGTGATAATCATGAGGTCGCCAATCTTGAACTGTGGGTTCATACCACCAGCGGCATTTGATACGAAAAGTGTCTTGATACCCAGTTCGTACATGATCCTGACAGGGAAGGTCACCTCTTTCATCGAGTAACCCTCATAATAGTGGAAACGCCCCTGCATGGCAAGGATGTCAATACCACCTAACTTGCCGAAGATAAGTTTGCCACTATGTCCCTCGACAGTGGATACAGGGAAGTTCGGAATGTCTGAATAAGGTATCTCGTGCTTATCAGTTATTTCGGAAGCTAATTGTCCGAGACCTGTTCCCAGTATGATTGCTGTCTTTGGACTTGTGGTCATCCTTTGTTTTAACCAGGATGCTGTTTCTTGAATTCTTTCGTACATAGCCTATGATATATTTGTTAAATGTATCTTCCTGATCCAGCATGAAATGGATGCTGACAGGAAGGGTGTAGATGTTTTTACGCACTTCCTCGCTTAAACCTTCTGCGTCATGGAGACGAGTGGCATCTTTCTCTGTGGTGATGATGCAACGAGGTTGGGGAAGTTGCTCGAATGTCTCATTGATAAGCTTGATATCCTTCTTCTTGAACTGATGATGGTCAGCGAAAGAAAGGGAAGTGAGATTCTTGGTGTAGGGCTTTAAGTCGTGGATGATCTGCTCAGGGGATGCAATACCAGTCAGTAGCAATACCTGTTCGTTAGCCTGCAAACTGCTCAACGGACGTGCCTCTCCTTCAAAGATGGGCTGTAGATCATCATATTTTAAGGTGGTGAAATAAAGACTCTGGTAAGCATAGAGCTTCATCGCCTTGGTGATGACACGATACTCCATCGGCTTCAGATCCTTAGGACACTTGGTGATAATGACGATATCAGCACGATCCTTACCAGACAAAGGCTCACGGAGTCGTCCGGCAGGCAGCAGGGTATCATAGATGACCAGTCGGTGATAGTCGACCAACAAGATATTGACTCCGGGCTTGACATAACGATGCTGGAAGGCGTCATCGAGTAGGATGACATCCAAAGACTTATCGTTGCTGGTTAACTCCTCAATACCATGACAGCGACTCTTGTCAACGGCTACTGTCACTCCCGGGAATTTCTGTTTCATCTGATATGGCTCGTCACCGATCTCCGGCATTGTCGTCTCCGCATCAGCGATGATAAATCCCTTGCTCTTACGTTTATAGCCACGACTGAGCACGGCGACATGAAAGAGGTCTTTGAGGTGTTTGACCAAATACTCCACATGGGGAGTCTTGCCAGTGCCACCAACAGTGATGTTACCTACCGAAATGACAGGCACATCAAAGGAACGGCTTTTCAGGATGCCAATCTCGAACGCCATGTTGCGTAACTTGACACCTATACCGTAGAGCCAGCTCAACGGTAGCAGCCACTTGTTGATGACAATGAAATCCCCCTCAACCCTCATACACCTTATTTATTTTATGTGGAGGAGATAGGGCAGACGAGCCTGAATGGCACTCTTCTTGTTGATACCTTTGATAAAACTGAAAGGTGCATAGTACTCTCCCAAGGTGGCACGCATCTGCTCGTCAAGGTAGTTTTCCTTGTTGGTAGCCTCCAGGATCTGGGTCATCCAGTCTGCGGGTGCAGGATAGGAGGCCGTCTTGTATTCATCGAGTTTAGCAAGCTGGGCTGCCTTCTTCACAGCATCATCCAGAGAACCGATAGCGTCTACCAGTTTGATGCCCAGCGCATCATTGCCCAGCCATACACGACCTTGTGCGATTTCCTCTACGGCATCAACAGAGAGTTTACGACCGTCAGCGACACGCTTGCGGAATAGTTCATAGCCACGACCGATATACTGGTCAAGCAAGGCTAGCTCCTCTTCGTTGAAAGGACGAGCGATGGTTCCGAAGGCAGCGTGCTTGTTGGTCTTCACCTCGTCAAACTTGATACCCAGCTTCTCGGTCATCAGTCCGCTGACATCGGGGAACATACCGAAGATACCGATAGAGCCGGTGATGGTGGTAGGCTCGGAATAGATGTAGTTGGCGGCACAGCTGATATAATAGCCGCCTGAGGCTGCATATCCACCCATAGACACAACGACAGGTTTCTTCGCTTTCAGGTTGGTGACAGCATGCCATATCTGCTCTGAAGCATAAGCGGAGCCACCGGGAGAGTTGACACGAAGAACCACCGCCTTCACGTCGTCATTCTCGGCAAGTTTCTCCAAGTCTTTACATACAGTAGTGGCAACAATGCTATGTTCCTGCTGAACAAGATTGCCCGTCTCTGAGTCAATGATGTCACCGTAGGCGTAGTAGACCGCAATCTCCTCACCTTTCTCTTTCTTACCTTTCACGTTAATCATGTCAGAGAGTGAGAGTTGCTTGATGTGGTCGTCAGCGTCAATCTTCAGAAGTTTCTTGATCTCACCCTTTACTTCGTCAGTGTACATCAGTTTGTCCACCATCTTCATCTTCACCAGGTCTGGCTGATTGGCAAGTGCGATGAAGCGGTCGGCATAGGCATTCAAAGAGTCAACGGATATCTTACGACTGGCGGCAACGTCCTTCAGCATGACATCCCAGATACCCGTCATGTAGGCTGTCACCTGCTCACGGTTGGGCTCACTCATCCCGTCGGCAGTCATCGTCTCAGGAGCACTCTTGTATTTACCCACCTTGCAAAGTTGATACTTCACACCAAACTTGGCGAGAAGGTCTTTGAGGAACATGGGGTTAGCGGCAAGACCGTGCCAGTCAACCATACCTTGTGGGTTCAGATAAACCTTATCAGCTGCCGAGCAGATGTAGTATGCAGTTTGTGTGTAACTGTCTGCGTAAGCGATAATCCATTTCCCGCTTTTCTTGAAATCAAGCAGTGCCTCACGGATAGCATGGGCTGAGGCTGGCGTGTCAATAGAGAAAAGACCAGACTCGATATAGATACCTTTGATGTCTTCGTTCTCCTTGGCTTTCTTGATGGAGGCAATAATGTCGTCCAGTCCAATGTTCTCACTGACCTGTCCACTCACGAGTGCCATGATGTCTTCCTCAGTACGTTCGTCTACCTGACCGGAAAGCATCAGGGTGAATACGGAGTTGCTCTCTACAGGAACGGAAGATGCCGATGAGGCTGCAAGTCCTATTAAAGAAAAAACGAAAAGGATTCCCATGATAAGGGAAAACACGATAATGCCAGTAACGGTGGCAAATACATACTTGATAAACTCTTTCATAACCGATTTGTAATTAACTACATTCTGCAAAGGTACGAATAAGTGAGAAGAAAACCAAATTTTATTTGGGTTTTCTCGAACGGAAGTACTTTCGACCATCGGTCAAAGGTACGAATAAGTGAGAAGAAAACCAAATTTTATAGTCTTTTTTATAAAATATAATAAGGTGTAGTGATTTTTCTGCCAAAGTGTCAGTCATGAAAGATTGGCACGTTTTTCGCTTCTTTTAGGGCAGAAGTTTCATTTAAAATTTTAAGTATTATGACTATTAAACCATTAGGAGACCGCGTGTTGGTAGTACCTGCACCGGCAGAAGAGAAGATTGGCGGTATCATTATTCCTGATACAGCAAAAGAGAAACCCCTGCATGGAACCATTAAGGCTGTTGGTCAGGGAACAAAGGATGAAGAGATGATTCTGAAAGCAGGTGACGAAGTGCTGTACGGAAAGTACTCTGGCACAGAGTTGGAGTTTGAGGGAGAGAAATACCTGATGATGCGTCAGTCAGACGTGTTGGCAGTGATAGAGAAATAATTATTTCGAGATCTCGGAATCTCGGAATCTCGTAATATCGAAAAATTAAAATAATATAGCATTATGGCAAAAGATATTAAATTCAATATTGAGGCTCGTGATCTGCTGAAGAATGGTGTGGATCAGCTTGCTAATGCAGTGAAGGTTACATTAGGTCCTAAGGGACGTAACGTTGTGATTGAGAAGAAGTTTGGTGCTCCCCAGATTACGAAGGACGGTGTGACCGTTGCTAAGGAGATCGAGTTGGAGGACAAGTTTGAGAATACTGGTGCGCAACTGGTTAAGAGTGTTGCCTCTAAGACAGGTGACGATGCTGGTGACGGTACGACAACAGCTACCATCCTGACACAGGCTATTGTCACAGAGGGTCTGAAGAATGTGACTGCTGGTGCTAACCCTATGGACTTGAAGCGTGGTATCGACAAGGCTGTGAAGGCTGTTGTTGACTTCATCAAGGACAATGCTGAGAAGGTAGACGACAACTACGATAAGATTGAGCAGGTAGCCACTGTTTCTGCTAATAATGATGAGGAGATTGGCAAGCTGCTTGCCGACGCTATGCGTAAGGTTTCTAAGGATGGTGTTATCACTATCGAGGAGAGCAAGAGCCGTGATACCCACATCGGTGTTGTTGAGGGTATGCAGTTCGACCGTGGCTATCTGTCACCTTACTTCATGACAGACTCTGAGAAGATGGAGTGTGTGATGGAGAATCCGTACATCCTTATTTATGATAAGAAGATATCTAACATCAAGGATTTCCTGCCTATCCTGCAGCCGGCGGCAGAGAGTGGTCGTCCATTGCTTGTGATTGCAGAGGATGTTGACTCTGAGGCTCTGACCACTTTGGTTGTCAACCGTCTGCGTGGTGGTTTGAAGATCTGTGCTGTCAAGGCTCCAGGCTTCGGTGATCGCCGTAAGGCTATGCTCGAGGATATCGCTATCCTGACCGGTGGCGTCGTTATCAGCGAGGAGAAGGGCTTGAAACTGGAGCAGGCTACTCTTGAGATGCTGGGTACTTGCGACAAGGTGACTGTTTCTAAGGATAACACGACCATTGTCAATGGTGCTGGTCAGAAAGAGGCTATCCAGGATCGTATTGCCCAGATTAAGAAGGAGATTGAGCTGACTACATCTTCTTATGACAAGGAGAAATTGCAGGAGCGTCTTGCCAAATTGGCAGGTGGTGTCGCAGTTCTCTATGTCGGTGCCAACAGTGAGGTAGAGATGAAGGAGAAGAAAGACCGTGTGGATGATGCTCTGTGCGCTACCCGTGCTGCTATAGAGGAAGGTGTTGTCGCTGGTGGTGGTACAACCTATATCCGTGCTCAGGAGGCATTAGTTAATGTCAAAGGTGCTAATGCTGACGAGCAGACTGGTATCAATATTATCTGCCGTGCCATTGAGGAGCCTCTGCGTCAGATTGCCGTCAATGGCGGTGGCGAGGGTGCCGTTGTCGTACAGAAGGTACGTGAGGGTAAGGGTGACTTCGGTTACAATGCCCGTACTGATGAGTATGAGGACATGCGTAAGGCTGGTATCGTAGATCCTGCAAAGGTTGCACGTGTCGCACTGGAGAATGCCGCATCAATTGCTGGTATGTTCCTGACAACAGAATGTCTGATTGTAGACAAACCAGAAAAGGAGCCTGCTATGCCAATGGCTAACCCGGGTATGGGTGGCATGATGTAATGTAACGTTTTGTAAACCAGACATATCAAAATGCGAGGTGTTGAATGAAAATTCGACTCCTCGCATTGATTTAAATCAATTTACGTATAACTTTTTCAAAGAAATACTTGTTTTGTGTACGCAAACTTAGTAATTTTGCATCGTCGAAAGGTTAAAAGCTTTGACAAGATAATATTAGGATTTAGCAAAATAAAGATATTTTTTTTGATTTGTTTTAGTAGATTAGTTTTTAAGTAGTTTGTTTTAAAACCGATTGTCGTGAGACAGTCGGTTTTTTTATGTCTTTTAAAGCAAATTATTTTGTATTGTGCTTACTTATTAGTAACTTTGCAAGCAATATATGCATCAGTTACTAAATCTATACAAGCAATGGAGTGGGGCGGAGCCTGTGAAAACAGAGCAGTTGCCCGTTGCGGGAAGCAACCGTGTGTATTATCGGATGACAGCGCAAGACGGTTCTACCGTGGTAGGCGTCATTGGCACCAGCCGCGATGAAAATCATGCCTTTATTTATCTGTGCCGTCACTTTACGAAGAGACAGTTGCCGGTACCGCACTTGCTTGCTGTGAGTGAGGATGAACTGCGTTATCTGCAAACTGACCTTGGTACTGTGTCGTTGTTTGACGCTATCCGTGGTGGACGTGAGGCTGGTGGACGTTATACGCTGAAAGAGCAGGGGCTGCTGAAGCGCACCATCCGTGAGTTGCCGAATATCCAGATGCGTGGAGCCCGTGAGTTGGATTTCTCTCATTGTTATCCGCAGGCTGAGTTCGATGTGAACTCTGTGCTCTTCGACCTCAATTACTTTAAGTATTGCTTCTTGAAGGCGACGGAACTCGACTTCCATGAGTTGAAACTGGAGGCAGACTTCCGTTTGCTCGCCAAAGACTTGACGGCAGAGAAGTGTGACGCTTTCCTCTATCGTGACTTCCAGGCTCGTAATGTGATGCTCGACCCGAAGGGGGCTCCATACTTTATCGATTTCCAAGGCGGACGTAAAGGACCTTATTACTATGACCTTGCCTCTTTCCTATGGCAGGCTTCCGCGAAATATCCTTATAAGTTACGTCGTGAGCTGGTGTATGAATACTATAATGCGCTGAAACAATTTACCGAGGTGCCGACCCCCCATCATTTCGTGGCACGGCTGTCGCTCTTCGTATTGTTCCGCATCCTGCAAGTGTTAGGTGCATACGGTTTCCGTGGCTATTTCGAGCGAAAGCAGCATTTCATCACCTCAATACCTCCTGCCATCCAGAATCTCAGGGAGTTATTAGCCGTCACCAATTTCCCCTATCCTTATCTGATGTCGCTGCTCCGTAAATTGACGGAGTTACCACAGTTCCAGCAGATCGCTACTGTTGCAAGTCGTGCGGACGGCTATAAGACAACAGACAGGAATCCCTATACTCCCCATCCGCAGGACGGACCGCCCACCTTCTCGAAGTATGACGCACAAGGTCCGTTGGTGGTGAAGGTCTATAGCTTCTCTTATCGCAAGGGTATCCCTGAGGATGAGAGTGGGAACGGCGGTGGCTATGTGTTCGACTGTCGAAGTACCCATAACCCCGGACGCTATGAGCCGTATAAGCAACTGACAGGACTGGATGAGCCAGTCATCCGCTTCTTGGAGGATGATGGTGAGATACTGACCTTCTTAGAGAGTATCTATAAACTTGCCGATGCGCATGTCCGTCGATATATCCAGCGTGGTTTCACCTCCCTGATGTTCTCGTTCGGCTGTACAGGTGGTCAGCACCGTAGTGTGTATTCCGCCCAGCATCTTGCAGAGCATATCCATGAGAAGTTTGGTGTCGAGGTGCAGATATGTCATCGTGAGCAAAATATTAATCAAGTTTTGAAGGCACGATGAGACAGGCAATGATATTCGCAGCAGGACTGGGTACCCGCTTGAAACCCCTGACCGACACGATGCCCAAGGCATTGGTGCCTGTAGGTGGACAGCCTTTGCTCTGGCACGTCATCACGAAGTTGAAGGCAGCAGGTTTTGAGCGTATCGTTGTCAATGTGCATCATTTCGCTGACCAGATCATCGGCTACCTAAAGGCGAATAGCAATTTCGGATTGGATATCCGAATCAGTGATGAGCGTGAGCAACTCTTGGAGACGGGTGGTGGTATTAAGAAGGCACTGCCCCTGTTCGATGCCGATAGTCCCATCCTGATTCATAATGTGGACATCCTCAGTAATCTTGATTTGGCACAACTGCCGATGGATGCGCCCTTGCTGGTTGTCAGTGAGCGCAAGACGAAGCGCTATCTTCTCTTCGATGACGACATGCGTCTGCAAGGGTGGACGAACATAGAGACAGGAGAACTTATTTTGCCCCCTAAGTTAGGGGGCTACAGGGGTCTGAACAAGGCTTCTTCAACCCCCCAACCCCCTAACTTAGGGGACTTGCGAAGACTTGCATTCTCGGGGATTCATGTGTTCCATCCCTCATTGGCACCTTTGTTGAGTGACTGGCAAGAGCGTTTCCCCATCATGGACTTCTATCTGAGTGCTTGTGCCACTCATCTTATCAAGGGTTATGAGGTAACGGATCTCCGACTGATGGATGTAGGTAAGCTCGATACCCTTGACCAAGCAGAGAAATTTATTAATAATATATAATATTGTATGCAACAGAAGATTATTATTTTGGACTTTGGCTCACAGACGACCCAGTTGATTGGTCGCCGTGTTCGTGAGTTGGATACCTTCTGCGAGATTCTGCCTTACAATAAGTTCCCGAAGGACGACCCCAGCGTGATTGGTGTCATCCTCAGTGGATCGCCATATAGCGTCCACGATCCCGAGGCTTTCAAGGTAGACCTGAGTCAGTTTGTGGGTAGGCTCCCCGTATTGGGAATCTGCTATGGTGCCCAGTTTATCTCCCACACTCTCGGTGGTAAGGTGGAGAAGGCTGACTCCCGTGAGTATGGTCGTGCCCATTTGGAGACGATTAATCTCGACAACCCCCTGTTCAAGGGATTCGATAAGGGCTCACAGGTGTGGATGTCACATGGTGACACCATTACCGCTATTCCTGACGGTTTCGAGTGTATCGCATCGACTGCGGATGTCAAGTATGCCGCTTATTGGAGTCAGACCCCTCCCGACCTCCCCTGCATAGGGGAGGAGATGAGTTCTCCCCCTAAACAGGGGGAGGTAAAGGGGGTCTTTGCCGTCCAGTTCCACCCGGAGGTGTTCCATACTATTCAAGGAACGCAACTATTGCGTAACTTCGTAGTGGATATCTGTGGCTCTAAGCAAGACTGGAGTGCTGCATCCTTTGTTGATACCACCGTCAAGGAACTGAAAGAGCAGATTGGTAACGACCGTGTGATTCTCGGACTTTCTGGTGGTGTTGACTCCTCCGTCGCTGCTGTCCTGCTGAACAAGGCGATTGGCAAGAACCTCACCTGTATCTTCGTCGACCATGGTATGCTTCGCAAGAACGAGTTCACACAGGTGATGGAAGACTATCAGGTGCTGGGATTGAATGTGATTGGCGTAGATGCCAGCGAGAAGTTCTATGGTGACCTCGCTGGTGTAACAGACCCAGAGCAGAAACGTAAGATTATAGGACGTGACTTTGTGGAGGTGTTCAATGCTGAGGCAAAGAAGATTACTGACGCCAAATGGCTCGCCCAGGGTACGATCTATCCTGACCGTATCGAGTCACTCAATATCACTGGTAAGGTCATTAAGAGTCATCATAACGTGGGGGGACTGCCTAAGGAGATGAACCTTCAACTCTGTGAACCGCTGAAATGGTTGTTCAAGGATGAGGTGCGTCGTGTAGGTCGTCAGTTGGGTATGCCTGAGCATCTCATCACCCGTCATCCATTCCCTGGTCCAGGACTTGCCGTCCGCATCTTAGGTGACATCACTCCTGAGAAGGTCCGTATCCTGCAGGATGCCGATGACATCTATATCCGTGGTTTGCGTGAATACAAAGTTAAACTCTCTGGTGAGGAAGCACGTAAGGTGCTTGCCGCTGGTGTGCCTGCCCAGATGACTGATGGTGAGATAGAGGTGTCACTCTACGACCAGATATGGCAGGCTGGTGCTATATTGTTGAGCACAGTCCGTAGTGTCGGTGTGATGGGTGATGAGCGTACCTACGAGCATCCCGTGGCACTCCGTGCCGTCACCTCCACTGATGCCATGACAGCCGACTGGGCACATCTGCCATACGATTTCATGGCGAAGGTCTCTAATGAGATTATTAATAAGGTACGTGGAGTCAACCGCGTCTGCTACGACATCTCGTCAAAACCACCCGCAACCATCGAGTGGGAGTGATTACTTTCTTATCAAACTTTGTACTGGCAGTACAGAAGCCTTGTACTACCAGTACAGAGCCTTTGTACAGATAGTACAGCCACTTTGTACACAAATACAAAACTATAAATATGACAAACGAGAATTTCTTTGCAGCGAAAACGATGGAGGTATCACGCGCCCAATGGGCTTAGACCTGGGTTAACGCATTCCATCGTTTTTATTTTTATGGCAATCCCTTGATTATGTCATCTGGCTCTTTTGGCTCAATAGTGAACCTTTGCGCACCTTGTCATCCAGTTCCTTCGTCGAGTACTTACCCTCCTTGATCAGTTGCTTGTAGGCATCAGCCATGTAATACAGGTCGTAGGCATTGGTCTTGCCCATCGACAGCCCGTCGGTCCATGAGCCGTACTCCAGGTCGAGGCCGTTGGTGATGGCTTCCTCCGTGTTGTGGCAACCGCCCCAGTCGGAGATCACCACACCGTCGAATCCCCAGTCGTGCTTCAGGATATTGTTGAGCATCGTATTATTGTGACAATTGTGTTGGTTTTTATAAAGATTGTACGCGCCCATGATAGACCAGGCACCACCCTCCTGCACAGCGGCACGAAAGGCGGGCAGATAGATCTCATGGAGCGCACGGTCGCTGACGATGACATTCACCTGATGGCGGTACTCCTCGTCATTGTTCAGCGCGTAATGCTTCACGCAGGCAGCCACGCCCTTCGACTGTAGTCCCTGCACGTAGGGCACCACCATCCGTGAGGCCAGCCAGGGGTCCTCACCCATATACTCGAAGTTGCGCCCGCCGAGCGGCGTGCGGTAGATGTTCACGCCCGGGCCCAGCATCACGTTCTTATATTTTATACTTCCGTCGGTGCAAGGTTACGAATAATTCCAATTGACTTAAAGTGAATACGGTCAAAATATAGACTCCAGCAGGATGGACAAATTCATAATCCGCTTATTATCAACAATATAAGAACAATCATCATTCCCGAAAAAGTGGAATGGATATAAAGGTGCAGGGGCAGACTCTCTGCGGGTAGAAAGTGAATCATTCATAAAATCCTTGGCGAAAGCATTGCCGATTCAGAAAAAAAAGGCGATAGTCCTCACCATCCTCCTGACCTGAACACTACGACCTGAAAAATTGGGGATTTTGGAATTTAGGGCATATATAACGCTGCCCGAACATCGTTTTACCGACGTTCGGGCAGCAGGGCGGCTGACCTTTTAAGGACCGGCCGCCGTGTGAACGGGGAACTTTATAATTTATTCTTCGGCGACCGCCCGGACGGGGAAGCCGAAGGCGCGATTGATGTTGTCCCAGCCCCAGCTGCCCGAATAGAAGCTCAGATAACGGCCATAGTCGCTGCTGTAGGGCGAAGCGGACCAATAGTAACCGTAGGAACCAACACTGCCGAGCGTGCCACTGCTGTAGCGACGATAGCCCGAGGCGGGGAAGAAGATGCCTTGCCATGTGCGCCCCTTGTTCGTGCCATCCCAAGTTGTACTACCGCTCTGATCATTTGCATACTTATACAGGTTGCCCGTGGGCACGCAGAAGCCCGGCGGACACGGGTCATAGACGGTCTTTTTCGTGGCAGTCGTTACATTGTCCGTTGCGGTGTTCTGCGCATCCCACATATTGTACCAGGTGGTGTTGCCACTCGTGTTGTAATAGTGCGTCGTCGGGTTCTTGATGTTGTCGGCTATCGTGGCGGTGGCGCTGGACGTGTAGGTGAAGCCCGTCACCGTGCCGTTTTCGATGTGGTGTTGCCTGTTCCCGTGCCCGGGATGAAGGCATCCTTGCGTCCCCACTGGTAGTAGGGTGCATAGCCCTGCTTGCCGTCGCCGCCAGTAGCCACCCAGCCGAGGTTGACGGGCGTCACCTGGTAGTCGTGGCTGCCCGTAGCTACGGTGGTCAGCGAGGCGAAGGTCTGCTTGGTCACCCAGATGTGCCACGACCATACGACGGTACCGCTGCCGTCCTTGGCGGCAATCACGGCATTGCCCTCCTGCGTGGCGGCATCCTTGCCCACGGTCAGCGTCAGGTAGTCACCACTGATGCCCACGGCGGTAATCAGCCCCTCGGCGTCCTGCCACAGCAGCTCGGCCGTGGCGACGGTGATGCCGTTGTCCTTAATCCACGGGGCGGTGATGGCATTGCCGTCGTGACGGGGGAAGGTCGCTGTTGCAACATCACTACTTGTCACACCCGTATAGGCAGCGGCATTCGTCTCGCCGTCCTTGATGGCGTTGCCATAGACCAGGGGCAGCTTGTAGTCGCCCGCTGTATGCACCATGTAGCAGTTGGCAGTCCATGCCTTGCCTTCGGCGCGGGCATTGCCTGCGCAGTCCACCATCGAGAGGTCGGTGACGGCAGCCGCCGCACTCCTGTTGATGTTATAAATCTTGCCGGCCGAGAGTGTCTTGCTTTCGCTGACGAGCGTGATGGCAGTGCCGCCCACGGTCAGGGAGAAGTCGTTTAAGTCTGTTTCATTTGCTACGCCTATCGCAAATGTGGCTGTGCCCGAGGCGTCGGTGGTTACGCTTCCTGTAATATTTGTCCAAGAACCATCTGTGAACACCACAGCGACTTCAGTGCTTGCCGTCAAGCCGGTGATGGTGAAGTTGAGGATGGCATTCTTTGGTGCCAGTGCGAAGCCGCTGTCATAATGATCAGCTGACTCAAAGCTTAACTGCTCTACTCCAGCAGCTTTGGTGAGGGTAATAGCATTGTAATCATTATGGGCCAATAGATCGTCATAAGCTACTTCTGGAGTACTATTATCATAAATATACACATAGTCTATGCTCTTGTAGCCATTAGGTAGCAGGTCGGCAGCGACATAATAAGGCGACGTAGCCGATGAGAAAAGAGCATCGGCAGTGCCCTCATATAGATTCTCAGTATAAATGGTGCCGCTGAAGTTTCCGGAACCGGCATTATAATCCAGCGTGCCGGCAAAAGTGCCTGCAGTTTCATGA
>CAJONQ010000044.1 GCA_905235835.1 uncultured Prevotella sp.
GACGCAGGTGGAGAAGACCGCCAAGGCTTCCTATGCTGAGAATTTTGCTCAGAAATACCCCAATGTGACTCTGAATCAGAGTTGGGACTATAGTACGAAATATAGTTTCTATACATTGGGTGATAACCGCTCGATGCGTTCTGCTAACCGTGCCGGTGAAATGGGCTATGCCATGGATAATGACTGGTACGAGGTAGATAACGCAACACTCACCTGGATGCATGAGAAATTGATAGAGGGTGAGAATAACACAGAATATGGCAAACCCTTCTATATGAAGGCGCCGGGTAACGATTTCACCATTGTACCTATCTATCAGGGTGTTGCTGGTGCATTGTGGGATTTGCATGTTGTGATTGACGGTGTTGATTATAAAGTTTGGGAGAAGATCAATTTCGAAAGATTGGGTGGAACCGAGCCTGCAGATGGAGAACGTGCTGTACAGAACGAGACAAAGGAAGGTACTATCCAGATTAAAGAAACTGATAATGACCAGTGGCATAACCTGCACGGACAGGAGTATGACTGGGGATATGGTCATTGGGAAGCCCTCTACACCACCGATGGTGCTAATGTAACAGCTGTAAGATCAAGATCATATACCTTTACAGGTTTCCCTATTGGTACAGAGATGTATTTCTATCTGGATGTCGTTAAAGATGGTAACACGAGAAGTGGTGAGACGATTACAAAACACTATCAGGACGTAGGTGATAAGCAATCGTCTTTGAAAGGTATGATGCTTGCACTGACAGATTGTCCTATTCCTGCTAATCTTACTGGTAAGCAAGCCATGATTATAGGCTGCGAGGATGCAGACAAGAGTGGAAGTGACTGGGACATGAACGACCTCGTGCTCCTCGTATATGGTGATCGTATCCCACAACCCATTGAAATTGAGGAAGGTGAGACGATTAATGAGGTAAAGACTGTACGTTATATGATTGAAGACCTTGGCGCAACTGATGACTTCGACTTCAATGATGTCGTAGTAGATGTTTCTGAGATTCGTAGCCTGACCCCAACCTATACGACTTATACAGACAAGACAGAGACAACTTGGACTGAGACAGGTTATCGTCAGGAGGCTATTATCCGTCACCTTGGTGGTACATTACCATTCGTTCTTCAAGTAGGAGATGTTGAGTTGCCGGAGCATCCAGGAGTACTGGGATCAGATCCTAATGAGACTTTTGCGGTGACAGGATGGGATATCAACAACCATAATATCAGTATCAAGGTACGACAGAATGCGAGCAGCAGTGTATATAATAATGTATTATTCCCGAAAGCTGGTGAGGTGCCAATGATTATCGCAGTTGATCCCTCAACAAACTGGATGGAAGAGCGAGTAAGCGTTCCTGAGTCCTGGTTCTACATTCCCCAAGAATAGAATAAGTTTTCTGGGTTAATCTCGCATGTACATTATTATATAATATATAAGCCTCGGACATTCGTTCGGGGCTTTTTTTATGTTTTTACGCATAGAAGTGTTATTTCGACACCTCTATACAGCGTCCACTTTTATTGTCTTTTATTTATAATGTAACAAACTGGTATTTAACTAAATACGTAAATGGGGGAGGGCGTATGTTCCACTTTTTTTATTAACATACTTGTTTTATATTAAAGTAGGTTGTAATTTTGCACCGTCTGAAGAATAAAACGACTGATAATCATTAAATAATACAATACATTTATTAATTTATTAAGATGAAAAAAATCTTTAAAAGTCTGATGATGTTAACGGCAGTCGCCACGCTGACTGCTTGTGTGAAAGACAGTATGGATATGACGCAGGTGGAGAAGACCAGGCTTCCTATGCTGAGAATTTTGCTCAGAAATACCCCAATGTGACTCTGAATCAGAGTTGGGACTATAGTACGAAGCAGTCTTATTTTACTTTTGGGAGTTCTCAGGAATCAAGAGCAATGGATATTATGCGCGGTGCATCTTCTGATCCAGTCATCACGGTTGGCGACTATGAGGATGTTGATTTGAATACGGTAAAGTGGATGCAGGAAAAACTGACAGAGCAGCATGACAATCGCCCTTTGGGTAAGCCTTTCTATATGACAGTTCCTGGCAATAAGTTCACCATTATGCCTATCTATCAAGGAGGTGCCGGTGCCAAATGGGATCTCCACATGGTGGTTAATGGTGTGGATTATAAGGTTTGGAGTAAGCATGAGAATCTTGAGGTGAAGTTCGAAGACACCGATTGGTTGCCTGTAGGCTCCATTGGGGAAGGTGGAGAGTTTGATAAGAACACCATGTATGCCTCAGCAGTACGCGCCAAGACATATACTTATGATGGTTTCCACGCAGGTGACGAAATGTATTTCTATCTTGATATCACACAAGGTGCAGACACCTATTGTGAACAAGGTGCCAAGTTGTCGTCAGTTGATCATTATATGCTCGCTTTGGAAGGTTTTGATAAACCCGCTAATGTGCCTGACGGTTCAGAGTATATGATTATTGCTTGTGAGGATGCTAATCTTGAAAACAGCGACCATGATATTAATGATGTCGTGTTCCTTGTTTATGGTCATACGAAGATACCGAAGCCTGTTGAGATAACAGAGGGTACTACCGTCTATGACTCCAAGACCGTTCGCTATATGATTGAAGACCTCGGTGCTACTGATGATTTCGATTTCAATGATATTGTTGTTGATGTCACAGAGTACACTCCCAAGACTCCCGTTTTTGTCAATGATGTGCTTGATCATTGGAATGTGGGTGAGAAAACGCAGGAGGCCACTATCCGTCACCTTGGTGGTACATTACCATTTGTTCTTCAAATAGGAGATGTTGAGTTGCCGGAGCGTCCAGGAGTACTGGGAGCAGATCCTGATGAGACTTTTGCGGTGACAGGATGGGATATCAACAACCATAATATCAGTATCAAGGTACGACAGAATGCGAGCAGCACTGTATATAATAATGTACAATTCCCGAAAGCTGGTGAGGTGCCAATGATTATCGCAGTTGATCCCTCAACAAACTGGATGGAAGAGCGAGTAAGCGTTCCAGAGTCCTGGTTCTACATTCCCCAAGAATAGAATAAGTTTTGATTCATATTTGATAATTTGAACTCGAATAGTGTAAACGTTAAATACTCAATTTTTAGTTAGGTTAATAGTAAAAGAGTTCATTGTTAGTTAGTAGTTGTAAAAGGATGTCTGCGGGAGCAGGCATCCTTTTTGAATATAACGGAGAAGAAGATAGATATCAATGCGAAGCCTCAGAAGGAAAATCCTCAGCATGGAGCTTCTCAATAGCACCAGTAATGGGATTGAGAATCATCTGGGTGGGGTACTTCTTAAAGAGACTGCCTCCACGGAGTTCTGTGAAACCGAACTGGGCGAAAGGATAATTGTAGGTGGCTAATTGCTGGTCTTCTCTGTATAGGGTGAGACGGACGATACCAGGGACACTGGTGTAGAACCCGCCATCCTTTTTGTTCTCAGGATAGTCATACTGCTGTTGTGTCTGCTGGTGTAAGTCCTCTATACTCACATAGAAAGGAACACCTGCGAGGTCGTCCTTGTCTACGAGTCCTAACTGTTTGCTGATACGGAAGATCACCTCACGGTTCATCTCTTTATCTGGGCAGATGGTGATTTGCTGTTCTGTCGTGTCACATACCGTCGTGCCAATGAAGAGCGAAAGCAACGCTTCGTGGGTACGGTCTATCTCGTCAAGCATCAGTTGCAGTTGTGCTTTGTCCGTAGGCATCTCTTCTGCCTCGCCAGTAATCAGTTGCTGGCGATGTTCCTGTAGCTCGGCAATCTGAATAGCTGTGAGTTCTGCCTTCCTTGCCATACTGCCGGCAGTCAAGGCATCCGCACTTAGGAACTTTAAGGGGTCTGCGGGCCTCTTTTTAGGTGCTGCATGGAATGGTAATGGCTGTCGCACCTGTTTAGGCGTATCGTTGACGGCAAGTAATACTCCGTCTTCACTGAGCTTGATCTCGGAGGTGGCACTCTTTCCCTTGAGGTTGACAATAAAACACTTGGAGGTGTCACGAACACCCATGAGGTTCAGTTGGAAGTTGATCAGCCGGTGGTCGACTTGCTTTTCTTGCGGGATATTCTTACGATGCAGGTATCTTTCTGCATATTTGCAGAAGATGCCAGGGGTATAGGTCTTCTTCTCTACAAGGAGCTGGAAGCGTACCGCTGTCTTGGGGAGGTAATAGACGGTACCTTCCGGTATTTTACCGGATTGTAACAATGCCGACGAGATTGGTTGAGCCAGTACCGTTATTCCACATAATGGCATGAGGACAATCAGCAAGATCCTTAGGCGTCTCATGGCTTTACTCTTTCAGTCGCTTAAAGGCACGTGCAAGGTATTGGATCATATCCTCAGCTATCAGGCTCTCCTCTCCTAAGTCACGGGCTGCTAAGTCACCGGCAAGTCCATGGAGATAGACACCGACGATACAGGCATCAGGAGTCTCATAGCCTCGTGCAAGCAACGCAGTGATGATACCAGTCAGGACATCACCGCTTCCTGCTGTCGCCATTCCTGCATTACCGGTAGGATTGAAAAGTACATGACCGTCAGGAAGACAAATAGCGGTATAACGTCCTTTTAAAATGACATATCCTTGAATACGCTCGGCAAGATGCCGCGCT
Organism: uncultured Prevotella sp.; assembly: GCA_905235835.1. GTDB lineage: Bacteria > Bacteroidota > Bacteroidia > Bacteroidales > Bacteroidaceae > Prevotella. Next base: position 4,650 of record CAJONQ010000044.1, read on the forward strand.
TTAGTCAGTCGCTCATAGCTGTCAGCCGAGTGTCCTTCCATGCGGTCGAACTCTTTAGGATGCGGAGTGAGAATAATCCCTTTGGGAAGTTGTTGTAGCCATGCACGGTGGTTGGCAAGGATATTCAGTGCGTCGGCATCAGCAACGATAGGACACGTGGCGCGTCGCATTTGTGCTATCAGTGGAATAGCGGTAGCCTCACTCTGTCCAAGTCCTGGTCCAATACCCAATGCGTCAAAGTCCTCTGTGTCCACAGCCTCTGAGAAGATTGTCTCTTCCGGGTCAAACTGTAGCACAGCCTCTGGCACGGCAATCTGAAGAATATTCCGGTTCATCTTAGGAGTATGGACGGTTATCTTTCCGACACCGGAACGCAGACAGGCTCTTGTTGATAAGATAGCGGCACCTGCCATCCCATAGCTGCCGGCAATAAGAAGGGCATGTCCCATCTGTCCTTTGTGTGCGAAAGGGTCACGCTCCAAAAGCATAGAGCGGACTTGCGCCTCTTCTACGATGGTGTAGTTGGCTTCAATTTTCTCAATACCTTCTTGGCTGAGACGAATGTCCAATACCCGTAATTTCCCGATGAATATTTGATTTTCTGGAAATAGAAAAGAGAGTTTGGGTTGTTGAAGGGTAAGGGTGAGGGTGGCACGGATGATATTGGCACGAATATTATAGGTGTTATCCTCTGTCATCAACCCCGAGGGGATGTCAATAGCGACGATCTCAGCTTGTGACGCATTGATATATTTCACTAAAGAGGCGAAGCCACCAGCCAACGGCTTGTTCAGACCGGACCCGAAGAGCCCGTCAATCACGAGCATACCTTTCTCCAGATGCGGCGGTTCAAACTCTTGTGTGATTTCATAGAAAGCCTTGGTACGTTTCGACTCTATGAGCCGTTTCTTGTTGGCTGCACATTCCTCAGAGAGGTGACCGCTGATATTAAAGAGGTAGGCAGAGACTTGATAGCCCTGGTCTCCTAACAGACGTGCCACGGCAAGGGCGTCTCCTCCGTTATTTCCAGGTCCTGCAAAGACGATGACGGGTGTGGAATTATTCCACGTATCAGCAATGGCACGTGTCAAAGCCTTGGCGGCACGCTCCATTAGATCGATACTGGGTATCGGCTCATGTTCGATGGTGTATCGGTCAAGCTCTTTTATCTGAGTACTGGTGAATATTTTCATTACAACTGCAAAATTAAGAAAAATATGCTAATTGATAACTATTCTTTGCCGAAAAATTTGTAATTTTGTGCCAAATTTGCAATTCTGACACTATGAGTATCGTAAAAATCAAAGACAAGACGTTTGAGACTTCAATCTCCGAAGAAGAGATCAAACAGCGTGTGAAAGAGTTGGCGCAACAGTTAAGCAAGGATATGGAGGGTAAGACTCCTTTATTGCTTGCGGTACTGAACGGCTCGTTTATCTTTGCGGCAGACTTGATGAGAGAGATGACGATTCCATGCGAGATATCGTTTGTGAAAATGTCCTCTTACCAAGGGACAGCCTCTACAGGGACAGTCAGGGAGGTGATGGGCATCGATGAGGATATCTCCGGGCGTACCATCGTTATCGTGGAAGATATTGTCGATAGTGGAAGGACCATGAAGCGCATGATAGAGACATTGAGTACTCATAATCCCGCCTCCATACATGTCTGCTCATTATTCGTCAAGCCGGAAAGGTTAGTGGTAGACGTTGATGTCGAGTATGCGGCATTCTCCATCCCCAATGACTTTATTGTGGGTTATGGACTGGACTATGACCAGCAGGGACGCAATCTGAAGGAGATCTATACGATAATAGAGGGTTAACCATGCGACAAATCAAACTGCCACATCTGCCGAGTGATGCCGAGGCTCGCAAAGGAGACCTCGTCACCGACTTGTGGACGAAATGGGATAAAGGAAAAGAAACACAAATCAAACAAGACAGGATAGAAAAGAAAGTAATTATGAAGAATATTGTGATTTTTGGTGCTCCTGGCTCAGGAAAGGGCACACAGAGTGACTTGATGATTGAGCACTATGGACTGGGACATATCTCAACGGGTGACGTACTGCGTAACGAGATCAGGAAAGGTACGGAACTGGGTAAGACAGCACAGGGCTTTATCGACAACGGACAGTTGATTCCCGACGAGTTGATGATTAGCATCCTCGCGAATGTCTATGACTCTTTCGGTCGTGGTCATAAGGGGGTGATCTTTGACGGTTTCCCTCGTACCATCCCACAGGCTGAGGCTCTGAAGAAGATGCTGGAGGAGCGTGGCGACAAGGTGGCTGCGATGATAGAACTGGACGTTCCTGAGGATGAGTTGATGACACGTCTCATCAAGCGTGGTCAGCAGAGTGGTCGTGCTGATGATAACGAGGAAACCATCAAGAAGCGTCTGGTTGTTTATCACTCTCAGACACAGCCATTGATTGAGTGGTATAAGCAGGAAGGACTGCATCATCATATCAATGGGCTGGGTACTTTGGATCGTATCTTCGGGGATATCCGGAAGGTGATAGATAGTCTATAGTGACTATAGTTCCTATAGTATTTATAAGAAGATGGAAAGCAACTTTGTAGACTACGTCAAGATTTACTGCCGGTCGGGCAAGGGCGGACGGGGATCGATGCATCTCCGTCACGTGAAATATAACCCTAACGGTGGTCCTGACGGTGGCGATGGCGGTAAGGGTGGTAGTGTCATCCTGCGTGGTAACCATAACTACTGGACGTTGCTGCATCTGAAATACGAGCGACATGTCTTTGCGGAACATGGTGGCAATGGCGGTCGTGACAAGAAACATGGTACGGATGGCAAGGATGTATATATCGACGTACCTTGCGGAACGGTAGTCTATAATGCGGAGACAGGAAAATATGTCTGTGATGTCACCTATGACGGACAGGAGGTCGTACTGCTGAAAGGGGGACGTGGCGGTCTGGGTAACTTCCAGTTCCGCAGTGCCACCAACCAGGCTCCCCGTTATGCACAGCCCGGAGAGCCGATGCAGGAGATGACGATTATCCTGGAGTTGAAACTACTTGCCGATGTCGGACTGGTAGGATTCCCCAATGCGGGGAAGTCGACACTGGTATCGGCATTGTCGAATGCCCGTCCGAAGATTGCTAACTATCCTTTCACCACGATGGAGCCTTCTTTAGGTATCGTAGGCTATCGCGACAATAAGTCGTTTGTGATGGCGGACATACCGGGTATCATCGAGGGTGCCAGTGAGGGTAAGGGCTTGGGACTGCGTTTCCTGCGACATATCGAGCGTAACTCGCTATTGCTCTTTATGGTACCGGGTGATACGGATGACATCAAACGGGAGTATGATATTCTGCTCAATGAGTTAGCGCAGTTTAATCCGGAACTGTTGGATAAGCATCGTGTCCTTGCCGTCACGAAGTGCGACCTGCTGGATGCTGAACTCATCGAGATGCTCAAAGAGACATTGCCAGACGACCTTCCCGTCGTCTTCATCTCTGCTGTCGCCAATATGGGACTCGACGAGTTGAAGGATGTCCTGTGGCGTGAACTGAATGCGGAGAGCAATAAACTCGCTGCCGTCATGGCAGAGGACACCTTGGTGCATCGTGACAAGGACATGTCTCGCTTCGCCCAAGAACTTGCCGATGAGGGTGAGGACGAGGAAATAGAGTATATTGACCTAGAAGACCTAGATGACCTAGAAGACCTAGATACCCTAGAAGATGCCTAACCCCCAACTGACCTATTATGATTTAGGTGAAGGCGTGACCGCCTTCAGTACCACTCGTCATGGGGGTTGCAGCATGGGCAACTATGGTGCGTTTAATATCAATAACTATTGTGGTGATGATGCCTCGCATATAGCGGAAAACCGTCGTTCCCTTGCTGCTTTGCTGGGAATAGAGGATTGTCATATCGTGATGCCCCATCAGGTGCATGGTGTCGAGGTGCGTCGTATTGACGGACCGCAACAGGAAGTGATCGAGGGGGTGGATGCTGTGATGACGGATGTGCCTGGGTTGTGTGTCGGGGTATCGACAGCCGACTGTATACCTATTATTATATATGACCCGCAGCATCATGCCGCCTGTGCCGTTCATGCTGGTTGGCGTGGGACAGTACAGCGTATCGCCCAAGTTGCCGTGGAAGCGATGTGTAAGACTTATGGGTCAGACCCTTCGCAGATGAAAGCGGTCGTCGGACCGGGTATCTCCCTCGAGAGTTTCGAGGTGGGGGAGGAGGTCTACCAGCAGTTTGCCGATGCTGACTTCGATATGTCTAAGATTGCCCGGATGTATGCGAAATGGCACATCGACCTCCCGATGTGCAACCGCTTGCAGTTAGAGGGTATAGGTGTCAATGATATCTATATGTCGGGCATCTGCACCTACCAGCAGTACCAAGATTATTTCTCTGCCCGTCGCTTAGGCATCAACTCCGGTCGTGTCTTCACGGGGGTCATGATGAGAAAATAGTGGCTCCTGACAAAATACTACATGTGATTTTTAAAATCGCGAAAAATCTGCAAATCTGCAAAAAAACCGTGCAACCTTTTGGATGATAGAGGGTTGCGCATTTGCAGATTCTATGGCAGATTTGCAGATTTTTGCCTAAAACCTGCAAAATCCAGCATAAAGTAGTACTTTTATTTATACAAAGAATCCCATCCGAAAGGGTGGGACTTGTTATGTTATCTTGTTTTTCTTGTATTAAATGGTGACACACTCTTTAATCCGTCTATATGTTCAAATAATTGTGGCTCGATTGCATTGGGTCTAATATAAAATCTATCCCCTCTCGTCTTGCGAGTTTGGAAGCTGGTACAAAATCAGAATCTCCAGAAAATAATACAATAGTGTCTACCAAACGCTTGAATGCCAGGGATGCAATGTCTACGCCAATCTTCATATCAATACCCTTTTGCTTGAAGTCAGGGTAAACATCATCTTCTGATATGTCATTTAAAGTTTTTCCTCCCTTAAACAACTCTTTCACCACAGAAGAACGTATCTGCCAATTATGGTTATCTTTAATTGTCCCTAACCTCAAAGCGACTTTGCGTTTCTTTTTCAACGCTTCAAACAGCGCCATCCTAAATTGGTATTGTGGGGTTTTGGACAAATCTACCAGTCTGTTTGTCTTAATATTATGTATTTTCTTTCCTAAAGGAACACAGTCATAAAAGAATATTCTGTATAGGATATTATTATCCCCAACATGCTTCATTGACATTGTTATAAGATGGTCAGCTACCTGTTCAGCTGTCATATTCCCGTCCTTATTATATAAATGATTGAAGCGTTTAATAAAAAAGCTCCCATCTATCAGAACTGCAATTTTGACTGGCGGTAAATTGTTGTCTCTTCTGCTCATATCTGATTAATTGATAAAAAAACGCTCAAGGGTCGGCATACCCATTATTAAGAATAAGCAGCAACAGGCAGCTTTCGAGTATGCGTAGCCATGAGCCTAATTGTGGTGCAAAGATAAGTAAAATACTAATATCCTCCAAATGTTTTACATAATAATTACTGCTACACAAACAAACTTTAACTTCTTGCCATGCTACGATGGGGCTAATGGGTAGTCCGAATGGGGGAAAAGGGTGGTTCCCACGTAGGAAACCGATGGGTTCCAGTAAGGAAACCACTGGTTTCCTTACTGGAACCTAATGGTTGCCTACGGGGTTTACTTTCGTTTCAGGCATCGGGCTAAACGAAAAGGGTAAGGCTTCTTGCTTATTTCAGCGTGATATTGCCGTCGTGATCAATACGTGCCTCGCTATGGGGAACGTCACTGTTGGTGAGGTTCATCATCTCACGTGCGACATGTTGGTTGGCATCCTTACGGGGACCGATACCTTTCTGCTGGAGGAAGGAGTGGATCTTGCCGCTGAGGAAACGACCTTGCTTGTCGATCTTGATCTCTACGACAGGGGAGTAGGCTGATATGCCTGCAAGACTCATACCGTACGGGGTGCAGAAGTTACCAAGGCTATAGGCGATGAAACGACCTTTATAGACCTCGGTGGCACGTACCACATGGGGACCATGACCATAGACGACATCGGCTCCGTTGTCGATACAGAAGTGAGCGAACTCACGAAGGGAGCCACGATCCTCTCCCAAGAAACTCTCCGCACCTTGCGGCAGATGGTTCTTAGAGCGTCCCTCTGCACCACCGTGGAAGGAGACGATGACGATATCCGACTTCTTCTTCAGGTCGTCGATGATACGCTTGACGGTCTCTAAGTCACGATGCTTGAGGGTGTACTGGTTATGTCCGAAGGCACATAACCCGAACTTGATACCGTTGCGGACGACCACGGCAGACTCCACATGTCCCTTGATACCCGCAAACTTGATACCCTGAAGGTTCAGTTGCTGCTCCGTGCTGGCGATACCCTCGGCGCCAAAGTCGTTGGCATGGTTGTTTGCCATGCTCAGGAAGTCGTAACCGGCATCTTTCAGCAAATGCGAATAACTGGTCGGTGTGCGGAAAGAATAGCTGTTGGGACCACCGCCCTTGGTGCTCTTACCGCCATCTAACAGAGTGCCTTCCAAGTTGCCGACGGTGATGGTGGCACGTTGCAGGATGGGTTTCACGTCACGGAACACCTCCTCGCCATTCTTCGGAGGCAGTGAGATACCAGGGTAGGTCGTACCCATCATGATATCCCCTGTCATGGCGACGGTGATATCATCAGAAAAGCAGGCTACTGCGTAACCTGCTAATATCGTTAATAGGAAAAGTCTTACTTTCATGATTTCTTATTTTGCGACACGACGGACACCAATATACCGGCGACTGTAGTTCCCGTCTGTGGAGTGACTGATCTTCACACCGCTCTTCGTACTGGCATGGATGAACGTGAAGGTATTGTCGATGGGGTTGTAATCCAGAACGATACCCACGTGTCCTACACTGCGACCGGAGTTCGGACTGGTGAAGAACACCAGGTCTCCCGGCTGCATCTCCTCCCGGCGGATAGGGATGTTACGGGCATACTGGTCGCGAGAGGAACAGCCGATCGCTATGTTGTTCTGCTTGTATACATAACTGGTGAAGCCAGAGCAGTCAAAGGTATACGGTCCCTTACTGCCAAGACGATAACGCGCGCCAATCAAAGAGGTTGCCTGATTGAGGATGTCGTCAGTAGAGGCGAAACTCATATTGACATCGTAACCGTCAGCATACAGGAAGTCGAAGTTGTCGATCTCCTCATATACCGTCTCCGTACGTTGGATTTTCTTTGCTTTCTTTTTCTTGCCCTTTGCCAATGCGACATCCACAGAGGATAGAAGCATCAGTAAGATGCAAAACATAATTTTCTGTTTCATTTAGATTTTTTCTGGTCAACGGCTTCACGCCGTGGGATTGTTTGGTTTAATTATATCTTAGGATTTGTCCTGGTTTAATACGGGTTGTCGCCTTGATATGATTCAACCTACAGATAGCACTTACCGTCATACCACGCTTGCGGGCAATAGAAGACAGCGTCTCACCCTTTGCCACCTTGTGGAAACGGGTGCCGTGTGTCTTTGCCTTCTTGGTGTTGGCTGGCTGTGCGGAAGCGTATGACTGCTGTGGGATGTCAAGGTCACCATTCACTGCGATACCTCCGACACCACGTAGACGAGTCGCCTCGGCAGACTCACGGTTGTAAGTGGTTTTGCGGAATACATAATAGTCGTTAACGACATCCTGATTCTTGAAGTCGAACATCAAGGCTGGGTTCAGGGCGATACCACACAGACGGGTCTCGAAATGCAGGTGAGAACCAGTGCTACGTCCGGTATTACCACCCAGACCGATAGGATCACCGGCACGAACCTCCTGCTCCTCTGTTACCAGTTGCTTGGACATGTGACCGTAGATAGTCTCCAGACCATTATAGTGACGGATGACGACATACTTACCATAGCCACGTCCCTCATATCTTACGATACGCACCTTACCACTGAAGGCGGCACGGATGGTATCACCAATATACACTTTGATGTCGAGTCCTTTATGCTGGCGTCCCCAACGGGCACCGAAGTTACTGGTCAGCACACGGCTTGAGGTAGGCATGCAGAAATCACGCAGGTCGATACGGAAGGAATCGGGTAACACCGTTGCCTTATGGGCATAACGGTTGTTCCAGTCGTTATAAAGGTCGGCTGCGGGAGAGTCATAGCTCTCAGCCTGAATAAGTCTGTGGAGTGCCATGCTGTCGACCGCCTTCATCTTGCGGTCGATAGGAGCCTGCTTGGCAAGCAGATCCTGTCCCATCGTAGGGATGGCGATTATAGTTAAAGCAAATGAAATAGCAATGCCTTTAAAATGTCTTTTAGTAAACATAATATATTATTTTCGGTTCAAATTAGTTCCCACTAGGAAAAATATCGTTGCAAAGGTAATAAAAAAAGTAGTAAGTCGGCAAGAAATGTGGTGTGCGTTAACAATAATTGTGTGTTATTTAACACTTTGCATTAGGAAATAGCTGCCCAGTTAACGTTTGTTTTCCTTAATTGACGTAATCTGTTCCATAGCATCCAATATTTATCGGACACGCATTCGGGGTCGTCATCGATAATCATCTGTGCCTCGTCACGCGCCATTTGTACGAGTTGTCCGTCCCTGGCAATGTCGGCAATCTTCAGGTCGAAAGCCATACCACTCTGCTGGGTTCCTTCCAAGTCACCGGGTCCTCGTAGTTTCAAGTCTGCCTCGGCGATACGGAAACCGTCGTTCGTCTCGCACATGATGTCGATTCTCTTACGGGTGTCCTCACTCAACTGGTGGTTAGTGACAAGGATGCAATAGCTTTGGTCGGCACCTCGTCCGACACGTCCGCGTAACTGGTGTAACTGACTGAGTCCGAAGCGTTGAGCCTCTAAAATGACCATCACAGAGGCATTGGGGACATTTACCCCCACCTCGATGACGGTGGTGGCGACGAGCATCTGTGTCTCACCCTTGACAAAGTGTTGCATCTCCTCTTCCTTGTCTTTGGGTTTCATCTTCCCATGTACCTTGCTGAGCCGGAATTCAGGGAATACCTGTCGTAACACCTCAAAACCGTCCTCTAAGTTCTTGAGGTCTATTTTCTCGCTTTCCTCGATGAGTGGGAAGACGATATAGACCTGTCTGCCTTGGTTGATCTGCTTACGCAGTCCGTCATACAGGGAAGGCATGCTGCGGTCAAAGACATGGGTGGTGACCACAGGCTTGCGTCCCGGGGGCAGTTCGTCAATTACACTGACGTCCAGATCCCCATAAAGGGTCATGGCAAGTGTACGGGGGATGGGCGTTGCCGTCATCACCAGCACATGGGGTGGGTTGTTGTTCTTGCTCCATAGCTTGGCACGCTGGGCGACGCCAAAGCGGTGTTGCTCGTCAACCACCACCATGCCGAGGTTGGAGAAGATAACGGTATCCTCGATGACAGCATGGGTTCCCACGAGAATCTGGATGCTGCCATCCTGTAGTCCTTCCAACACCTCCTGTCGTTTCTTGCCTTTCACGATACCCGTCAACAGCTCCACGCTGATATCCATTCCTTTGAGAAAGTCCTGAATAGTCTGAAGATGCTGTTCCGCAAGAATCTCCGTCGGTGCCATGATACATGCTTGATAGCCGTTGTCAAGGGCGATGAGCATGGACATGAGTGCCACTAAAGTCTTACCACTGCCTACGTCACCTTGCAGCAGACGGTTCATCTGTCGTCCAGATCCTGTGTCTTTGCGAATCTCACGGATCACCCGTTTCTGCGCCTCCGTCAGTTGGAAGGGCAGGTGGTCATGATAGAAAGAGTTGAAGTAGTCGCCGACTCGTGAGAACACATAGCCACGATATTTACGACGATGGTCGCTGGCATACCTTAATATATTTAATTGGACATAGAATAGCTCCTCGAATTTCAAGCGGACGCGAGCCTGTTCCAGTTCCTTGGCGTTCTGAGGATAATGGATCTTGCGAAGAGCCTCGTCACGACTCATGAGATGGAGGCGGCTGGTGATGAAGTCGGGAAGGGTCTCTGGCAAGGGGGCTTTGAGGGTGTCGAGGAGCGTTTTGACACAACGCTCAACACTACGGGAGTTAAGTCCGCTCTTCTTCATCTTCTCCGTCGTGTTGTAATAAGGTTGCATACCCATCGTGGAGAGTTCCAGCTTGTCGGCGGCGTCGATGTCGGGGTGGGTGACGTTGATACGTCCGTTAAAGACATTCGGTCGTCCGAAGATGATATACTCCGTACCTATCTTATAACTCTGTTTGGCATATTTCCCGCCATTGAACCATGTCAGGTCCATCACTTTACCACTGCCATCGGTGAAATGAGCGACCACCCGTTCCTTGCGGGCACTCATCTTGAACGTCTCGAAACTGAGAATATGTCCTTTCACTTGTACGAAAGGCATGTCGCCAGTCAGTTCCCTGATGGAGTAGATACGACTGCGATCCACATGTTTATAAGGATAATACTGCAACAAGTCACCAAAAGTCTCGATGCCCAGTTCCTGACTGAGCATCTTCCTCCTGTTAGGTCCAACACCCGTCAGGAACTGTATGTCTTGTTGCAGTATGTCCGTCATCCTATCAGTACCTCCGCAATCTTCAAGTCGTAGGGGGTTGTAATCTTGATATTCTCCCTGTTGCCCTCCACAAGAGTGATCTCATATCCGTAACTCTCCACGACAGAGGCATCATCTGTGAAGTTGTCGTTATAGGGTTGCTGGTTAGCGGCTTTCAGCAGTTGGATGTCGAAAGTCTGGGGGGTCTGTACCAGACGGTAGTCGTTGCGGGGGACGGTGTGGGAGGGAGGGGGTATAGTTTCTATAGTACCTATAGTGCCTATAGTACCTATAGTTCCTATAGTGACTATCTTCCTTAAAGTCTCCACGACAGGGATGACAGGGATGACGGCTTTCTTTGTCCGTGCCGTCTCATAGCAGTTGCGGATGACCTCAATACTGGGGAAGGGACGCACCCCGTCATGTACTCCCACCACTCCTTCCATATCATCAGGAATCAGGGCGAGTCCATGTTGTACACTATGGAAGCGAGTCTCTCCGCCATCCGTCATCTGGTAAGACCCGCCCATTGCCCCTCCCTGTTGGGGGAGGGGGAAATGATATTCCTTGCAGAGGCTCAGCCAGTATTCTTGCTGGTCCTTAGGAAGAACCAGAATGATCTGCAACGACTCGCTATATGCACGGAAACGCTCCAGAGTTCGCATGAGAATAGGTTTCCCGCCAATCGGCAGAAACTGCTTGGGAATCTCTCCTCCCATGCGAAGTCCCTTTCCTCCTGCGACAATAATGATATAATCCATTATGCCATCAAATGCTTGAAACGCATACCCTCCGCAATCTGGTCAGCAACCTGTGGGCTGACGAGCTGACCTAACAAATCGTAAGCGAATGGGAAGGCGGCAGCAGGTCCCTCACCAGTGGTGATGTTGCCGTCGATAGTCACGAGTTCACCCGTATAGGTGGCACCCTCCAACAGATGCTCAAACCCGGGATAGCAGGTGGCACGCTTGCCGTTTAGGATTCCCAACTGTCCTAATACCACAGCAGGGGCGGCACAGATGGCAGCCACTTTCTTTCCTTTCTCTGCCTGTGCCTTCACTGCCTCGCAGACACGCTGGTTGTCGTAAAGGTTGCTGGCACCCGGCATGCCGCCAGGGAGGAAGAGCAGGTCGGCATCACTCACGTCAACATCCTCAATAAGGGTGTCTGCCATGATGCGTACTCCATGGGCTGACTCTACCAGATAGTCACCCATGATACTCACTGTTGTCACATCCACACCACCGCGACGCAGCACGTCAACGGGTATCAACGCCTCGACATCCTCGAAGCCGTCGGCTAAGAAAACATATACTTTCTTCATCTTTTTATTGTAATGCTTGTAGGTAACGTTTTATCGTCTCTTGCAGTCCCAGATAAAGGGCGTCGCAGACGAGGGCGTGCCCGATGCTCACCTCATCCGTCCATGGGATCATCTGGTGGTAGTACTGCAGGTTCTCCAAGGAGAGGTCATGACCTGCGTTCAGTCCTAATCCCACCTTTCTCGCTTCCTCGGCGGCAGCGATAAAAGGGGCGATAGCCACAGCACGGTCGGCGGCATATTGGGACGCGTATGGCTCCGTATACAACTCGACACGGTCGGCGCCACAAGCCTTGGCACCCTCTACCATCTTGGGGTCTGGGTCAACGAAGATACTGGTACGGATACCGGCATCTTTGAAGACCTTACAGATATCCGTCAGGAACGTTTTGTTCTCTATGGTGTCCCATCCGTGATTACTCGTGATCTGGTCATGTCCGTCAGGTACTAATGTCACCTGTTTGGGAGTCACCTCTAAGACCAAATCGACAAAAGAGTCGATGGGGTTGCCCTCGATATTGAACTCTGTGGTGATAAGCGGTTTCAAGTCACGCACATCTTGATAGCGGATATGACGCTCGTCTGGTCGTGGATGAACGGTAACGCCTTGAGCCCCAAATACTTCTATGTCTCGGGCAACAGAGAGGACGTTAGGGTTATTGCCCCCTCTGGCATTGCGTAGGGTGGCAATCTTGTTGATATTTACACTCAGTTTTGTCATTTTCTAAGTAAATTTGTTCCATTAGTTATGCGCTTTTTCACTAAAAATCTGTACCTTTGCGCACATAATACACGGCAAAGATACGAAATGTTTGTCAAATAACGGCTAAAAAAGACAGATTTTTTATGACCTCACGAAAACTACGTTTTGCTATTTTCGGCAATACCTACCAGCCGAAGAAGTCAGTATCCATCGCCAAGATACTGACCTGTCTCTCTGATCGCAAGGCAGATGTCTGTATAGAAAAGGAGTTTTACGACTTCTTGGTGTGTCATCAGCATCTGGACGTAGCATCGGTAAAAGTGTTCGAGGGGGCTGCCTTTGATGCTGATTTCGTCATCTCGATGGGAGGAGACGGCACCTTCCTTCGTGCGGCAAGTATGGTAGGTGACAAGCAGATACCTATCTTAGGTGTGAACATGGGACGCCTGGGATTCCTTGCCGATATCAGTGCCGGAGAGATCGAGCATATCGTAGAGTCGATCTATGAGGGTGACTATTCCATCGAGACCCGTGCCGCCATCGCCGTAGAGACAGACGGTACACCCTTGAAAGGTTATCATTGTGCCCTCAACGATGTCGCCATCCTCAAGCGTGACAATGCGTCGATGATATCCATAAGGGCATCTGTGAATGGAGATTATCTGACGACCTATCAGGCTGACGGACTGGTGGTTAGCACCCCGACAGGGTCTACTGCCTATTCGCTGTCCGTAGGAGGTCCGATCATCGTCCCGGGAACGTGTGTGTTCTCCATGACAGCTGTTGCTCCTCACTCCCTGAACATCCGTCCGATTGTGATTCCTGATAATGCGGAGATATGTCTGACGGTAGAGAGCCGCTCCCATAATTTCCTGGTTGCCCTTGACGGTCGCTCAGAGAAATGTAGTGAGGGTACCCGTCTCACCCTTCGTAAGGCTCCCTACAAGGTGAAGGTTGTCAAGCGTGCCGGACAGAAGTATTTCCACACTTTGCGCGAGAAGATGATGTGGGGAGCAGACCAGCGTGGCTGATTAAGCGGTGGGCAGTTTTAGGATAAAGCGGCTTCCCTCCTTATAGGATGTGTCCAAGACGACATCACCTCCCATCTGACGAGCTACCCTTCGAGCAAGTGGCAGACCAAGTCCCACTCCCTCCTTGTAAGCGTCTACCTTGTAGAAATGTTCGAATATTTTCTCTTCTTCTCCTTCCTTGATGCCTTTTCCTGTATCTGTCACGCTGAAGCAGACGAAATCCTTTTCTATGTCATCGTGGTAACAAGACAGAGTCACGACACCTTGTTCTGTAAACTTGCAGGCATTGCCCATTAGGTTGTTAAGTATTTTCTCAACCTCTTTGATGTTTGTCTTGATTTTGTAATGATCCTTCAGACTGCTTGAGAATCGGATGTCATTATGGTGCTCATTCTCTTGAAAGGGTTCCAATATTTGTTTAGCCAACTCATTACAGCTGATGAGGTCGCTCTTGTCGATATAGTGGATGCTCTCCTTACCAGAGATATCCAGAATCTCATTGATGATATTCACGATATTGTTCGTGCTGCTATTGATGCGAGTAGCTATCTCCGCACGTTCCTCCTTGCTGATATCCGTATCAGGGTCGCTGATGACTTGTGCGAAACCACTAATGATATTCAAGGGCGTGCGAATCTCGTGTGTCATATTCTGGATGAAGTTGATCTTCATGCGTTCCGCCTCTTGGGCTTTGTCTCTCGCAATCTTCAACTCCTGATTCTGCTGCTGTAGCTTCTTGGTATATTTCCTCTTGTGACATTGGCAGGCAGCGATAGGCATCAGACAAGCGATGGGCACGAGTGCCAGCATACTCCATTTCATACGTTCAGAATTCTTACTGTATTCCTCGTTCAGTCGCTCCACCTTGGCGAGGTCGCTTGCCGATCCTACCATCTCCTCGCCCATGATCACATTATTGACAGAGTCTTTGACGGCAGTATATTTCTTCTGGGCGATGAAAGCCTTGGCGGTATCCCCAGCCATCTCGTATATCTCAGTCTGGAACTTATACTGGTCAGTGGAGTTCGTCAGCAGGTTGGTGAGTCGGATAGCCTCTCCGTAATGGTGGTCTGCGATGTTCTTGCAGATTTTCACATAGTGGTAATAGGTCATGCTGAAGTCATCACCAATGGTGTTTTGCAGCTTCATATACTCATGGTATGCTTTGTTGAGAGTGTCCCAGTCACGCATCGCATAAGCGATAATCACCTTGAAGCCAATAGCGTCACTATACTCATACCGTCCCCCATTTGCCTTGATGATGGTGATGGCACAGTCCAGGTGCTTCATCGCCTCTGCTGGTTTGGTGTCCATCTCGATATTAGCAAGGTCCATATAAAGGGAGATGAGGTTGGTGGGCTGTGAGTGGTCCACCTCCTCCATGGCTCTCTCGAAATATTGTCGAGCCAGTTCCATGTTACCCATCAGTGAATAGATGATACCTCGCAGGTGGGTTGCGTTATAGTATTCTTTCTCCGCATGACGTTTTCGCATATCGTTATGCATCAGGTTTGTCTTCCGCATGGCACGATAGAAATGGTTGTGGTTGACATCATACAGTACCTCATGCATCCACCCCTTGTAGTAGAAGGGCAGGTCGCCTTTACTCAGATAGTGTTCCCGATACCGCTCTGCAGCAATATAGAAGGCACCTTCGTTGTCTGAGTTAAAATACTTACGCACCTCATTGAGTACGTGGATACTGGCAGTGTCATTACCTGAAGTCTGTGCCCATGTGTTCATTGGCATGCAGACAAGCACGAGAAGGATAGCGACAAATAATTGTCGGTTGATAATAGGGCGTTTCATATTATCTGGTTTATTGGTCGTGCAAAGGTAGTCATTTTTTTTGTAATATCGGCTGCTTTGGTGAAAAGAAATATCCCAATAAGTGTTAATCGGCACTTATTCGTCGATACACAATGATGGGAGTGATTGCAATCTAACTTAAATTGCAATAACAGGGTAATCTCCTTACACGTGTAATAATATATAATGTGGAAATGTTAAATATCTCGTTTCATTAAAAAAAGTCGCTGAAATGTTTGGTGGGAAGCATTTTAATTACTACCTTTGCAGTGTACTATTAAGGTGGTACACTAATACAGACAACGAAAGATATAACTTATAAAAGGAAAGAACGTATGATTAACGTTGAGAACATCAGTTACAAGTACAAGGGTCAGAAGGCGCTTGTGTTTGACGGATTCAGTCTCCAACTGGAGGAGAACCGTATTTATGGACTGCTCGGCAAGAACGGAACGGGCAAGTCGACACTGCTTTATCTGCTCACAGGACTGCTGCGTCCTACGAAGGGTTCAGTATGTTGCGATGGTATCGCTGCATACAAGAGACAGCCAGAGGTACTGCGTGACATGTACCTCGTCACAGAGGAGTTTGATCTGCCACCCATCCGTCTGTCTGAGTTCGCCGACCTCAACCGTCCTTTCTATCCCAAGTTCTCTGACGAGGTACTGGATAGTTGCTTGAAGGACTTTGAGTTAGACCGTCATGTGAAACTCAATGAGTTGTCGATGGGACAAAAGAAGAAGGCGTATATGTCGTTCGCCCTTGCCACCAACACCAAGTACCTCTTCATGGATGAGCCTACCAACGGGTTGGATATCCCCTCTAAGTCACAGTTCCGCAAGGTCATCGCACAGCACATGACAGAGAATCGTACCATCATCATCTCTACCCATCAGGTGCATGACGTGGAGCAGTTGCTCGACCACATCCTCATCCTCGACCAGCGCAGTATGCTGCTCAATGCGTCAGTGCAGGAGATTACCGACAAGTACACCTTCGAGTATCGTGCCCCTCAGGAGATGGACGACAGCGTGCTCTATGCAGAGCCCACCTTGCAGGGTAATGCCGTCATCGCTGAACGCAAGGAGGGACAACCTGAGACGCAGATCAACCTCGAACTATTGTTTAACTTCAAAACGCAGACAAAATGAAAAACTTCGATTTCCATAGATTCGCTTTGACCTTTAAGTGTCAGTTGCTGATGGGACGCAACTTCTGGTTGAGACTGTTCCTTATCTTCTTCCTCGTGTTGTTCTTTGCGGAGATGTTCATGATGGAAGTGGTAGAAGTCATTCACGAAGACGTTTACAATGGTCAGGATATTTCTAGGCTGCGAGTAGATAATGCCGTTGGTTTCAGTATTGTCTTCTTCTTCTTCTCCATGCTTTTTGGTGCCACAGGCATCTTCTCCGTATTGAAGGACACTCGCAGCCGCATCGCCTACCTGATGTTCCCAGCCTCTAATTTGGAGAAGTATGTCAACAGTTGGATCCAGTCGACTGTCGTCGTCGCCATCGTGACCTTTGTCGCTTTCTTCTGTGCGGACTCCATCCGTACGTTGATGGCACCCGCCTTCGGGCATGAGATGATCTGGGGAGTACCCTCTTTCCTAAGTCATCTAACACCCGACTTCCATGTGACAGTCACGGGTCCGAATGTTGATAACATCTATCGGTGGTGGTGGGGATTCTTCTTCGCCATAGGAGCAACCCTATATTTCCATTCCCTCTATATGCTGGGAGGAACAGCATTCCGTCGTCAGCAGTTCTTGTTCACGACATTGGTTCTGGTGTTGTGCTTTATCATCATCGTGAACATACTTCATCACATCGACTTTGAAGGTAATATCAACCTATTGAGTTATGATGAGCAGAACGGTCTCCATGTACATCCGGCAATGTATGTCATCATGGTATGCCTGTATCTCTTGACTTGCTTCAACTACTGGTTGAGTTACCGTATCTTCTGCCGAGTACAGGCGATTAACAATAAATGGTTGAACGTATGACATTCACTAACGAGAAAGCAATATACCTGCAGATGGCTGACCGCCTCTGTGACGAGATACTTGCCGACACCTACAAGGACGACGACCGTATCCCCTCCGTCAGGGAGTATGCCGTGATGCTGGAGGTGAATACCAATACAGCCGTCAAGACCTATGATGAACTGGCTCGCGCGAACATTATATATAATAAAAGGGGACTGGGCTACTTCGTAACCCCTGGTGCGAAGGAGCAGATCCTGCAGGCTCGCAAGAGGGAGTTCATGGACAACAAACTGCCGGAGATGTTTCGGCAAATGAGACTTTTGGGAATAAATAGGGAAGAGGTGTGCAACCTTTTCGATACCTATAACGTCTAACGGACAGATATGATACATTTAAAAGACATCAATAAAACCTACCAGGGAGCCCAGCCGCTCCATGTGCTGAAAGGTATCTCACTCGATATCCAGAAAGGGGAGTTCGTCAGCATCATGGGAGCGTCAGGCTCCGGCAAGTCTACCTTATTGAATATATTAGGTATTCTTGACAACTACGACAGTGGGGAGTACCTGCTGAATGGAGTACCCATCTGGAACCTCTCCGAGTCGAAAGCCGCAGAGTATCGGAACCACATGATTGGATTCATCTTCCAGTCATTTAACCTGATCTCTTTCAAGACAGCAGTAGAGAATGTGGAGTTGCCGCTCTTCTATCAAGGGGTGTCGCGTAAGAAGCGGCACACCCTTGCGCTGGAATACCTCGAGCGCCTGGGTCTCTTGGACTGGGCAGAGCATTACCCCAACGAACTCAGTGGTGGACAGAAACAGCGTGTCGCCATTGCCCGTGCACTGATTACCAAGCCCCAGATCATCCTTGCCGATGAGCCGACGGGTGCCCTTGACTCCAAGACGAGTGTGGAGGTGATGCAGTTGCTTAAACAACTGAATGCCGACGAGGGAATGACACAGATTATCGTGACCCACGACCCTAATGTGGGTGCGCAGACTAACCGTATTATCAGAATCAAAGATGGAGTTATTGAAGGAGATATGGCAGACGGCACAGCGCAATAAGTTGCGTACAGGACTGACGGGCTTCGCGGTGGCATGGGGTATCTTCATGCTTATCGTCCTGTTGGGAGCCGGTAACGGACTGATCAATGCCAACCTGCAACAGAGTGAGCGTTTCCTGTCTAACTCCATGGTCGTCTTTGGCGGTCAGACAACCAAACCCTATCAGGGTATGAAGGAGGGTAGGTATATCCGCCTGCAGACCAGAGATGTCGAGGCGACGGACGAGGAGTTCAATGAGAATATTGACGAGGTGGGTGCACGGTATAGTATCTCGGCAACCATCTCCAACAACCAGGAATATATCAGTACGACCATCCTTGGTGTCTATCCTAACCATACGAAGATTGACAAGATGGAGATGCTGGACGGACGGTTTATCAATGATATCGACCAGCAGGAGAAACGTAAGGTGCTGGTACTGAGTAATAAACAGGCGAAGGAGCTTGCCCCCAAGGACTATCGCTCGTTATTGGGACAACATGTGAAGGTGAATAACTTCATGTTCCAGGTGGTAGGTATCTATAAGGATGACGAGGATGAGCAGGCAACGGCGTTCTCCGCTTATTCCGCTATCAAGAGTATCTATGGTGCCAATACCGATGACGCTGGCAATATCGAGTTCACCTTCCATGGACTGAACACAGAGAAGGCGAATGAGGACTTTGAGGAGGGTTACCGCCGTCGTATCAATGCCAACCACCAGGCTCACCCTGAGGATGAGAGTGCTATCTGGTTGTGGAACCGTTATACGCAGAACCTTCAGATGCAGCAGGGTATCAGTATTATCCGCACAGCATTATGGATTGTGGGATTGTTTACCTTGTTGAGTGGTATCGTGGGTGTGTCGAACATCATGCTGATAACGGTCAAGGAACGAACCCATGAGTTCGGCATCCGCAAGGCGATAGGTGCCAAACCATGGAGCATCCTCCGCTTGATCATCGTGGAGAGTGTCATCATCACCACCTTCTTCGGATATATTGGAATGGTACTGGGTGTCTGTGCCAATGAGTATATGGATGCGACAGTCGGACATGACACCATTGATACGGGACTGTTTAAGGCGACAATGTTCCTGAACCCCACTGTGGGACTCGATGTTTGTTTCGAGGCTACCATGGTGATGGTCATCGCAGGAACTATCGCAGGACTGATCCCTGCCTATAAAGCATCACGAATCCGCCCCATAGAGGCATTAAGAGCAGACTGATGATGAGAGTAGATTTAGACAGTTACAGAGAAATACTGGATACGTTGACTCGTAATAAGTCACGTTCCTTCCTCACAGGCTTCGGCGTGTTCTGGGGAGTCTTCATGCTCATTGCTTTGATAGGTGGTGGACAGGGACTGAAGGAGATACTGCAAAGTAACTTCGAGGGCTTTGCCACGAATACTGTCATGATATGGTCGCAACAGACCACCAAGCCCTATAAGGGGTTCCGTAAGGGACGCTGGTGGACGATGGACGAGAAAGATATCGAACGCTTGCGTCAGCGTGTGCCGGAGTTGGATGTGGTAGCACCCATCTTGTTCTCTCCATGGGGAAAGTCCAATACTGCCTATTATGGGGAGCAGAGGACGATACCTCGCATACAAGGTGTCACGCCGGAATATGCGGAAGTGGTCTCTCCTAAGATGTATTATGGGCGATTCATCAACCAAGTGGATATCTTGGAGCATCGTAAGGTATGCGTATTGGGAAAGAAGATTTACAAGGACCTCTTCAAAGAGGGGGGTGACCCTTGTGGCAAGAGCATCCGTGTGGACTCCACCTATTATGAGGTGATTGGTGTCGACTACAATTCATCAGGTATCAACATCAATGGTCGTACTGAGGAGCAGATCACGTTACCGTTGACCTTGGTGCAGCAGACTTATAATAGAGGAACGGAAATAGACCTTATCGCTGCTACTGGTCGTCAGGGCGTCGTGATGAGCAAGTTGACTTCTCGTATCCGTGAGACCATCGCAAGAGCACACTATGTCGACCCGACGGACGAGCAGGGTGCGATGGTGTTCAATACGGAGGTGCTCTTCCAGATGCTTGACAATCTCTTCAAGGGTGTCAACTTCCTCATCTGGTTGGTAGGACTCGGAACGCTTCTTGCAGGAGCTATTGGCGTGTCGAACATCATGATGGTGACCGTTCGTGAGCGAACGACGGAGATAGGTATCCGTCGTGCTATCGGTGCCACTCCAAGGATGATATTATCACAGATTATCTCTGAGAGTATCGTGTTGACCTTGGTGGCTGGTATGAGTGGAATCCTCTTTGCCGTCTTCATATTACAGATGCTGGAGTTAGGTAATACGGAGGATGGTATATTGAAGGCGCATTTCCAAGTGGGTTTCTGGACAGCCATCGTTGCCGCCCTGATGGTCAGTCTGATGGGTGTGCTGGCAGGACTTGCCCCAGCGGCACGTGCCATGAGCATCAAACCCGTTGACGCAATGCGAGACGAATAATGAGTCATTGATCATCGAGATATCGACATCTCGAGATATCGAAATATCTAAAAAGAAAAAACAACAAAAACCAATATCATATGAAAAAGTACAGAAAACTGATTATCGCAACAATCATTGCTTTGATCTTCATTGGGACCTTCGCAGAAGTCACAACCTAAAGAGATGGTGTATAACGAGTTCTTCCCAGAGATGAACGAAGTGAAGAAGACAACTATTATCACGGGTAAGATAGAACCTCGTAATGAGGTGAATATCAAACCGCAGATAGGTGGTATCATCACACAATTGATGAAAGAGCCCGGTGACTATGTGCAGGCTGGTGAGGTCATTGCCAAGGTGAAGGTGATTCCTGATATGGCACAGCTGTCCTCTGCTGAGAGCCGTGTGCGTCTTGCCGACTTGAATCTCCAGCAGGCGAAGATAGACTATGAGCGTGAGAAGAACCTCTATGAGCAGAAACTGGTATCTGCGGACGAGTATGACAAAGTCGCCCAGAAGTTGAGACAGGCGAAGGAAGAGCTGCTTGCCTCTGAGGATGCGCTACAGGTAGTACGTGACGGTGTGTCGAAGTCGAATGCCAATGCGTCGAGTACTCTTATCCGTTCCACTATCAGTGGGGTGATCCTCGATGTTCCTGTGAAGGTGGGTAACTCCGTGATCAATACCAATACGTTCAATGAGGGTACCACTATCGCCTCTGTGGCAAACATGAACGACCTTATCTTCCGTGGTAACATAGACGAGACAGAGGTGGGGCAACTCTATAACGGTATTCCGATGAAGATAACCATTGGTGCCTTGCAGGACTTGAAGTTTGATGCCTCTCTGGAGTATATCTCCCCCAAGGCAGTAGAGAACAATGGTGCCAACCAGTTTGAGATCAAGGCGGCTGTCAAGGTGGAGAAAGATGATAAGATCCGCTCTGGTTATTCTGCCAATGCGGAGATTGTGCTTGCTCAGGTAAAGAAAGCACTGACGATTCCTGAGAGTGCCATCGAGTTCTCTGGTGACTCCACCTTTGTTTATCTGATTAAGGTGGAGGGAGCCAAGAAGACGTATGAGCGTCATCAGATAACTACTGGTTTGAGTGACGGCGTGAATATTGAGGTGAAGAAAGGACTGACCGTCAAGGATAAGGTACGTGGTCCGCAGATTGTAGCAGAAACGAAGGAGGAATAAGCGATGAGGAAGATTCTGTCAAATACTATAGTTCCTATAGTCACTATAGTTACTATAATTACGATATCCCAGCCCGTCTCTGCCCAGAATGAATGGACGTTGCACCAGTGTATAGACCATGCCATCAGTCATAACCTGACGGTCAAGCAGAAGGATAATGCCCGTCGGAAGCAGGAGTTGCAACTCTCAACAGCGAAGAATAGCCGGCTGCCAGACTTGGAGGCGAATGCAGGGGAGAGCTTTTCTTTCGGACGTGGTTTGACGATGGATAATACCTATACCAATCGTAGTACCAGTAGTACTACCTTTGGACTGAGTACCGCCGTACCCCTCTTCACTGGTTTTGAGATTCCCAATACCATCAAGCTCAACCAACTGAAGTTAGAGGCGGCAACAGAAGACCTGGAGAAGGCTAAGAATGATATCCGTATGCAGGTGGCTAAGGCTTATGTGCAGATTCTCTATGACATGGAACTTGCTGATGTGGCATGGCGACAGGTCTCCATCGACTCGATGCAGGTGGCTCGTCTGACGGCTTTCGTACAGAACGGCAGGGCGAGTGAGGCAGAGTTGTCACAGCAGAAGGCAACACAGGCACAGAGCCGGTTGACAGCGACACAGGCGGATAACAATCTCCAATTGGCATTGTTGGCACTAAGTCAGTTGCTGGAGCTGACGACCCCGGAGGGCTTCAATGTGGTACGTCCGTCTTCTCCTTTCAATGCGTTGGTATTGCCAAGTCCAGAGATCGTCTTTGCGGAGGCGATGGCTTTCAAGCCAGAGGTCAAGGCGGAGCAACTGAGACTGGATGCCGCGGAGAAGAGCATCAAGATAGCACAGTCGGACCGCTATCCTTTCCTGTCACTGAGTGGTGGCTTGCAGACCAACTATTATAAGACGAGTGGTCTTGCAGCGGAGAGTTTCTCCAGTCAGTTGAAGAATAACTTCTCGCAGTATATCGGACTGAACCTGAGCATTCCCATCTTCAACCGTTTCGCCACTCGTAACAATATCCGTTCTGCACGGATTGACCGTGAGAACCAGCAGTTACAACTCGAGAATGTGAAGAAGACGCTCTATAAGGAGATACAGCAGGTCTATTATAATGCTGTTGCCGCACAGGCAAAGCATGAGAGCAGTGAGGCGGCACGCCAGTCAAGTCAGGACGCTTTCGTGTTGGCACAGGCAAAATATGAGAACGGCAAGGCGACGATTACGGAGTTCAACGAGGCGAAGAACCGTTACCTGAAAGCGGAGAGCGATTTGGTGCAGGCTCGTTATGAATACCTTTACCAGACCACGTTGTTGGATTTCTATCGGGGTAAGGATTTGAACTTTTAGTTTATATAAACACACTCTTGACTAATACAGAAAAGCGGAACGCTGTGACAGCATTCCGCTTTCTTTTTGTTTATTTGATGATCACTTTCTTCTTGTTGTTGATAAAGATACCTTTCGAGGTAGGCTTGCTCTTGAACTGTTGTCCGTCGAGTGAGTACCAGTTGTTGTCAGTGACCTTCTCGGTTATGACATGACTGATGCCGTCGCTGCTGGTGATGAATGACTTCAGTTCATAGAGGGCAGGCATGGCATATCCGGCACCTGTTCCCACACTGGTCTCGGAGTCATTGAACAGGCTGGCATTATACCAACCGTCTGTGACGCGTTTGGTGTTCCAGTCGAGTTCATTCTCACAAGCCTCCATCATCCACCAAAAGAGACCCGTCACCTTTGGATGTTTGTTGAGTGTCTCAATCAGAGCCTTGGTAAAAGCCTGCTGTCCCGTAGGACTGATGGGGTAGGTTGCTGACAGGTCAACGCCAGGAGAATAGACAGTGGGTTGCCATGCGTAATAGTAACCTGTCTCAACGATCATGATGTCCTTGTCGGGATAGTTGGTCTCTAATCGGTTCAAGGAACTCTCCAAGGTAGCGAAACTACCATGATAATAGGAGTAGTAACTCAATCCGATGATGTCATAGTCAACACCGGCATCCTTCATGTCCTTATAGAAGTTATCAAGATAATTAGTGTTCGGAACCCGTTCTGTATGCAAGATAATCTTTGCTTTCGGACATATTTCACGACATGCTTCACCTGCTTTCTTCAGTAAGTTGGTAAAACGAGTCTGGTTCTTACTGCCGGCGTAATAGGTATTGCTGGAACTCTCGTACTTATATTCTCTTGTGGTCTCATTATAGGTTTTTAAAACACCCTCACCCCATAGCATACCGTAACTGATCTCATTACCAGTCTGAATAAAGTCTGGGACAACGCCATCGTCTTTCAGAGCCTTCAGGCAATCTTTGGTGTACTCGTATATTTTGGTACAGAGTTCCTCGTCGTTAAGTCCTAACCATGCTTTGGGCGTCCATTGCTTGGCAGGGTCAGCCCATACGTCGGAGTAGTGGAAATCAAGCATCAGTGAGAATCCTGCCTCCTTGATACGTTTTCCTAATGCTTTCACATAGGCAAGATCCTGACAGACACCTTCTCCTTTTTCCAGATTGCTGGCATTGGCTGGATCCACAAACAAACGGACACGCATAGCGTTGAGTCCTTGTCCTTTCAGGAATGTGAGCATGTTGGTGATGGCAACACCATCCTTGTCATAATACTTGGCACCGTTTGTCTCGTATTTTGTCAATAGGGAGATATCGCCGCCCACGTATTTCTGGGCATTAGCAGTCAGTGCCAGCAGGGTAAATAATGTTAATAGTAAATGTTTTTTCATGAGTTCGTAATTTTAGTAGTTTTAGTTCATTTATGCCTGTTTCTCCGTTGCTCACGGTATTTGGCTTTCTGCCGTGCAGAGCCGCTACCGTGAGCACCGGTGATGTATTTCTTCTTCTTCGCCTTGGTCTTCACCTTGTCGTCCTCCTTGCGAGGACCACCGCCCCGACCAAACGAGATGCCATTCTCCAGGATTGACTGGAAATCGTCTTCCTTACTCATAGTTTTTTTTATTATAGTCCCTATAGTCCCTATAGTTCCTATATTATTATTAATGATGGAAAAGTCGAACCCCAGTGAATGCCATGGCGATGCCGTATTTGTCGCAGGTCATGATGACATGGTCGTCACGGACGGAGCCACCAGCCTGGGCAATGAATTCCACACCGCTCTTATGGGCACGCTCGATATTGTCACCGAAGGGGAAGAAAGCGTCAGAGCCGAGGGCTACCTTCGTGTTCTTGGCGATCCACTCTTTCTTCTCAGCAAGGGTGAGTACCTCGGGCTGCTCAGTGAAGAACTGCTGCCAGGCACCGTCACGCAGTACGTCGTCGTGCTCGTCCTCTGAGATATACACGTCGATGGTGTTGTCACGGTCAGCACGACGGATGCCCTCCTTGAAAGGAAGTGCCATCACTTTCGGGTGCTGACGGAGCCACCAGATGTCTGCTTTGTTACCGGCAAGACGGGTACAGTGGATGCGGCTCTGCTGTCCGGCACCGATACCGATAGCCTGTCCGTCCTTCACATAGCATACAGAGTTAGACTGCGTATACTTCAACGTAATCAAGGCGATGATCAGGTCGCGCTTTGCCTCGGCAGTGAATGTCTTGTTCTGGGTGGGGATATTCTCGAATAATGCGGGGTCGTCGAGTTTGATCTCGTTGCGTCCCTGCTCGAAGGTGATACCGAATACCTGCTTGCGCTCTACGGGCTCAGGCTGGTAGTTCGGGTCAATCTTGATGACATTATAGGTACCCTTACGCTTGTCTTTCAGGATTTCGATAGCCTCTGCGGTATAGTCGGGGGCAATCACACCATCGCTCACCTCACGCTTCAGCAGCAGTGCCGTCGTGGCATCACAGGTATCTGAGAGTGCCACGAAGTCACCATACGACGACATACGGTCGGCACCACGGGCTCTGGCATAAGCACAGGCAATGGGGGAGTCGTCCAGTCCTTTCACGTCATCCACGAAATAGATACGCTTCAGGGTGTCTGTCAAAGGCAGTCCGACGGCGGCACCTGCAGGACTGACATGTTTGAACGAGGCAGCGGCGGGCAGACCCGTAGCAGCCTTCAGTTCCTTCACCAGTTGCCATGCATTGAAGGCATCGAGGAAATTGATATATCCTGGGCGACCGTTAATCACTTCGATGGGTAACTCACCTTCCGTCATGAAGATACGTGAAGGCTTCTGATTCGGATTGCATCCGTACTTCAACTGTAGTTCTTTCATACTATTCATACTATTTATTTCTGTCTGCAAAGGTACGAAAAATTCTTTAGAATTGACTATCTTTGTAGGCGAAAAATGTGACAATGCTGTATAAAAGTACGTGAAATTGAATGAAGTAAAGAAATCATCGATGAAGCGGAATAATCCAGAATGGTTACGCCCTTTCTTTCATTATCAGAAAGGTTCCTATGTCTATAACGGAGTAGGTATTCTACGCATGTGCTGAAGGAAGGTTACTGATGCTTTCCGAATGGGAGCACCATAACGAGAAGAAACCTCTAACTGCCTATATGTGCCAGCAAATGAACCTGATGGCTTTGGAATTGAGTAAGTTGTAA
>CAJONQ010000045.1 GCA_905235835.1 uncultured Prevotella sp.
TGATATCGGAACGAGCCCTCCGGACTACCCGAACAACCCTTAGATGACCCTCGGAGTGTAGGTTCGGTTATTTTTTTGAAGGTAACCTACACGGGTTAAAACATTGAAAAACAATTAATTAACTAAAAGAGTGTAGGTTGAAGCCATTTTTTAAGAAGAAATTTTTCGCTACCCTACGGGAGGCACTTCTCACTGCGATCGGAGGCATCGGATGGTATCATCGATGCCAGGCACAATTTGACATCAAAGACAACTGGCAGGACTCTTGCCCTGCCAGTTGTCTTATTTACTCGTAACTTTTAATCAGTCCTCTGCTGGAGCCTGACCAATCAGGTCCATAAACTCGTCGAGTTTCGGAGTGATGATAATCTGTGTACGGCGGTTACGCTGTTTACCGAGTTCAGTAGTGTTAGGCTGCAACGGGTTATACTCACCACGTCCACCAGCCGTCAAACGCTTAGGATCAACACCATATTGAGTTTGCAAAGCCTGTACTACGGAAGAGGCACGCAGACAAGAGAGGTCCCAGTTATTGCGGATATTCTCACGCTTGATGGGCACATCATCCGTATTACCCTCAATCAGCACGTCATAGTCCTTATAGTCCTTGATGATCTTCGCAATCTTAGACAAGGTCTCAGACGCACGGTCGTTAATCTCATAGGACCCACTCTTATAGAGCATATTGTCAGCCAGCGAGATATAAACAACACCTTTGAGCACCTGTACGTCAACCTCCTTTAGCTCTTCTTTAGAAAGAGAGCGGGTGAGATTGTTAGTAAGCACCATATTGAGCGAGTCACTCTTTGACTTCACCTCCACCAAGTGGCGGATATACTGGTTAGACTCATTAATCTGGTCGACCAGTTTCTCAATACTGACATTATTCTGACTGGCATTCGTCAGACTCTTGTCGAGAGCCACCTGCAAAGCATTGGTTGCCTTCTCCTGTTGCATCAGTTGCTGCTCCAGACTTGCCACACGTGTCTTTGCCGCAGCAAGCTGTTCCTTGGTATCTGTATAATTAGCCTGAAGAGACTTATTCTCCTCCTGACATGCCACCAATTCTTTCTTTGATGCACAACTACTGATGAACATGGCTGATGCAGCCACTGCTATCATAAAAATACTTTTCTTCATCATTTCAAATTATCTTAATTAAACATTAATACGAGTGCAAAGATAATGATTTATTGAATATTTCAAATCAAAACGATGTCGTTTTAGAATATTTTAAGTACCTTTGTACCCAAATTATAAATTAATAAGGTAAAAGATATGATTTTCTTTTTCAAGACACCCCAGAAGAGTTTGATTGCCACACAGGCAGCCCATCAACTCAATCAAGACGAAGTGAAAGCGCTTTGTTGGCTCTATGGTGAAGCCGAGTTACTCAACGATAAAGAGTTAGCAGGCTATTATGTAGGTCCACGCCGTGAGATGGTGACCCCCTGGTCAACCAATGCCGTTGAGATCACCCAGAACATGGGACTGAAAGGTATTCAGCGCATTGAGGAATACTTCCCTGTTGAGTCAGAGGACGCAGAGCACGACCCCATGCTGCAGCGTATGTACAACGGACTGAACCAGGATATTTTCACGATCAATATCCAGCCAGAGCCCATCAAGTATGTAGACAATCTGGAAGAGTATAACGAGCAGGAAGGACTTGCCCTCTCTCCAGAGGAGATTGAGTATCTCCATAAGATCGAGAAGGAGAACGGTCGTCCATTGACCGACTCCGAGATATTCGGTTTTGCGCAGATTAACTCCGAGCACTGTCGCCACAAGATTTTTGGTGGCACCTTTATCATCGACGGCAAAGAGATGGAGTCGAGTCTGTTTGCGATGATTAAGAAGACTACCCAAGAAAATCCTAACAAGATTCTCTCCGCCTATAAGGATAATGTCGCCTTCGCCCAAGGTCCCGTGGTGGAGCAGTTTGCCCCAGCCGACCAGTCGACCAGCGATTATTTCCGTGTGAAGGATATCGAGAGTGTCATCTCGTTGAAGGCAGAGACCCATAACTTCCCCACCACGGTAGAGCCCTTCAATGGTGCCGCCACTGGTACAGGTGGTGAGATCCGTGACCGTATGGGTGGTGGTGTAGGCTCATGGCCTATTGCCGGTACAGCTGTCTATATGACCGCATATCCTCGTATTGAGGATGAGGAGCGTGACTGGGAGGATATCCTTCCTGTCCGTCAGTGGCTCTATCAGACTCCTGAGCAGATTCTAATCAAGGCATCAAACGGTGCCTCTGATTTCGGTAATAAGTTCGGACAGCCCCTGATTTGCGGTTCTGTGCTGACCTTTGAGCACCAAGAGTCCGCATGTGGCTGCGACACAGCCACGAACACGACCAAGTACGCTTACGACAAGGTGATTATGCTTGCCGGTGGTGTGGGTTATGGCACCAAGCGTGACTGTCTGAAGAAAGAGCCCCAGAAGGGTAATAAGGTGGTGGTCGTCGGTGGTGACAACTACCGCATCGGACTTGGTGGCGGTAGTGTGTCCTCTGTAGACACTGGTCGTTACAGCAATGGTATTGAGCTGAACGCTATCCAGCGTGCTAACCCGGAGATGCAGAAGCGTGCCTACAACCTCGTCCGTGCCCTCTGCGAGGAAGACACCAACCCTGTTGTATCTATCCACGACCACGGTAGTGCCGGTCACTTGAACTGTCTCTCCGAATTGGTAGAGGAATGTGGTGGTAAGATTGACATGACGAAACTGCCTATCGGTGACAAGACCCTCTCCAGTAAAGAGATTATCGCCAATGAGAGTCAGGAACGTATGGGCTTGCTCATTGACGAGAAACATATTGAGCATGTCCAGAAGATTGCTGAGCGTGAGCGTGCCCCGATGTATGTGGTGGGTGAGACCACTGGTGATGCCCACTTCTCCTTCAAGCAGGGAGATGGTGTAAAACCCTTCGACCTCGACGTGGCACAGATGTTCGGGCACTCTCCAAAGACCATCATGCGTGACAATACCGTAGAGCGGAAATATGAGAATGTAAACCTGGATAAACTTGAAGACCTAGATAAACTCGTGAAGCGAGTACTCCAGTTGGAGGCTGTTGCCTGCAAAGACTGGTTGACCAATAAGGTAGACCGCTCCGTGACAGGTAAGATTGCCCGTCAGCAGTGCCAGGGTGAGATTCAGTTGCCATTGAGTGACTGTGGTGTCGTAGCCCTCGACTATCGTGGTCGCAAAGGTATTGCCACCGCCATCGGTCATGCCCCGCAGGCAGGACTTGCTTCTCCAGAGGCAGGTAGTGTTCTCTCTGTTGCAGAGGCATTAACGAATATTGTATGGGCACCCCTTGCCGATGGTATGGACTCTCTGTCCCTGTCAGCCAACTGGATGTGGCCCTGTCGCTCCCAGGAAGGTGAGGATGCCCGTCTCTATACCGCTGTCAAGGCTTTGAGTGACTTCTGTTGTGAGTTGCATATCAATGTGCCGACAGGTAAGGACTCCCTCTCCTTGAGTCAGCAATATCCCAATGGTGAGAAGATCATCTCCCCGGGAACCGTCATTGTCAGTGCTGGAGCAGAAGTTTCCGATATCCGTAAGGTCGTCAGTCCTGTCTTGGTTAACGACAAACACGCCTCACTCTACCATATCGACTTCTCGTTCGACGAGCAGCGCCTCGGTGGTTCTGCCTTTGCCCAGAGTTTAGGTAAGGTGGGCAGTGATGTGCCGACAGTAAAGAACGCAGAGTATTTTGCTGATGCCTTCATGGCTGTTCAGCAGATGATCGAGAAGGGATGGATCATGGCAGGTCACGACATCTCTGCCGGTGGTCTGATTACCACCCTGTTAGAGATGTGCTTTGCCAACACCAAGGGAGGTATGCATATCAACCTGCACGACCTCTGTGCTGATGGTGATATCGTCAAGACCCTCTTCGCAGAGAATCCCGGTGTGGTTATCGAGATCAGCGACGAGCATAAGTTTGAGTTTAAGGAGTTCATGGAAGACCTTGGTGTCGGCTATGCCAAGATTGGTTATCCCGTAGAGGACAGCCGCACGATTGTAGTGAAGGCAGGTGACGAGGAGCACACCTTCGATATCGATGCCCTTCGTGACACATGGTATAAGACCTCCTATCTGCTCGACCGCAAACAGAGTTTCAATGGTAAGGCAAAGGAACGTTATGAGAACTACAAGCAGCAGCCCATCGAGATGAAGTTCAACAAGGACTTCACGGGTATGCTGAAGCAATACGGCATCTCTGCCGACCGTCGTGAGTCAACTGGTATCAAGGCAGCCATTATTCGTGAGAAAGGTACCAATGGTGAGCGTGAGATGGCTTACTCCCTCTATCTTGCCGGCTTCGACGTGAAGGACGTGATGATGACTGACCTGATTAGTGGTCGTGAGACCTTGGAGGACATCAATATGATTGTGTTCTGTGGTGGATTCTCCAACTCCGACGTACTCGGTTCCGCTAAGGGATGGGCAGGTGCCTTCCTTTATAACCCCAAGGCGAAAGAAGCACTCGACAAGTTCTATGCCCGCAAGGATACCCTCTCCCTCGGTATCTGCAACGGATGCCAGCTGATGGTAGAACTGGGACTGACAGGTGCCAAGGGTGCCAAGATGCTGCATAACGACTCCCATAAGTTCGAGAGTGAGTTCATCAGTCTGACTATTCCTCAGAACAACAGTGTGATGTTCGGTTCCTTGAGTGGCAACAAGCTCGGTCTGTGGGTAGCACACGGAGAAGGTAAGTTCTCATTACCAGAGGCAGAGAGTGCTTATAACGTGATAGCTAAGTATAACTACCATGGCTATCCAGCCAACCCCAACGGCTCCGATTACGACATCGCAGGTATCTGCTCTGCCGATGGCCGTCATCTTGCCATGATGCCCCACTTAGAGCGTGCTATCTTCCCATGGCAGTGTGCATGGTATCCACGCGACCGTCGCATGGATGAGGTCACTCCATGGATCGAGGCATTCGTCAATGCGAGAAAGTGGATTGAGCAGCAATGAGCATCTACTGGGAATCCTTTAGTACCTTCTTTAAGATTGGCATGTTCACCCTCGGGGGTGGATATGCCATGATTCCTTTGATAGAGGAGGAAGTCGTCAACCGCCGCCAATGGGTCAGCAAGGAGGAGATGCTCGACCTGATAGCTATTGCCCAGAGCTGTCCGGGAGTGTTTGCCATCAATATCAGCATCTTCATTGGTTATAAGTTGAGGAAGACCTATGGAGCCATCGCTACGGCTTTGGGTACGGCACTCCCCTCCTTCCTGATTATCCTTGCCATTGCCATCTTCTTCCATCAGTTTGAGGACAACAAGGTGATTGCCGCCATGTTCAAGGGCATCCGTCCTGCCGTAGTGGCACTGATCGCTGTTCCGACATTCAATCTTGCCCGTCGAGCCCAACTGAACTGGTTCACTATCTGGATTCCGATCGTATCGGCACTCGCTATCTGGCTGCTGGGCGTTTCTCCTATATGGGTTATCATTCTTGCGGGAATAGGGGGGTATGCCTATGGTAAGTTAAAAGTTGAGAGTTGAAAGTTCATAGTTATGATATTCAATTTATTCCTGACATTCTTTGAGATTGGTCTCTTCGGTTTTGGAGGGGGCTACGGTATGTTGTCATTGATCCAGCATGAGACGGTGGAGCACTGGCACTGGCTGACTGCGTTCAGAGTTTACGGATATCGTCGCTATCTCACAGATGACCCCAGGACCTATCGGCATCAACTCTGCCACCTATTGCGGTTATACCGCCATCAAGAACGCAGGCTATGGAGTCCCCATGGCTGTCCTTGGCTCGGCAACGGCTACCTTCGCATTGGTATTACCCTCACTGATACTGATGATATTGATTAGCAAGATGTTTATGAAGTATATGAACACCCGTCCCGTACAGTCTGTATTCAAAGGACTGCGACCAGCAGTCGTAGGACTCCTTGCCGCAGCCACCTTATTATTATGTACACGTGATAACTTCTCGACTCCCTCCGAGAATCCTTGGCAGTTCTATATCAGTGTAGCCTTGTTCCTTGCCACCGCTTTCGGCACTGGAGTCTTGAAGATCAACCCCATCCGCATGATATGCTATAGTGCCATAGCGGGGTTACTCCTATTCTATTAAACTATTCCCACCTAAGGACAGCTCCGTTCCGACGTGCCGGATCCGCTCCTGTGAAGTCCATCGAGTAAGGACTACCCGTTGTCGGACTCTTGCCGACATACCGATGAGTACGCATGGACATCAGCATGAACTCATGGTCGAGATAGTCTTGCCAGAGGAAGACCTCAGCCTTCGACTCGTCCGTTGTCAGGCGCACGTCACCGGCTATGCCAAAGCCAGAACAGAATACATAACGGCCGTCCTCACACTGGAGAATCACCTTGCCCTGTCCCTTGTCAATGATACGGAAGCGGGTCTGCTTCGACTTGTCCGCGGCGTCAGTATCGTAAAGCAGTCCGTGCGTCAGTGCCACGGCAGGCTTGCCAGTAGCGAGGTTGATGATGCGGAAGGTCTTGCCGTAGGGTATATTCTTGCTGCGGTCGGCGCAAGGCTCCTCGACGGTGAAGTTGTCAAACTCGGCATAGCCGCCCTGCTTGCCTTTGTGATTGAAGGCGAAGAGCGACGGACGTGAGCCTTGGAAAGTGATGAGCTGGTAACTCAAGGGCATCTCACGTCCCATCTGATGATAGCTCTCTCCATTGAGCGAGTATTCATAGTGGGCACGGTCGTGGTCATAGTCGCCCACGAGGCGGAGGAAGATTTTTTCTATAGGTACTATAGGAACTATAGGCACTATAGTATCATTCGTCGCTTGCTCGAAACAGCGTAGATGCAGGTGTGAGTCGTCCTTGGTGACGCCTATCCACGAGCAGGGCACATTGATATTACCCAGACCTGCGACATCCCCATCCTTCATACCCTCGACATACAACTCGACGGTGGCTATGCTCTTGGGACCGATGACGCGCTGCGTCAGGGTGTTGCGGGCCCACATCAACTGTTCGGCAGGCTGCGACTGCAGTCGCAGGCGCCCGTTCTTCAGGCTCCATTTCTTGTCGTCGGGGTTGTGGTTCCACTGCCAGACACGGCCGAGGGTCTTGCCGTCGAAGTCTTCGTTTCGCTGGTAGGGAGAGTAGGGGGATGTAGGCGTATTAGGGATGTCAGGTTTCAGCCACGTGCGGGGCGCACGACCTAAGTTGCCTTCCAGTCCGAGCATGGGCCAGCCGTCCTTCCATGTGATGGGCGCAAGGGTCACCGTTCGTCCGATGGAGTGGAAGTCCATCATCAGCAATGCCCACCACTGTCCGCTCTGGTCTTGTACGATACCTCCTTGATGGATATTCGTACAAGCCGTAGCATCCTCATCAACCTTTGGAATACCAAATTTCGTGCCATCCTGTCCGATACGATACTGCTCACCCTTAGGCACCTTTGTCAATGGTGCCGCATGATAGCCGAAAGTCTCATCAGCAGTGATGGTGATCGTCTCGTAAGGTCCCCAGATACTCTTGGAACGAGAGCATAACGTACGACCATTCGGTTTATAGTCAGTAGAGATGAGGTAATACATGCCATTGATCTTGTACATGTGGTGACCCTCGCCCACTGCATTCCCTTCTGGGATAATGGTACGCTCCGTCTCCTCGACAGGACCACTCATATCTGGTTTGAGCTCTGTACACTTCACCTCCCCATAGCCATGGATAGCATATATCTTACCATCATCATCAAAGAGCACGCTCAAGTCGTAGATACGACCCTGCATATTATGATGCTTCCATGGTCCACGGATATCCTTTGAGGTATAGCATTGCAACCCCTTTCCATTGACATTCGAATAGACATAGAATTGTCCGTTGGCATAACGGATACAAGGAGCCCAGATACCCTGACCGTATATCTCCTGATGGTTCTTCAACGAGAAAGCATCATCGTCGAAGTCAAAACGGTCGAAGCAGTAACTGATATTCTCCCAGTTCACCAAGTCTTTAGAGTGTAGGATTACCAGTCCGGGCACCGTGTGCATGGTCGTTCCTGCAAGATAGTAGTCATCACCCACACGTAAGATGTCTGGGTCAGAGAACTCATCATAGAACAAGGGATTCGTATAGGTCCCATTCCCATTATCAGCCGTCCACGACTGGGCGGAAGAGGTAAGAGGTAAGAGGTAAGAGGTAAGAAATAATAGGAGAAGCCTTCGCATAACTCTCAACTTTAAACTATAAACTTTCAACTAATTCGGGCCATCCGTCAGCAGTCCATCGGATAGGACGTTGTACCAGAATGGCGGCTCCTTTGTGCTCTACACTATAGCCATGACTGATGTAGATATCCTCACCATTCATAGTATAGGCAGCACAGTGTCCGATAGCCTCAAAGACTTTCTTATCGCCCGCAATAACTGGGGTTCCACCACCTTCGCGCATATCAACACCATCACGATCCACATAGGGACCGTCTACTGTCTTGCTACGACCTACTGTTACCCGATAGGTACTCTTGCTGCCCATGCAACAATAGTCCCATGACACAAACAGATAGTAATATCCACCATGCTTCATGATAAACGGAGCCTCGATAGCATTCGTACCGGCATATTTACTGGTAGGATTCGCCATACGATTCGGGTTCTTAGGTGAGTAACGACGGGCTATGGTGCGAGGCTTTTCCCCTTTGGCGATATGCATCGTCGTATCCAGACGTGCCAATTGAATACCGTCCCAGAAAGAGCCCCATACCAACCAAGGATTGTCGTTCTCGTCAATCACAAAGTTCGGATCGATAGCATTCCAGTTGTCACGCTTCTCACGAGAGGTAACGATACACCCCTCATCCTTCCAGGTAGGAAAGTCGAGCGAATGATTCTTCAGCAGTCCAATCGCCGAGCCGTTCTTGCCAAAGGTAGAACAACTATAGGCAAGCCACCAATAGCCATGCCACTTAATGATATCCGGAGCCCACACATGATGGGTAAAGCCAGGAACAGAATCACCCGTCCATTGCGGCATTACTGTCATCACAGGCTGTGGCAACACCTTCCAAGTCTTGCAATCCTTGGAAGTCATCTGCTGGATACCCAATCCCGTGGCATATATATAATAGGTACTGTCCTCATACGCCATCACGGGGTCGTGTACCATGGGTGTCTCTGTAGTGAAAACCTCCTTAGGGAATGGTCTGCGATGAGACTGAGAATATAGAGTGGTGCTCAGTGTGAGCACCACTACTATAGAGAGAAATCGTTTCATCGATCAGTTACTATTTACTATTCTGCAGGAACTTTGTAACCCCAGATGGTAACACCACTACTACTATCAAGAGCCGTGAAGCAAGGTACTTTCGTATCCGTTGGCTCCAAGGTCTGAGGAACCATCACACCCTTGAAGTCAGAACCAATAGTGATCGTAATGTAAGAAGTGCCTGTCTTAGCAGACCAAGTACCTTCCATTTCTCCAGAGATAGTACCGTCCGCATTCAGCGTAATGTCAACAGGTGTTGCATATTCCTTGATACTATGATCCAGTCCGTATCTATGCGTCAGCAACTTATAGTTACCAGCGATGTCTGCGGTAGCCACCTTCTGGGCAGCAGCAATACCAGCGCTCTTGACACCTTCGCCAGTGTACTCGAACGGAGCAGCAACCAGCCAGCCTTCCTCGTTCTGATAAACTTGGTGAACACGGAGCTGATGACCCTCACCCCATTCCTGGAAACGAGTGTGATATACCAGATAGGTACGTCCATCCTCAGCAGCGATAATACTGTTGTGACCCTGAGCACGCTCACCTGATGCCTCATTAGCACCACCAGTCAGCAGGTTACCCCACTTAGAGTAAGCACCAAAGATATTCACACCACGGTTGCCATCGTCCTCAGAAGGACCATAGTTCATATAACGCTTATCCAGAAGAGCGGTAGAGCCCTTGCTGTCAACATACGGTCCGTCAGGATTCAGAGAGCGGAACACACGCATCTGATAACCGCCAGCAGCTTCCAGACCGCCATAAGTCATGAATAGGAAGTAGTAACCACCGATATACTCGATGTAAGAAGCCTCACCAGAGCTATAATAACCACCGGCAATCTTTTTACCGAAGTAAGGATCAGAGGTCTCGTTCTCAGCATAGGTGACATCATAGTCGCGCAGACCAGTCTCCTCGTCGAGTTCCAGCATGAAAATACCACCGCTCCATGAGCCGTAAGACATCAGCAGATTACCCTTCTCATCATAGAAGACACATGGGTCAATAGCGTTAGGCCAGTGATTACCATAATTATCCGCAGGAGCATAACGTGTAGGCAGAGAAGCCTGCTCACCCAATACAATCTCCAAATCAGTATCTTTATAAGAGTTGCCAGAACGGAATCCACTGATGACAACAGGAGCCTGATAACGGTAAGGACCAGTGATCTTGTCAGCGGTCAACATGATGATGCTTGAATACCAGCCGTCACCGTTGACGCTGAGATACATACAATACTTACCCAGTTTCTTGTTATAGATCACGTCAGGTGCCCACATATTGCCATCGACATTGTATCCCTCGCTGCCTCTTGCAGACCAAGCGAAAGCATTGAAGTTGAGGTCGTATTCTTTACCACCCTTCTTGACCTTAGTCACCTCAGGAGTAGTAAACGCATCTGCATTAGCGGCATCATTGCTGGTAGCGGTAGCCCAAGGAGCAGTAAATGCCTCCCATGACATCATGTTATTACACTTAGCGGCAGCACGGTGTGAGCCAAAGACATAATAGGTACTCGTCGCCTGATCCCACACAATACTTGGGTCATGAACGCTGACACGCTTCAGTGCTGATGGTCCCTCTGTCTGTGGGTCGTCCTCAACAGACTCGGAGGTCGTTGTCGTGAAAGAAACCTCCTCAGAGTATTTCACATCATAGCTGGTCTGTGCAAAACCACGAACATAGTAGGTCGTACTCTTGGCAAGACCACCGATAGTCAGTACCATGTCCTTACTGGTGGCATATACCTTACCGTCACTGATTGTCGGATTAGGAGAAGTTGAGTAGCATATACCACGATAGGTGATATGAGAACCCGTAGCCGACAAAGTGACAATGGCGGAGTTTCCGGAAACGGAAGTCACCGAGGGAGTGGTAACCGTCAATGGAAGATTCACCTCATTAACGTCGTTGCTACAGGCTGTTGCCATCATTCCGATGGCAAACAGCGCTAATAGTTTAGATATATATTTCATAATACAATTCTTTTTATACATTATTCAAATACCAAGTGAGAGCCCTCACAGGTGAAACGGAAGCGGAAGTTGTCAGCCTCGATAGGACTGATACCCGTGTAATTCTGGGTATAGGTATTTCCGTCGTTACCCACAATAATGCACTCGACATCAGCAGAAGTACCGTTATTTGTAACAGATACAGTAACAGTAGACTCATCCATAGCAGCAGCCCAAGCAGCCCAGTCACGATCAGCCTCAGTAGTTGGAGTTGCAATACCGTCATAACTTGCACCCCAACCGAAGTTGTCAGCACGCATCACGGCATACTCAGAATTGTCTGCACGAGTCAGCACAACAAGGAAGTTATTCCAGTTGGCAGCACCGTTCGTGTAATTCTTGAAGCGAGTAGTATATGTCTGACCAGAAGGTACCGTGATATCGGCTGAGTGGGCAGACCACCATGGGGTAGAGTTGTCTTCCAAGCCGAGTACATTATCGAACTCAAGGTGACCGCCTTCTACGGTGAAGCAGAAGTAGAAGTCATTTGGATCTACATTACCGATGCCTTTATAGTCCTGTGTATAGATATTTCCGTCATTACCCTCTATCACAGCCTTGATATCTGCGGTGCCGTCACCATTATTAGTAACATAGGTGGTAACCTTTGCGCCATCCATAGCGGCAGCCCAAGCATCCCAGTTACGTCCGTCCTCAGTTGCTGCAGTAGCAATGCCATCATAGCCTGCACCCCAACCAAAGTTATCGGCACGAACTACTGCATACTCAGACTTATCAGCCTTACGCAGGATAACGAGGAAGTTATTCCAGTTAGCAGCGCCATTCGTATAGTTGGTGAAGGTGCTGACGAAGGTCTCCTTCGGTCCAATCTTAATATCATCAGAGAATGCAGTCCACCATGGAGTAGAGTTGTCGGTCAGACCTACACAGGTGTACATCTTATCTACAACTTCAAATTCAACAGAAGCAATGATTGGTGTAGTAGCACCCTCGCCTTTGTATGTCTTATTATAGACAGCAACCAATGTCTTCTTGCCAAGACTATTCATATCAGGAATTGTCTGGAAAGTAAGTTCTGCGGCAGTTACGTCTTTTGTAACAGCCTGTTCATACTCCACTGTAGCAGTTACATTAGCAAATGCTTCTTCTGCTGCTGTTCCCAGAAGGACCTTCTTAGGTACACCATTCAGTTTCATAGACAACGGCTGCTTGTCACCTGCCTCAGTGCATCCGCCAATAGGCTCGATATTCGTAGAGATCCAGTCGATATAACTGCCCTCAGGAACAAGGAACACACGAATATTGGTGTTGGAAGCATCTGCGTTCAGGTTAGCGAGTTCAGTAGTCTGAGTGTAGGTCTTAGTGATAGTACCATTGGTCATCTTGACAACCATACCTCCCTCTGTACGGTCGAGGGTCAGCGTTATCTTACCACCGAGTTTCTCTACACCAGCGTCAGTGTCGGTCTCGAAGGTCAGGTTACTCTCCACTAAACTACGGTCAATATAATCACCCCATTCAGAGTTTCCGCTGGGCTGATTATCGAAACGGATAGCACCATACTCCTTATAATTAGCAGCACCACGATCCTCATCATTAGAGATAATCATCGCATAGTTCTTGTAGGTATTTGGAGCACTTGGATTGATATGCAGATTAAACTCAGCAATCCATTTCGTAGCCTCGGGAATCACATAGTACTTAGAGAACTGAGCCCACCAGCCAGTAGAGAAGTCTGTAGCACCAATGGTGTAAACATCCTCCATTTGACCTGACAGGTCCTCTCCTTCGCCACTTTCGTCACCAGAATCATCGCCTCCCTTCTCGGAGAGCCAGTCTGGAGCATTCACGTTGAAAAGTTCACTGCCTTCACAACTCGTCAATGTCATCACGCCAAGGGCAGCAATGAAAAAGACGGATGCTAATTTATTTAGATATTTCATAACTTTATCTTTTTTCTATTTTACTCAACTTCATTATTTCACTACAGGATGAACTGTCCAGCCCTTCTGCGAGAAGTAGCCTGAGTTATCTTTATCCTTATTAGCAGAGTTACCCACCAGATTAGCATTGTCATTCAATGTATTCTGATAGATGGGGAAGAACTCATGACCAGGCTGGAAAGTGTCATATGAACTCTGCACACCAGTGCCAGGATATGTCACAGGCTCCTTTACAGTAGTCTTATCCAGTTTATAAGCACCGTGCTCTTTCAATTGCTGCAAACGGTCACTGTTATAGAAGAATCCCCAACGGAGCAAGTCTACACCACGACCATACTCACAACCGAACTCCTTTGGACGCTCAACGTTGGCAATCTGCTCAAAGAGTTTATCCTTGGTATTAAAGTCTGAAAGTTGCAAGTCCTTCAGTTTTGCACGAGTACGAACTTGGTTGATCCAATCGATAGCCTGCTGTGTAGGACCGTTCATCTCATTCTCACACTCTGCGGCACGAAGTAACACGTCAGAGTAACGCATCATACGCAGGTTGATACCACACTTCAAACCAGTAACCACCGAAGTATAAAGACCTGTACGCAGGTTTGTCCACTTAGCGATAGGCAGACCACCATTTCCAGTATTTGTAACAACAATATTATCAGCTGTCATTGGTGAGCCATAACACATATTTCCATACTCGAAGCCTTCCCATTCTGTCTCATAGGTTCCTATTGTCCAATAGAGACGTGGGTCAAGAGAACCGTCTGTAGTACGCTCTGCCTTGAAGAGCTGGTACAGCCAAGGAGAAGCAGAAAGGTCTGCCCAGCCACCGTAGTCACCAGGACCATAGTTAGACTCTACAGCATGCCCCTGAGAAGCATCTTTGCTGACATTAACTGGAGTCCACTCGTCAGTAGAACCCTGAGTACCATAATCCATGAACTGCACCTCGAACAGACTCTCGTCGTTGTTCTCATAGGCACTACCCTCACGGAAGTTGTCACCATAGTTAGTCATCAACTTATAAGTACCGTATGTACCACCGATGATAGCCTTCAGAACGGTGAGAGCCTCACTATACTTATGACGCTGCATCAAAGCACGAGCATAGTAACCTGCGGCGGCACCGCTGGTAGCACGTCCTTTCGCCCACTCACCACCTTGATCACGAGAAGGGAGCAAAGTCATTGCCTCAGAGAAGTCAATCTCCACCTGATCCATCACACGGTCGAACTGAGCCCATCCGTCAGCATCCCCCTCTGTCACATTCGAGGCATAGAGACCGTCCAGTGAAGAGTACTGATCGTAACTCAGAATCAGCGCAGGATTCTGGAAATAAACCGCAAGGTTATAGTAAGCGAGTCCACGAATAAAGAGAGCCTGTCCCTTAATACGCTTCATTCTGTCAGAAAGAGCAGTGTCATCATCTCCACACTTCGTGATGACATAGTTACAGATATTGATGACATAATACCAGTCGCGCCAAGGCCACTGACCAATCTCATCAGTAGTAGGCTCGTTCAAGTTATCAAAAGGAAGATACCATACCTGAGAGGAGTTCCACACCTCATCACCACGACACACGTCAATGGTGTAACCAACACGGGCGTAAGTTCCCTCCATACGGCAATGGTGATAACATGCTATCACAGCCTCCTCCAAATCATCGGCAGTATTACCGAATGTTCCTGTTGTCGGTGAGTTGGGGTTGGTCAACTCCAACTTGTCGCTGCACGAGGTCAGCGTACCGATGCCCACCAGCAGGGCGAGTGCAATTCTATATAGTTTCATAATCAAACTTCAATTTTTTAGTTTTTAAATCTTTCAATTCTTTAGAACGAGAAAAGAACACCTGCCATGAAACTACGTGCGCTTGGGTAAGAACAGAAGTTATAACCCGGAGTGAACGTTCCACCAGCATAATCCACATTGTATCCCTTATACTTCGTAAAGGTATAGAGGTTCTGAACAGAAGCATAGACGCGTGCACCAGAGATCACGCCCTTGAACCACTTATCGGGGAAGTTGTAACCCAACTCGATATTGGCAATCTTCCAATATGCGGCGTTCTGGATATGACGCTCGCTGAAATAGTCGTTCCAATGCTCACCATCAGCCTGATAGTAAGTACGAGGAACAGAAGAGATATAGGTTAATCCATCCTCTGAATAGCGATTGGCACCCAGCAGGGCTACGTCCTTGTTGGCAGGACCGTAACTGGAGTTCAGACTGTTCCAGATATCATCAGATACATGATAGTTCAATGCACCGAAGGTAGAGATACTCAGGTCGAAGTGCTTATACTCTAAATGAGCACTGAGACCGAAACTAACCTTGGGAAGACCACTGCCAAGAACGACACGGTCGTCAGCATTGATGATACCATTCCCATCAACATCCTTGTAGAGACAGTCACCAATCTGTGCGCCAGTCTGTGTGGCATGGTCGTCTAAGTCTGCCTGTGTACGAGCAATACCCTCATATACATAACCATAGAACTGACCCACTTCCTGACCTACGAAGGTAGCGTAAGCACCAGTGATATAAGACTCATTACCGAAGCCCAGAGAGGTCACCTTATTCTTCAGTGTGCTCAGGTTGGCACTAATCTGATGCTTCAGAGGATGATCGTTGTTACGATAGGTAATCGAGAACTCAAAACCACTGTTCTCCATCTCAGCAGCATTCATGGTCACACTTGTATTCTGTACGCCGGCATTGGCAGGAACAGGAACACTGTAAAGAAGGTCTGTAGACTTATTCTTGTACCACTCAGCGGTGAACTCGATACGGTTATTGAACATAGCGAGGTCAAGACCGATGTTGGTGGTCTTTTTCTTCTCCCATGCAAGGTTACCGTTCACGAAGGTCTCAATGGAAGAACCAGCAACAGGGCTGTTACCGAAACTATAAGTCATGTAACCACGACGCATCGTTGCCTGATAAGCATACTCACCGATATTCTCGTTACCAAGTTCACCATAGCTTGCACGGATCTTGAACATGTTAACGATATTACGGTCAATGGGGAAGAACTTTTCCTTATCGAAACGCCAACCGACAGAGATAGAGGGGAAGGTACCCCAACGGATATCCTTGGTCAGACGGGAGCTACCGTCACGACGAAGAATGAATGAGAGCAGATACTTGCCATCGTAGTCATAGTTCAAACGACCGATGAAAGAAGTCAGTGCATGTTTGTACTCAAATGATTCTGCATCACGGGTCTCCGCGTTACCAATCTGCAGATAGTAGGGCTCTGGGAAGTTCTTACCCCAGGCATTCAACAGATGGGTATTCTCCTCCTCGTAAGTGATACCACCTAAGAGATTAATATGGTGCAAACCGAAGTTACCGTCCCATGTCAGGGTATTCTCCACCAGGAAGTCCGAATAGGTACGCTTGTTCTCGGTCAGTGTCTCGTTACTCTTATCCAGGTAAACACGACGGCTCTGAATCCAAGCGCCAATCCAGGTCTTGTCCTGTGCGTGTGTCTTACTATAAGAAAGGTTGAGTTTGTAGTTCAACTTATGGTTCTTTGTATCCAAACCTATCATCTTCAGCAGATCCACATCAGCAGAACCTGTAGCAACAACACGGTCAACGATGGTATTACGAGTCAACTTATTATTGACCAGCAAGGGGTTAGAGGCTGAGATATCACCATGTAACTCATCATAGTAAACACCATAGCCGTAAGCATCGTAACTGTAGTTCTTTGCGGATGAAACGTTGTCATCCAGATACCATGTACTCTCATCGTAAGCCTTGATAGTCGGCTGCATCAGCAAAGTACCACGCAGGACATTCGTCACATCACCATACAGACCCTGTACATACTCAGAGGCATTGGAAAGACCCATACCGTCCTGATTAGAGTGAGAGTAAACAAGGCTGGTGCGGAACTGGATGAACTTGGTCTCCATTGTATTATTTACACGAGCGGTGAAACGCTGGTAGTTAGGACCTGCACCCTGCAAAGTACCTTTCTGCTGGAAATAGTCAAGACCTACATTATAAGTATTGTGTGCACCACCACCACTCAAGTTGATGTTGTGGTTCTGACGAGTACCTGTCTTGAACACCTCGTCAAACCAGTTGGTATTGGTGTTGTCAATGAACTGATACTTGCCTGTCTCTGGATTCAAGCTATATCCACCTGCCAACGGACTGTTAGAGTTAGCGCATGCCTGTCCTAAATAATTACTATACTGGTCAGCGTTCATCACATCGTATGTGCTGCTTGGAATCCAGTCAACACCGAAGTAACCCTTATAGTCAACCTTCAGTGGCTGATCCTTCTTACCCCCCTTCGTCGTGATGATTACCACACCGTTAGCGGCACGTGATCCGTAGATAGCACCTGCGGATGCGTCCTTCAACACCTGAATGGTCTCAATGTCGTTAGGAGAGAAGTCACGGATCGTAGTACCCATGGGCACACCGTCAATCACATAAAGAGGAGCGGTACTTCCGAAAGAACCGATACCACGGATACGTACGGCCGGGTCTGCACCAGGCTGACCGTCTGAGGTAATCTGTACACCAGCTACCTTACCTTCCAACATCGTGGAGATGTTGGAGTTAGACAC
This sequence comes from uncultured Prevotella sp., assembly GCA_905235835.1. Lineage (GTDB taxonomy): Bacteria > Bacteroidota > Bacteroidia > Bacteroidales > Bacteroidaceae > Prevotella. The sequence goes on from CAJONQ010000045.1 coordinate 17,760, forward strand.
ACGCTTCAACTCCTCAGCGTTTACGATAGATACGGCACCAGTCAGGTCAGCCTTCTTCTGGGTACCGTAACCCACTACGACTACTTGATCCAGAATCTGAGAGTCAGACTCCATCTGGATAGCGTCAATCACTGCACGACCACGGACAGCTACCTCACGATCCTTGTAGCCCACATAACTAATCACGAGTGTTGCGTTAGAGGCAGCATCAATGGCGAAGTTACCGTCAATGTCGGTCACACTTCCCGTCTGAGCGCCCTTCACTCTAACTGTTGCACCAATCAGGGGTTCCCCATCCTGGTCAACAACCTGACCCTTGACCTTGATGGTCTGCTGAGTCACTGCCGCATTGGCAGAAACAGGACAGACTGTTAGTCCACCCGTCATCCCCAAAGTCAGCATCAAAGAGAATAATACTTCTTTTCTCATTGTTAATTGTTTAAAGGTTAGAATTCTGTTAGTAATTAAATTAACTGCCGACAAAATTAAAACAATCGCACGCATGAGAGGTGGACAAAACAAAAATAAAGGTGGACAAAACGGTTAGTTAGCGATTTTTACACTATACTTGTCGTTAATTAATCTTCGCCTACATAATTACTGGGACTACACCCATACTGATGGGTGAAGCAACGGGTGAAATACTTAGGATCATTGAAACCTACCTTATAGGCTATCTCGGTAATATTACGATTCGCATAGTTCTCAAGCAACAGACGTTTAGCAATGGTCAGACGATAGTTACGGATAAACTGACCAGTGCTTACACCAGCCTCAGCGTTGAGCCGTTTGGACAATAACGGTTTACTCATGCCTATCGCCTCCGCAAATTCCGTCACGCCGAACTCACTGTCTGAATAATGCTGTTCCAGAATCTCCGTGGCAAGATCCATAAATGGTTTGTTATGCGACATGACCTCCTGCTTGTCTGCCTCTACGCTCTTATGATAACTCTGTTTGAGTTTCTCATGGTTATCGAGGATATTCTGAATACGCGACTGCAACTGCTGGGGCTCCTCTGCCTCTTCCAACACTTTACGGATAGGGGTTAACAGTTTCTCTGCTTCCTGCCGTTTCCATTCCTCTTCTTTGTAGCGATAGAACCAAACGACAAAGCCCACCAACACTACAAGTAGCAGCAGCCTAAACCACCAACTCTTCCAGAAATAGGGGGTCACATGCACTTTCACAGAGATGACATGCTCTTCGTCACCACTCAATTCGGTACTATATTTCACTTCAAGCGTATAGTTACCGGGTTTCAGACTGGTATAGCGCACAGCATGCTCTCCGGGTTTGAGACTGATCCACTCGTCCTCGAAGCCTTCCAGACGATAGCTATAATGTCCTGTCGACTCACCGGCGTATGTCAGAGCTGAGAACTCAATGGTAAATGACTTGGTCGACTCATGCAAGTGAATGACATCCGCACTCGAGATATCCGCATCTATGAAATCACTGTTTTTTGACGGTGTCACCACCTGATTATCTACCATCAAACGGGTAAAAGTGAGGTGGACAGGATAAACAGCCTCTTTATTTTCGTCCACTACCTCAATCAGACCGTTCATACTACCTAAATAGATCGTACCATCGGAATCCTTGACGGCTGAGTTCCAATAAAAACGCTGACAAAGAAGTCCGTCTCGCTCTCCATAATTAATAAAGGTACACGCACGAGGGTCATAGACAGAGAGTCCGTTAGCGGTAGTTATCCACAAACGCCCCTGAGCATCCTCCACCATTCCCTTCACGGAATTATTAGCAAGTCCGTCGTCAGTAGTCAGTGCGCGGAAGGTCTCTTTTCCTTTTTCATCGACCATACGCTGATAGAGCCCATAGCCATTGGAGCCTAACCATAAAGTACCATCCTTCGCCTCATAAAAACAACTGATTTTATCGACAATACCAGACTCTGGATGGTCAAGTTTTGCGTAAAGGCTCCTCACTCGGAACTTGCCCCCCCCAGTTTGACGAGAGCGCAGGTCGATAACCCTGACACCTGTCATACATCCCATCCACAGCATGCCCTGTTTATCAATGATGGAACCGATACAGCCACGGACATTCCGATTATCCTCAAAGGGATCTTCCAGTCTGCCCGTCTTTAAATCATAGTAAAAGACACCATCGTTGGATCCTATCCACAAGGCATCATTATACTTATCATAGGCAAGAGAACCGATATAGTTTGTCTGTGCCACCATAGCTGCTGGCATATCGACATGGACAACCCTCTGGTGGTCGGACAAGGAAATCATATTCAGTCCACCACCCCATGTGCCAATCCACAACTGTCCATGGGCATCGGGCTCTAACACAGAGACGGAATTATGCGACAAACCTGAGTTCTGTGTCGTCCAATGAACAAAGTTTTTGCTCCCGGCTCCTCTTCTGTTCAGTCCCCCCTCTACCGTTCCTGCCCATAATGTCCCGTCAGCCTCCACATACATTGCATTGACAGGACGGGGAGACAAAGAGCCTGCATCAGCAGGATGATAAGCATGATTATGAAGCAGTAGCGGACGAGGTGACAGTTTCACAATACCTGCCGTCTCTGTTCCAATCCATATCTGTCCGTCACGCACCATCAGACAATGCACAAAATCGCTGGGTAAGGGAGTGACAGCTGTGGAGTTGTCCCAATGGGTAAAGGTCCCCTGCTGCTCGTCAAGGATATTCACACCACGCAAGCTACCGATCATCAGTCTGCCGTCAGGGGTCTCTGCCAAAGAGGTTGTGAAATCGTGGGCAATCGATGTAGCGTCAGCAGTATGTCGGTACGTCTGCAAAGTACGGACATACTGGTCGTAGGCATAGAGTCCTTGGTTGGTAGTGATCCATATCTTACTACCTCGTTTCAGGATGTCTGTCACATAAAGTCCTCGTAACTGGCTCATCACTGGGGCAATATCCTCACGTACCAGTTTTCCGCCACGCTCAGCAAGACGATAGAGTCCGCCGTCCACACATGCCCATACTGTCCCATTGTCCTCTATATCCTTCACACAGATGTCAGGTACATTACCAATATAGTGTAAACTTCCTATATGCGTTATGTCCCCGCTATCACCAAAGGTATAACGGAAAATGGTGTCACCAGCGACTTGCCAGAGAGCACCTTTACTGTCGCTATAGACCTTGACTGACAGCCTGTCCAGCATGCTGCTGATGTCCCCACCCGGGCATTTAGGTGTCGTGCGACTCATGGACCGCATATCTATCACATCCGTACGCTCATCGTAGGCTATCCACAAACGGTGACGACTATCCTCCGCTATACTCTTACAGGAATTACTGCTCCACCCTTGCGGATTCGCCAAGGCAGTGGTCATAAACGAGAAACCATCGTAACGCACGGCACCGCCACCGTATGTGGATATCCATACGAAGCCCTTGCTATCAACAAAGAACTGGTTGACATGGTTATGCGGCAGACCAGCCGACAAGTCGAGCGTAGTCATCTGATAATGCTCTGTCAGCACATTCTGCGCTGATAGAGAACTTGCCAGCAGGGCGAGCAAAAACCAAACAAAACAGACTCTACGCATCATATACTGCGCAAAGATAATGCAAAATACTTAAAAAGCCAAAAATATCAAAAACAAAAAATGCGCTCCCTTTTGGGGAGCGCAACTTTCTTCATAACTATACTGTCGTATTAGAGAGCGAACTTGTAACCAACAGTGATAGCAAAAGTGCTGTTACGACCCTGATCTGCATCCTTGACGAGCTTAGTTACACCGATGTTGTAACGAGCGTCCAGAACGAAGTTCTGATACTCATAAGACAGACCTACAGGAATAGAGAAATTGAAAGTCTTAGGCTCAAGACCGATATCCTTGAGTTTTCCACTTTCTCCATCTAGAGACCACTTGCCGCGTACATTGAATGCGGGTTGGATACCTGCCTTGACAGCAAGACCCTTGACAACATAGTACTGAGCCAAGATGGGGATGTTGATGTAGTCCATATTGAGCTTTACATCATCATTCTTAGCACCCTCCATAGAATACAACACACCAAACTGGAGACCGAAGTTCTCTGCGATACCATACTCAGCCTCAACACCAGCTACGAGACCAACCTTAGACTTTGAGTCGCCATCGCCTGTAATCTTAGAGATGTTAATACCAGCCTTAGGCATCAAGGTAATCTGACCAACCTCATTCTGTGCGTTTGCACTAACTGCTGCGATCATCATGGCAGCAATCATCATCATTTTCTTCATAATCGTATTCTTTTTAGTGAGTGAATAAATGTTTATTAACTCTACCGCAAAGATAGGACAAAATTTTTAAATGACAATGAAATTTCATTAAAATTTGCAGTTTGGGGTGCTTTTTTCTTGCTTTTAGTCAATTCTTTGACGTTTTTTGACGTAAAACATTCAAATATTCCGCTTTTGTGATGTGTTTTCCTCTTAACGAACGTACCTTCGACCAGTTGGCATACTGCACATCCCGACTCACCACCCAGTGATGGGCGACGATAGTAGGAGCAAGCACCAATTGCCGCTCAATATATTTCCGATAGGAGGGATTGACAACGGAAAGGTAATATTTCTGCTCCTTTGTCTCCAGTAAAAGCAATAGATATTGCGCATCCGCAACTTTCTCCCTTATCGCAAGCCCGTCGGTCTTGGCACTGATCGTGATATCCCAACCGTCCCGGTTCAGTCGTCGCATCCATTGGCGGAACAGTCTTCCATGAGCAGAAGAGTCCTTCTCATGCGTGTACATTATATAATAATGTATCATCTCATGGAGCAAAGTCGACTGATACTCCCTTTCCGACAAGTCGTAATATTCGCTAACCTTAATGGTATAGCCCACTGTCTCATAACCTCTAAAGAGTCCTTTCCGCACTCGCCGACAGGAGAACTGCCCCATCAACCGCTTTGCCTTGTTCACCACAAAACGAGGTTCGGGCAGTTCACCACCGAAATAACGGGCGTTGAACTGTCCGAACCAATCTCTTAATATCTGAGCGGTAAGGTTCATTTAGTAATTACCCAGTGCTTTAATCGTTTGTGGCATCCACACCTCCATCAGTCCAGGACCACGGTGGTTCCATGCATAATACGGAATCATTGTCAGCGTGGCATCCTGCACAGTGGGATTACCCTGCGCATCCTGCTCCACGGCTTTTCCCTTTACCGAGATAGCCTTCACCAAGAAGTTCACATCACGCTTGCCGTTAATCTGCTGGTCTGCGACAGCAAACTGAGGCTGACGGGGCATCAGGAAGTTGAAAATGCTGAATCCCTGATTGTCAGCACCCTCCGCACAATACACCAACGGACCACGCTCCACAGCGATTCTGCCTTGGTCAGCAGCGACACGACGGTTAGCCTTCACAGTCCTTATTGCCATATCGAAATGGACGGTCACCACATCACCTTTCTTCCACTGACGGTCGATAACGAGATAACCATGCTGTAACTCACTCTTCACCTCTTGTCCGTTCACTTTCACCTGATAGCCGGGGAGCACATCGTCACTAAAACGATAGAGGTCACTGGGTACCGGCTCGTTCAACCAACCTGGAATACGAAGGGCAAGACTGAATGTCTTCGCCTGGTTCTTCTGAATCCTCAAGGTGATGTCACCATCCCAAGGATAGTTGGTCTGCTGCTCCAAAACCACATCCTTTCCCTCAATCTGTACCGTAGCCGTATTACCAGCGAAGAGGTTGACATATAGTTGTCGATCTTTCACGGCATACATATATCCTGGGAAAGAAGGGATGAAACGGCAGAGGTTAGAGGGACAGCAGGCACAGCCGAACCATGGTTGACGCTCAACAGTATTGTCGGCATTAAAGGCATACTTACCGTCGCTCGACAAAGGATTAGGATAGAAGAAACGACCACCATCCACAGACATACCGCTGATTACCCCATTATACAGGGTACGCTCCATGCAGTCGATGTATTTAGCATCACCATGCAGGAGGAACATACGATGGAACAGATAGACCATCGAGATAGCGGCACAGGTCTCGTTATAGGATGTGAGGTTGGGCAACTCATAATCTGCGCCGAAAGCCTCACCCTCATGACGGGCGCCTACTCCACCAGTGATATAATATTTCTTCGATACTATATTATTATAAATAATGTCTATCGCCTTCAGATAGTCCTTGTCACCGGTCAGTGCTGCGACATCAGCCATACCTGCATACATATAGCCGGCACGGACAGCATGCCCCCACGCCTCTGTCTGCTCCACCACAGGCTTGTCACTCTGTGAGTAGAGGTCACGACGCCCGGTCTTTCCACGATAGTCCAACAGGTATTTCGCCTCATCCAGATACTTCTTCTCACCAGTCAGCACATACAGACGAGCCAAAGCCATCTCCGCAATCTGGTGACCTGGTACCACACAAGCCTGTCCTGCCTTGGGTCCTACCTCACGGATGACGCAGTCAGCATAACGCTTGGCGATATTCAGAAACTTGTCAGAGCCTGTTGCCTGATAATGGGCACAGGCAGCATCCACCATGTGTCCGAGGTTATAGAGCTCATGACTCAGGAAGTCCTCTACCTCCCAGCGTTTCTTTCCTGCCCACTGATGCGGATGCTCCGGATTGATGGTACGAGCCGTATACAGATAACCGTCAGGCTCCTGTGCGGCACCCACCACGTCCAGCACGGAGTCAATATAAGCCTTCAGTTTCTGGTCAGGATAAGTCTGCAGCACATAACTGGCACCCTCTATCGTCTTATAGACATCGGTATCATCAAAGGAGAAGCCCATGAACTTGCTGACATCCCACTCCTTGGTCTGCAACCCCGGATGGTTTGGATGCTGCAACGTATAGGCAGCCATCTCGAAGTTCTTATACCGATGCTCACTCTCACATTTTGAGAATGCAAGGGGGATAGTCACCTCACGAGCCGCTTTGATGCGGTCGCCCCAGAAGGTGTTAGGAGTTACTTTCACGGCAGTGAAAGGTACTTGGCTGATGGGATAGCCATTACTACGGTTCTCAGTCTTGGTCTTCGCCGTGCTACCTGCCGCTATAAAAGCAGCAAGAGCGATAATAGTCAGTAGTTTTCTCATGATTGTTATAATGTATTACTTCTTCACGAACTTTTTACCTTTCTTGATGACAATTCCCTTGTAGTCATCTGTGACAGGTTGTCCCTTCAGGTCATAACTCCGAACATCACGCTGCTCTTTTTCCAGACGAGGAGCATTGATAGCTGTGGGAGCCTCTACCTCCACAGGAGTCTCCATCAGATAGAATTCATCAACCAACGCGCCAGAGACCCTGTCTGTACCGAAGATAGCCTTGACATCATAGTATTTTCCACTATAATTAGCAGGGATACTCGCTACTGAAGCACCAAACTTCTGATACACACGTACCTTCTTGTCTCCACTGACAGCGTAGCACAACCCGTTCATCTTCTCAAACTTCACGGCACGGACTACGACAAAGTCACTATAGTCTTCCTCACTCAGACTCTCAAAGGACACCTCACGAGGCTCTACAGGATCACCAGCCGTAATACTAACACCTGTCGCATCAGTATTATCCGACTTCATCGCCTGCGGCATATTATTCACGGAACCTAACTTCACATGAACAATGCCATTGAGACGGTCATTAGGTTTGACTGTCAGTCCAAGATTATTCAGTGTGATGGCACCTGTGGCATCCCTGACATAGACTCTTGTCGTATAATTGTACAGAACCTCTGCATCTATTAACTTCAATAAGACTTCATTGTCCATCTCACCATTCTTCAATTCCCCGATGGTCACAACATCCATGCTGACAACAGTTACCAGACAGGTTGACGAGATATTGTTATCTCCTGTGACGGTGACATGACAGGACCCCGTGCCGACACCCGTCACATTACCCTCTTGGTCTACTGTGGCGACAGCAGGATTATCACTCTCCCAACTTAACTCGAGACCATCTATATTGGGCTTCACTGTCAAGTCAAGTTTCTTCTTCATCCCCTCAACGACAGTGGCGGACTCCGGCAACGTCAAGCTTTGGAGAACATAGGCGTTTTCTACTTCAAAGGAGATAACACCGTCAGCCATCTTGATTCCCGTCAGTCCCCACTCAACAGGCTCTCCCGACCATGAATTCAAGGACGCAGGAGAAGTACTGTTGCTCAGTTCCGTGACATTTGCCTTGCCGGGGAACACATCATATCCTGTGGAATAGGTTGCTTCTCCTTCAAAAGTATCCTCATGTAAACCGTCTGCACGAACAACCTCATAGTAGTTACGGTTAGGATTATTGTTTATCGTATTTCCGTTCCAAATACTCTGATTGGAAAGGTCTACCCTGTGTACCAGCATACCACTTCCCGGCAGATAAGAGTCCCACTTAAAGCCCTCCCGCTGGCGGTTCTCCAACAAGAAGAACTCATTCGCTTCTGGGGTATCAATACGATAGCCCTTATTACTGCTATAAAGAGGATCAAGTGTGAAACTGCCCTCTCCCTCTATCTTTTGCGGCTCATCAGCAAAACCCACCGAATAGCGCTCATAGAGAGAATAGCCCACTGGTGTGCGGGATTTATTATTGTAACTTCCATACGCCATGAGAGACCACAGCTCGGGATGATTACTCAGACCATTCTCCTCATAGTCCACATCATAGAAGTCGGGAAGTCCCAACACATGACTGAACTCATGACAGATAGTACCGATACCGTCTATCGTCACCGTACTCGGCTGGGCAGTCCATCCATAAAGCTCTACGGAACTGGCATAGTCGTTGAGATAGACATTATCTTTCTTAACATATCTATAGTTATTCGGATTATAAACCACGGAACGATGAGGCCAGAAGAGTCGTGAGTCATTTCCTCCAAAGTTAGCACCATTACCGGCAAAGATAAAGTAAATCATATCCACGACTCCGTCACCGTCACGGTCATAGTCGCTAAAATCAATGTCCTTATCTGCCGCATTGACGGCAGCATAAATGAGTTCCGCAGCATTGTCGGCTCCTTGTGCGTCATACTGGCTATAGTCAATGGTATAAGGACCATAGATATCAAACTCTGGTTTGAACTTTCCTGAAGAATTGTCAGTGAAATAGTCACGTACACTACCCGTATACTTCTGCATCACACCTTTGCTATCTTCATAGCCCTCATAGCCTTCCTGGTTAAACATGTCATAGGCTATCGCAGGATAATCCTTGTTCGAGAATGTCTTATCATTGAAATCCACCAGAATGACCAGTCCCTTGAAGTTGTTATAGTCATACTGTGCAGCTCTCTTTCCTGCGGCCCTACGCTTACTGAGTGTCTGTTGCTGACGCTGCATGACACGGTTCTTCATCTCCGCCATAGTTGGAGTCATGTCAGGAGCCTGGTATTTCTCTACTCCTTTCAAATAATTCTGCTCTTTTGTCTGACGCGCCTCAGCATCATGCGCCACTTGAGTGGTAGGCTCCACCTTGCCATTTTTCAGTTCAGCATAGACATAATATCCCTGCTGGTTCTTCACTACCGAGTAGCCGTCACTCGTCGTATTAAAATGTCTCCACTCGTCACCAAGCAGTTGGATGGTCACTTGACTGCCGTCAGGCTGTGTGACTCTCACTGTCCCACGATGAGCAGGAACCGCTATGCTCTGGCATACTACCAGTGTCAGCATATAAAGAATAAATGCTACTTTCTTCATGAAATTGATGGTAATAGGTTGCAAAGATACTCATTATTTCGCAATATGCAAACAATAACGGGCAGGAATTTGAGTTCCTGCCCG
>CAJONQ010000046.1 GCA_905235835.1 uncultured Prevotella sp.
CTGCAAATCCGCAACCAGCAAGCACTCAGTTACTTACACGGATTATTTGCAGATTTGCAGATTTTTCGCGATTTTAAAAATCACATGTAGTATTTCATCGAACTCACGATAAATTAGCAAATACAAAAGGAAAACCGCAGGAATTACGCATAACTGTGCATGCCCCCCAAGAAATAATTCACTCCGAAGTAGGTCATGAGGACAGTCAGGAAGGCAACGATGAGATAGGTGTGCAGCCACTTGGGCTGGCGGAGGAAGGGGAGGCTCTGCTGATGGAAGGGGACGGCATAGATGAGCATAGTGATAAGCGCCCATACCTCTTTCGGGTCCCAACTCCAGTATTTGCCCCATGACACATTCGCCCATACGGCGCCTAAGAAGATGCCTATTGTCAATAGGAACACGGCAGGGTAGAGCATGAGTCTCGACAAGACAGTCAGTTGCTCTACCTGTTGCTGATTGCCCCTGCGTAGTTGTATCAGTGCCATGATACCATTGAGCACCATAAAGGCAAGGAGAGCGTATGACATCATGATAACACTGACATGTGTAGACAGCAATGGCGACTTCAAGACAGGCATCAATGGGGTGATCTGCGGGTTCATCTCGCCCAACCATGCCACCAATAAGGTAAAGCCAGAGAGGAGGAAACCGAATGGTATCAGATAGGTAAGCCGATGATACATCACCATTGTGAACGCCATGATACTAAGGGCAAGGAAGAGCATCGTCTCATAGCCGTTGCCCAATGGGATGCGCCCTCCGATATACCATCTGAGCGCATAGCCGAACACCAGTACTAAGAATGCTGCCCATAAGATGGCAATGGAGAAACGGAGCAGGACATAGAAGGTTGTCCTGCGAGGCATCATCAGCAGCAGGAAGGTAAGGAGTCCCATCGTCAGGTTGAGCATAAAGAGAATCTTGACAAAGGGGAAGTTGTTGTAGAATATCTCCGCACTGAACTTCCTCTCGGAGAAGTCTACCCCCTTGGCAGGACGGATTAGCGAGCCATTGGTAAGCATCAAGATGATGCCCACTTTCTCATCTAACTCACGGACAGCCTTGGACTCCTGTCCTTTCTCGATGAGTGCCTGCAACTTATAGTTCTCACCATCAAACAGATCCGACAATTTAGCGTATTTACCCTCAATACACAGTTGCTGGCGCAAAGAGGCATCCTTGATTTTCAGCATTGGCTCGTCTTTCCATACCTCTGGACGTTGCAACCATCCGTACAACACCTGCTCCGCACAGAGCCCCTTGTAACTGCTTTTCCCGTAGAGCTTCTGCGTGAAGTCATGAGCAAGGGTGCTCAACGGTGCTACTCGGTCGTTATAGATAATCGGCATCCGTGCCATCTTCTCCGCTTTCTCCTGATTAATGGTGGGGATGCTTCGCGCCTGAGCTGACAATGGGTTAAAACAAACGAGCAGGAGCATGGTGAGCGCTCCTTTTTGGAGGATCGGGTGTCGTAGCAGTCGCATAAACTCCTCCTTACGGTTGAAGAGTACCAAAAGGATAGAGAGTGCAAGCATCGCATATCCGAAATAGGTGAGGGGAGTGCCCCACGGGTCGTACCTGACGGTCAGGATGGTACCCTGTTGGTCAGGGTCGAAAGAGAACTGATAGAAGCGGTAGCCTTGGTATTGGAAGATATGATTCATGGAAATGCTAACACTTCCTTTCTGGTCATCTTTAGTCGTGTAGTTGATTTGGCTCACGAAATCCTGTGGAGCCTGTGTGCCAGGATAATAGTCTATATGGAACTGGGCGAGTTCGAATCGCTTAAACGGTAACATGCGAATCTCTCCTGTACCTTTTACAATATAACTATTATCAGGAATATGCGTTCTGAGGTGTATCTCTCCCTCATGAGCGGTGATGAAAGTGGCGGCGGATCCAACGAGGATGACAAGGAAAGAGCAGTGAAGCATGAAGACAGCTGTGCGTCGCCATAGTTTCTGTTGACAGATAATGATGACAGAGAGGAGGGCAAGGAATGCCCATAAAGCAAAAAAACACCATGTATGGTACACTTTCTCTGCCACATAAGAAGAACCTTGGGCTTGCTCCAAGAAGGTAGCATAACCCAAGAGTCCTATGATAAAGACAAATGTAATGATGAATATCGTCCTAATATATTTCATTCCATCTGTTTAGTATGCCTTGAATTGTGGATTATCCACCTGACGGACAGCCATACATTCCATCTCGATGAGCCATCCGGGACGGCAGACGGGGGCATGTACAATCACGTAAGGCTTGCCGTGGAAACGCTCCTCAAACATCTCCTTTACCAAGGGATAGTCGGCAGTGTCACGGAGATAGACCACCATGTAGCCTACATCCTCATAGGTACACTCAGCCTCAGCAAGCAAGGTCTCCACATTTTCCCACATACGCTCTGTCTGCTTGACAATATTTTTGGGATACTTGATTTCGCCCTTGTTGTTAATACTTGCCGTACCGGAGATGAACACATGGCGGCGGTCTAGATAGTCTACCCGGGTGCCACGCTCGAAACTAACCCCATAGTCACTGGTACGATTCAGGTGAGTAGGAGCATAGAGATAATGAATCTGCTCCTGTTCTATACCAGCGATGGCATAGTTGTCCATCTGCGACAGCACGTTAGGGTCAGCCTGTCTGCCACCAATACCTGTTGAGGCGATAAAATGGGTGTTGACGGTCAGTCCCTGTGTGAAGAAGAACTGGTTGCGGGCACGTACCACACCACCGTAGTTCAAGTCTACGTCATTGACAAAGAACCATGTTCGGATGCAGTTGTCCTTCAGGGTGCAGCCCTCCTCTAATAGTTGCATGTTATACTCATTGAACAGCAGGCGCGTCTGATACTCTGAGTTTGCTGCCAGATTATGGGCACTCCCGTTCCATAGGTGTTTAAAACCATTGTGCTCTATAGCATACAGACCACCGTGAGTAATTGATGTCCTTACATTGGTCATGAAGTATACCCAGAGAGCAACCTTTGTACCATCGAGGGGTGCCTGTTGGATAATACTTTTGGCACAGTCTGTCATGTCGGCAACAATCACTTCGTCTTGCTGGTTTGCAGCATCACTGAGGAAGTAACGCTTAAAAACTGCTTGTGCACCAGGGAGTTTGTCCTCTATCAACCCGTTATAGGCATTGAGCACTGCTTCCAACTGTTTCGCGAAAGATAATCGCGGGGTGCGGACATGTATCATTGCATGATATTCCTTGACCTCTGTTCCATTGTCGAATTTGAATACCTCAGCAAACGCATTTTCGAATTGAAAGGTTTGTTGTTTTTGATCCATATAATTTACTATTCTTTTTTATTCTTCTTTAGCCCCGTTGTTAATCCAACTGTCAATCAAAGGCAGGATGGTTTGAGCATTTTTCTCTGACACGAGGTCGAAATGGTTCATACTGATACCTTCAACAGTCTCCTGGTTGAGCACCATATGCAATAGGCTGTTCTCGGCATCGTAAGGGACAACTATTTTCTTGCCGTCTACCTTCTTAGAGTCAACACCCACCATTGCCTCATAAGCATTTCCTTCTGTGAGGTTGAGTCCTGCTGCTATGCGGTTGGATGCGCCATGGCAGTTGACACACGTGGTACTTAGGTAACTCTGCTGTATTGCATTGAACATGCTGGCATTGACAGTTCCTACTTCCATGCGGATAGTATCACGTACACCCTCTATGTCTGCCTCGTAGAATGTCATCACATGGCGACGAAGTCGGTCGAGCACACACAGCTGTACACTGGTCACCTCGTCTGGGATGTTGGTCATGATAACAGATGCGTTTCCTTCTTTATCTGTTTGTACTGCCTTGGAGATGCTCGCATAGTCATCGTCCTCTGTAAAGCCGGCAATGGCAATTGTGTAACCTTCCGCCCAGTTGTCTAAACCTGTAATCTTGCCTTCCAACTTTGCGGAGCGTCCTACGGTGTTATAGGCTACTTCTTTATATATAAGCCCGTCGTCACAGGAGGTCAGACTAATGGAAAGCACTGACAGGGTTGCAAAGATAATTCTTTTCATTGAAATATCCAAATTATTTGGTTAGAAAGCAAATTGCATCATCAGACAGGCAGTGTGTTTGGATACGCCAAGGTCGTCCATGTCACGATCAAGTTGTGTGTTATGACCTGTGCGACCAATATACTGATACATTGCTGAGAGCTTGAGATTTGTCTTGGGCACGAAAAAGTTGACAACAGCGGCAGGCATGTTCAGAACACCGTCTTTCCCTGAGCTGTTACGGTCCATGAAGTCATAACGGACACCTAATTGCCATTGTGGCGCCACAAAATAGCCGACTTGTGCGTATGCTCCCCAGTAATTGAATGTCTCGTCAATTTTCTGGCGGTCAGTGAAACCTACATGCATATAGTAGCCTTCGGCAGCGAAGTACCATTTATTATAAAGCCATGCGAATTCCAGTCCAGCACGGAAGTCGTTTGTGCTTTCACTCTCTGCCTCATTGTTGTAGTTGGCACTGATACCAATCAACATTTTGTTGAGGTTCAGCATCTTGGCATTACCTTGTGTCAATGGCATAGGACCATAAGGCATATACGTCAATCTTCCTGCATACAGCAAAGAGGGGAGGTGGTTGTCGTCACTGATACCTTTTGTGGCGGTGTTGACAGATGAACCTGTACCGTTAAAGATGCCAACCTCATAGCCAATCTTGTTCTTGATGATGCCATGCACTTCAAAACCCAAGTCGAAACCTGTTCCGATAGTCGGGGTAACGGCATTGAGGGAGTAGGGCATGATGCTGCTTGCTGTCAGTGATGTGGGCACCTGTGGGAATAGGGTCTCACCTAAGGTTGTCAGATACGCATGGGTAAATGGAGTCTTGAACTTACCGGCACGGAAGCGGAGAGCAGGGCATACAGCATAGTCAATCCATGCCTGTTGCAGGATGTTACCACCTGAGCCTGCCGCATTGATACTGATATTATAGTCTATTTTCCCAAAAGCCTTACCAGTAAATCCGATAATGGCGTATGGTATTGAGAAACCGGAATTAGCCACGTTGTCCTGATTATACGCTTTGTCAAGTCCCTCGTCATCATAATAGCGATAGTTGAGGGTTCCCTGCAGATACATATAGGGTTTAAAGACGAAGTTGCCGTCTTTAGACTGAAGGGTGAAGCCACGGTCGTCTGCAATAGGAATCACACCGTTCTCCATATCCATTTTAGTCAAGACTTCCTCATCATTAGGAGTCACTGTTTCTTCGATTGTCTCATTCTCAGCAGCTACTGTGGCTGAGATCATGGTTGCCATTGCAATGGCAAAGAATCTGTAGTATTTCATATTTAATTAGGGTATTTCTTAGGAATTATAGCGACCAAAGGAATTGCACCAGTTGGTCTCGCTGCTCCTTGGTCATGTTCTTGAATTTGTTTTTGGAGGCTTCTCCCTCTCCACCATGCCACATAATTGCCTCTACAAAGTTACGGGCACGGCCATCGTGTAAGAAGTAAGTATGTCCGTTGACTTTTTTCTGGAGTCCAATGCCCCAGAGTGGGGTTGTACGCCACTCATTGCCACGAGCCAGTCCACTGACAAAATTGTCATTCAGACCAACACCCATGATCTCTGATCCCATGTCGTGAAGCAAGTAGTCAGAATAAGGATGGATGGTCTGGCTGCCCAGCCACGGGAGTTCTGTACCTGCAAGCAGTACTGATCCACGTGCCTTGGTATGTAGGGTAGTGACATGACAGAGATGACAGCCTGCTTGATAAAATAGCTTCTGTCCTTCTATCACATCAGGGTCATTCACATTACGTCGTGCTGGAACAGCAAGACATTGCATATATAGGTCGACATCCTCCATGTTTTCTGTGGATACATCCAACATGTCATAGGAAAGTCCCATCATAGAGCCTTCCTCCATCTGTAGTTGTCCCTCACAGATCTCTTCAGGATAACGGCTGTTAGTCATACCCATGTCACTAGAGAATCCCAGTTCCACAGTAAGGTCAGCATGTTGCGCCTTATTACCAGAAAGACCGAGTTGGAGCTTCCCTCTTTCCTTGATGTAATTGCAACGACCGCTGATACCCCATTCGGGATAATTGCTGCGACGTGCCAGTTCCTCGATCTCATTTGGATCAATGGCCATCATCTGTCCCATGCCTACGTGGCGGAGTGGGATACGTACGGTACAGAAAAGATCCTCTGGCGCTATATCCTCAGCATACCAATCGGTAATAGTCCAGATAGGATAGCATAGGCTATATTCTTCACCATCAGGGAACTGGAATGTTTGTTCTTTGATTTCTACCTTCAGCTTACCTTCTGGTTGGACACCGTATATTGCCTGATCATGTATAACACGACCATAATTGGGGAAGAACGTTCCATTCTTACGGGTAATATAGATGAGGGAGGCGGTGAATCCGTAAGGACCGGAGCCGTCAT
The DNA here is from genome assembly GCA_905235835.1 of uncultured Prevotella sp. Taxonomy (GTDB): domain Bacteria; phylum Bacteroidota; class Bacteroidia; order Bacteroidales; family Bacteroidaceae; genus Prevotella. The sequence goes on from CAJONQ010000046.1 coordinate 6,441, forward strand.
TGCCACCATTCTTGTAACTTGTCCAATAGGTCGGCTCGGTACGTCCGGCATTACGGTGACAACTGCCACAACTATAGCCCGCATAGACTGGACCAAGACCACCTCCATGCCCATTCTCATTAGAACTCTTAGCATTGTCATAGAGTTGGTCACCTGAATTAAAACGGGCATTATATGAACCAGAAAGCCAACGGGCCCCCTGGTCGTAGGCCACAGATGAGTTATAGAATCCCGTGGCTGTACCTGCGGATAACTCATAACCCGTTGGAACCTCTATGTCAGTTACGTCCAACTTGTCGTCATCACTACAGGCGGAAAGTGTTAAAAGTCCTGTAAGAAATAGCGTATATTTCAGGATTTTGTTCATATAAATGTGTATTATTTTCTAAGTGTTTCTTTTTAACCACAATAGCGAAGATGGAATCTCTAAATTCCATCTTCGCTCATGTGTATGGCGTAAAGAGTGAATCTTTATTTTACAGTACGAGCCTTACCATCTTTGAAAATGAGGAATTCCAGTGTGTGGAAACCACGCAGGTTCTGGGCTGCCTCAACTTTATCATCAGCGTCACCGTCATTCCAATTAAGATTGGTGAAATTTTGTGATTTCAGAATCTCTGCAATCTGAGCCTGATCGAGAGGCCATGAGTCCATATTGGGGTCGAGTCCGAGTTCGTCAACAGGACCGAAAAGGAAAGCCTCGCTGGACTCCCATGGCTCACGAGCTGACAACCATGCGTTGGCACAAGCGGTGAAAGCGTTGTTGGAAGGATTGTTCTTGAAGGCGCGGACTGCTGTGTCAAGGGCTGCATTCTTCTCAGCCAGTTCCTTGTAAGTAGGGAGAACAACACCGTCTACATACTGCTTGATAACAGGGTCAAGGGTTTCATAATCATTAATCTTATCACCGAAGTAAGGCTTTAACTCATTTTCAATGAAGTCACCGAGTTCAGCACAAGCGTCCATAGCGGCAACAGTCTCCTTAGAGTTGATGTTGTTACGGAAAGGCTGGGGAATAGCATAGATAGCGTCAGCAGCAGCCTTGATTAACTCTTTGGCTTTTGTATCCAGATCGGCATTGACTTTAGCCAAAACAGCAGACAATGAATTTGCATTCACTTGACCATTGCGTGAGCCATAATATGCATTACGAATAGAGTAGATGTTGTTGCGATAGTCATCACGAGAGTGCCAACTATACCATGACTCTACGGCATAAAGAGCCTCTGTGGTGTTGCCTGCAACATATTTCTGATAAGGGTCTCCAATCTTAGTGTCACCAACCTCACCAGCGATGTCTATGCAACCATCGAAAATCTGGTTGACACAGTCGATAGCTGATCTGTACTCTGTGGTATTGTGATTTTTAAATGTATCAGCATATCCATTATTCCACTCATCATACAATGTCTGCGCATCGTCCTTTAAAAGACCAGACACGGTGACCATGTAGTTAGCCCACTGCTCTGCATAAGCGGAACTATAGTCAATATCCGCTGCAGTTTCATCGGTTGGAATTGTGGGATTAGAATCATTTTTGTCGTCACCGCAAGCTACGAAACTCAGTGACATAGTGCATGCTGCAACAAACAGCAGGGCATACTTAAAAATCTTTTTCATGTGTTTTATTATTTAATATTATGTTGTTATTTATTTCTTGGCAAACCATAATTGGTAGGCAACACCAATACGGAACTCATTCTCACTATTATAATCACTAGTTCCGAACATCTTGCTGGTACCAATCTGACGAGTCGTGTAGTCTGCTTTTACGACAAGGTTAGGAAGTGGTTTCCAGTTCAGTCCCATACTCCAGAGACTAACCTGACAACGCTTGTCACCAACCAATCCTTGTTCGCATTCCTCCTGTGGGTTGTAGTAGTTATAATGTATAAAAGGATACACAACGGGGAAACCTTTCACACCAGGGAAGAACGACTTTAAATTGACTCCCACTTCAGCGCTCCAGTCTACTGCACGCTTGGCGACAGGTCCCATACGACTGTAGGGCGATTTGTTGGAGTAACGGCGATTGGTAGCCGTTATGCCGACAGTCTCAGTGATATTGCCTGAGAGATAATTGGCACGTGCAGTTATATATTTATTGATATACTGGGCATCGAATGAATAAACGAATACGTTGATTTTTCCTAAATCATCATAGGTAATTAATTTATCTGCGTTTTTTCCTGCATTGGGGTTAAAGAGCATAGAGGCACCAACACGGAGTCCGGGAATTCCTCTCCAATCCAAGCGGACAGTATAGGCAGGAGCAGAAAAATTATCAACCTCCAAGAAACCCTGTTTTGCCTTCTTAATCCAATTATAGCAGTCAAAACCATTCGGGTTAAGTCCCGTAGTAACCATTGCCTGATAATCGAAGGTGGCGGCACCTTTGCCGAAAGTCCCGAAGAACTCAAGTCCGGTCTCATGCCATGTCGAAGCGAGTAGGGTAGTGGCACCCTCAGGACGGGCGGCAGTGAAGAAATTTAATGGCTCATGGTGAGAGTTGGTGAGACCTACAGGTAAGATGATATGACCAACACGAACATTAAATTCTGGAATAATCAAACGGGTAATATGGAATTGCTCCAAAGCAACCTCACCTCCTTTTTCTGTTTCTGTCTCATATTCTCCATTCTCACTACCAGACTGGGCTTCCATCTCAACAGCAGAACCTGTACCGCCTGCTTCAAACTCAATCTCTGCACTGAGAATCCATTTGGGAGTTATTTTATATTCACCCTGTAATATAAATCGTGGGATTGATATTTCGTTATGGTTCTTTTTTGTATTACCAACACTATTTCCATAATAACGGTTCAGTCCATAGTCCTTAAATGCCGCAAGGATTTCACCATAGCTGCCAATACGCCATTTTTCGTAGTCGTTGTTTTTGGTTACTTTTGCTGGCTCATTCTCTGTTTCTTTGGTTTCAGGGACAAGAGTCTGCTCAGGTTCTGCAGCTTGAATCGCTACTACTGCCAAAAGGCTAAACAAAAGGATAGATGTTCTTTTCATCATTATAATCATCGATTTATTTCGGATGCAAAGGTATTATGTTTCACTTATTCCTACAATACCTAAAAATGATGAAATTGTTTGAAACTATTGCATGAGTCCCGTAAAATCACTACTTTTGCATCGTCAATATATATTAATAAGGTATATAGGTATGAAGAATTTGAAAATGTATGAACCCGAAGATAAGATGATTACGCTTATCAAGGATAACTATAATCTGCTGCAGGCATTAGGAAGTTTTGGCATTAACCTGGGTTTCGGTGATAAGACGGTGTGGGAGACTTGTGAGATGAACCACGTGGATACCTATACCTTCCTTGCTGTCGTTAACTTCACGATGAATGGTTATACGAACTATGAGGACGATGAGCAGATAGATGTTCGTACCTTGCTTCGCTATTTGGAGGCGAGTCATGCCTATTTCCTGGATTACCAGTTGCCTTCTATCAGACGACAGCTTGCCGAGAGTTTTGATGAGCAAGACTCTTTAGGACATCTTATTCTGAAATTCTATGACGGTTATGCCAGGGAGATTCAGCGTCACATGAAGTATGAGGAGAAAACATTGTTCCCTTATGTGACGGCTTTGTTGGAGGGACGAACAATGAACGACTATAATGTAGAGACCTTCTCGAAACACCATGAGTCCACGGATAAGGCTTTGCGTGAGTTGAAACTGATGATCATTAAGTATATCCCTTCTGATCCCCATAGCAATAACAAGTTGACAGCAACCCTCTATGATATATATAATAATGAGGAGTGGTTGAGACAGCATGCCGAGGTGGAGGATAATATCTTTGTTCCTGCTATCCGTCGTATGGAACAGCAGCAGAAGCAGAATACGGTGACGAAGAATATCTCTACCATGGTATTCAAGGGCGGACAGGATAATAGTGATGCCCTGTCAGATCGTGAGCGGGATGTTATCATTGCTTTGGTGCAGGGTATGTCGAATAAGGAAATCGCTGACCATCTGTGTATCTCTACGAATACAGTGATTACTCATCGTAGGAATATCGCCCGTAAGTTGCAGATTCACTCACCGGCAGGGTTGACGATTTATGCGATTGTCAACGGACTTGTTGACATCTCTTCAGTAAAGTTGTAAAGATACTAAATGTTATTGATATCTACGTATCCGTGTGTCACCGCATAAATAGTGAGAGCGGATACGCTTTTCATTCCTAACTTGTCCATGATGTTCTTGCGATGAGTAATGACTGTCGCAAGACCGATATTTAATTTGTCTGCAATCTCTTTGTTGATATATCCCTGTACTATCAGTGACATGACTTCTATCTCCCGGTCGGTCAGGATTTTCTGTTGCAGTACTTTAGGCATAGGAGGGAGGTTCTTGCCTCCACCATGGGCATGTTGCTCCAACATCAATAACTGGCGGATGAGTTGAGGCTCTGGCTGATTGATACATAAACTATGGAACTCCGACAGTTGTGCGGTATCTTCCAGTTGTAAGGTCAACACAATGGTCTTTCGTTGTCTCTCTTGGAAGAATTGCCTTTCCTGCAAGACGATATTCATAGCCACAAAATAATGCACATACTTATCAGGTTGGTTTGCTTCCAACTCTGCAAAAGATCCATAAGTATCCACCGTCATGATGGGCATGACGTTCTGAAGAATTTGTTTGAGACCAAGCGTTGCCAATGTATTTGAATCAATAATGGCGATGAGAGGTCTTCCTTGGGGTATGTGCTCCATTTCGTCACTGTTTGTTCATAAAAGCAAGCTTAGCTGCCTGTTCCATAATCATCTGTGCCATGTCGATGTTATGCTCTGATGCGCCATTGATGGTGTCAAACATCCACCGTATTCCTTGTTTACCACCTTCTTTCTTCAGAATGTAGACGATACATAAGTTTTGGAGTCCGATATTAGACGAGAGGATATCAATGTCTGTGGAACCTAATTGGAAGAGTGCTAATTGGTAGGCATCCTCATAGTTCTCATTAATCATGTTCTCGACATCTCTCAGAGTGGTCATTCCTAAGTTGCGTAAGAGTGGGAGATAGGGCATGGGTGAGGAAGGGTGTAGCTCTGCTTGCGTTATAGCTGCAATCTGTTTGTTCAGCTTGTCAAACGGTTGCAAGTTGACATATGTACGGAAAGTGTCACCGTCGAGGAGCACCTCTTCCAGTTTTCCGTCTTTCACCAAACTTTCGATACGTCTGCGGTAGTCGCTGATGTCAGTACGGATACGGCTGAACTCGTTGTCTGCCAATTCCAACATACCAGCAAGGCGACTCAGGTTACGATGATACTCTATGGGCATCTCTATGTCACTCTTATAGCCGATGTCATGCTGTATCGCCGACCATACATGCTGTAATGCCGTCCGCATCTGTAACTCAAAAGGAATCTCGTTCAGTTCAGGATTCTGTTCATCGTAGTACAGTTGTTTAGGTAGTTTACAGATGTAATGCAGAGAGTTATAGCCGAAGCTATCAAACTGGTGCATCTTCCGCTTGTCAATAGAGTTAGCCCAGTCAACTTCAAACAAGGTCTCTGCCATTGACGCAATGCGATCGACATCTTCATTGTAGAACGTGATGATACGTGCACCGAAGATGTCTGTAATGTCATTCATGGTGTGGTATTTTGAACCTTTGCGGTCTAATTTTCCTACCAAGGATTCTTCCGTTTTGATGCGGGATTCCATGGAGTTTAGTTCAATACCGGCACGTTTGACAAGCTCACCCAACTTTTCCATTACTACCTGCTGTAGAAGACGATATTTCGGGAGTCGTTCCCGATAGTCTTCTAACAGCATGGTGCAATGTAAATCCAGTCCGTAATCCGTCATTACGTTTTATTTGATCTCAAAGAGATTGTAGAATCCGGTCATCATGAAGACTTTCTTAATCTCGTCATTGATGTTCTCAATGACAACCTTACCACCTTTGGCCGCAGTTTCCTTACGTAGGCTTAGGAAAAGGCGGAGACCAGAACTGCTGATATATTCCAACTTGGTGCAGTCGAGCGTAATCTCTTTGTCTGCGTTATCCATCAGTGGCTGGATGTCTTTTGCGGCTTGTACAGCGGCAGGAGTGTCTAAACGACCTGTCATTTCTGCGGTATAACCGCCATTTTGTTCTTTAATATCAATTGTCATGATAACTGTTTATTATTTATTTTATGATAGCCTTGCGGGCTTCGTTAATTTTGTCCTTTGCCTCAGCGAGCTGGCTCTTCATTTCGGTAACAGTGGTAGCATTAAGCACCTCTAAAGGAGCGACAGCCTCAGCAACGGGTTTAATGTCAGCGTCATAATCTGTGAGACGGTTGATGGCATCAAGAATGACAATGATACGGAAGGTAACGTCAGAGACAGCCTCATCAGTGAAAGTGCTGAGGAACTTGTCTGTGTTCTGGTTCATGACATAGAGTTCCTCAACAAGAGCGGCTGCTGCCAACTGCCAGAAGAAGTTGATGCGCCCGTTCTCATCCATGGCGTCATACAATGTACTTGATGTCTCAAAAAGGGTATTGGCATCATCAATAGCCTTGAAGGATGGGTCGTTGACGTCTGCTACAAGTTTAGTGATAGCTTTGTCGTAATCCTCTGTTGGCATCTCATAGAGAGTGGCAATCTTTTTGTCTACGTTAAGAGCGCTCAGGATGCGGTATTTCTCAGCCAGTGTGGTAGCCTCCTCGGCAATATTAGCATTCAGCAGATAGTCAGGTTTAACCTGCTTCTCTTCCTTGGTCAGAGTGATTCCACCGTTACCCTCCTGTACGAAAGGAAGTTGCTTGAGTTTACCGAGGTCTGCAGCGATGCTGTCAATGTGCATCTTAATGCTTGCCTCAATCTGTTGCTGTTCGAAACTCTTCAGAGAATCTGCGTCCTCTGCGTTCTTGGCATTTTTTTGTCCTCCACATGCTGCGAAAACGATGGCAGCGAATGCGAAGGCTAATACTGATAATTTTTTCATTTTGTTTAAAATTTAAGTTATTAAATGTTTTATATTTATTCATTGTTGATTTTTCCTGATATACCGTCCTGGACGATCTGTCAAAAGGAGAATGGTGACGATGATGCTCATCAAGAGAAGTACAGCCATATTGAACCACAGGGTCTTAAAGGTTGTGTCACCCAGTATCTTCACACTACTATAAAAAGGTGCACGTCCCATGTTATTCCGTGGAGTAAGGAAAATAGCACCAGTACGTGGAACAATGGTGTTGTCAATCACGTCGAGCAACTTATGGTTCCCTGCACTGATAACAAAGTCTTCCAACTTCAGGTTAAAGTTGTTACGCTTCAGGTCGAGTAAAGTCTCCTTGCCGTAGCTACGGATGAAGTCTGCTGTCATAGCGTCCACCTTGAGAGTTGCCTGATTGCCGCGCTTGGAGAGAATCTTCTCTGCCTCTTTCATATAGTTATAGAGAGAGGTGTAGGATTCGTCGCCCTGATAGGCTTTCATACCGCAGTATTCTGTCACGATGGGCAGATTGGTGCGTATCACCTCCATGTGCTCAGGTTTCACATCTTTACCATGTGTCTGTTCGTCTTTAAGCGTCTCTAACTGTGACTGTATCTCATAGAGATAACCGATGTTATAGAACTGTGTCTCGTATTTCTCCTTTTCCAAATCGAAGAACATCCGTTCGTATTTGTTATCTGTAAATGAAGTGACTGCAAGTGCCTCGAACGACCAGCGAGAGGGGATAAGGTCTCCGATGAAAGGTACATTACCCGTCTTGCTCTTTGGTGTCAGGTCGGAGAAACTGACAACCAGTCCACAGAGCAGGATTTGTGGAATGAGCAGCAGGGGAATGCTGATATAGATTGCTACTACTGAGTTCAGACATTGTGACAGCAGCAGTCCTGTCAGACTAGCCAGGAAGGCGGTGATAAACAGGATAATCCACCATGTCCAGAACAATCCATGAAGTCCCATGATGTCATTGCCGATGATAATAAACAGAAGGGTCTGTATCAGTGAGACACCTGCCATATAGACAATCTTCGACCAGATATAACTGCCATATGATAGGTTAAGGAAACTTTCACGCTTCAACAGTGCGCGGTCCTTGATAATCTCCTCTGCGCTGCCGCTCATACCGATAAAGGTGGCTACGATGACTGCCATGAAGAAATAACTCACCAGATTCTTATTGTTCATGACAGTGTAGCCCTCGGGTGGGGCATAGCGTGTAAGGAAAGCACAGATGACTGCCAGGACGGGGGCTTCCAGCAATGTGATACACAGGTACTGGATATTCGTGATCTTCGTTTTGATATTACGGCGCAGGAAAATAGCAAACTGCTTTAGTTTGCCTGGCTTCTTCTGGTCTGATGGAGGCACGTCAGTGACAGAAGGCGCTTCCATCACCTCTCTGTTCTTCAGGTACATCTCGTGCCACTCCTGAGGTGTCGTCTTTCGCTCGTCAGATGGCTCGCCAGTATTGCTGAGCGCTTTCTCATCAATAATATTGAGTACAATCTCCGGATTGACATTACCACAAGTCGGACAAGCGCTTGTCTCCGCGTCGGCATAGTTCGCAGCCTCTTTAAAATAGGTGATGGCATCAATGGGATTACCGTCAAAGACTGGATAGCCACCTCGGTCAAGCAACCATAGGCGGTCGAACAGTTTATAGACATCACTCGACGGCTGGTGGATGTTGACGATGATAAGTTTTCCCTTGAAAGTCAATTCCTTTAGCAGGTTAATGACTTTCTCCGTGTCTGCCGATGACAGTCCCGATGTCGGTTCGTCAAGGAACAGAACAGCAGGCTCGCGAATCAACTCCAATGCGATATTCAGTCGTTTGCGCTGTCCTCCGGAAATATATTTGTTGATGGCAGAGCCCGCCTTTAGGTCTTTCGCGGCATCCAATCCCAAATCTTTGAGAGTCTTCATGACGCGTTTGTCGATTTCCTCAGCGGACATACCCTCAAAACAGAGCTTGGCTGTATACCACAAGTTCTGATAGACCGTGAGCTCTTCGATGAGCAGGTCATCCTGTGGGACGAAACCTATCAAGTCTTTAGCAGCAGGCTCCGAGATGTCATGTCCATTGATGGTAATACTTCCCTCCTGGGGTTTCATACTGCCGTTCAATAGTGACAACAAAGTTGTCTTACCAGTGCCAGAGCCACCCATGATAGCCAGAAGTTCACCGCTATTCAAATTGAAGCTCAAGTCATGCATACCATTGTCGCTATTGGGGAAGCGGAAATTGATATTACGTCCACAGAAGGCTACGTTTTCAGTCTTGTTGTCCTCGTTACTATAAGCACTGGCTATGGTGGAATAATATAAGGGCTTTCCGTTGCTGCTCTTTAAGACACTGCTCTGCAACCACACCTGATAGGCTCCAGAGAGAACAGGAACATCATTCAGCAGAACGGTATCTTCTCCCATATATGTGAAAATAAGAAGTCCCGTAACGCTGTCCATCAATGTCTTCAACTCTCCCTCGAATCCTTCTGGGTGATGAATCATCACATGAGCAGTAGGTTGATTGGTAACATAAGCATAGAAGTCGTCATACTGCGTCTGAGGAATGTTGAATTTCTCTGCCATAGTGGTAAACATGTTGGCAGCCTTCAATCCGTCGTCACTACAGAACTCCATGAGACGCAACAACAGTAGCGACTCCTCTACGGGACGGATCTTCCCATGCAGACTGGAGCAGATGGCTGTTACCGTTTCCTGGGTATTCAAGTCTTCTGTCATCTCATAAGCCCCTCGCATGTCATTGTATAAGTCGAGATAGAGGTCTATGTTCCTAATGCCGAAGTGATGGCGCAAATAACTAACCAGCATGTCTTTTGCCCATGCCTCATCCACTTGCTCTTCTTTGCCGAACAGAGCAAACAGACTGATAAAACTGGATAATATGACGTTTAGATTTGCAAATTTATAAAAAAAAACTTTTTAGCCTCTTGTCGTACTAGTTAAAAAAACTAAACGACTTTATTCCTGTACTTTCCGTGTAGTCCCATGTGTCAGAATTTTTCGTAGCGTCAGTACATTCTTGCCATCAACTCGCTCATAATTGACAGAGTCCATAATCTGTCTGACCAGATGGATGCCTAATCCTCCGATAGAACGTTCTTCTACGCCAAGCGTAATGTCGACGGCTTCTTTCTTCGTCGGGTCAAAGGCAATGCCAGTGTCTGTAATAACGAATTTGAGACACTTCTTATTATATACTGCATCTATATCTACGAATCCTTCGCCATTCTGATAGGCATAAAGGACAACATTGGTAACGGCTTCTTCCAAGGCGAGGTTCAGACTGACGATGAGTCCGGTGTCGACACCGGCATCTTCACAGACTGTTTCTACAAACTCTGGCAGTTTGTTGAGTTCCTCAATCTCATTTTTAAGGGTCAGGCACTTGGACTTCGCATCCTTGTCTTGTTGGTGCAGATACTTGATGCTTAACATGGTCAAGTCATCACTCTGTTCTGCTCCGTCAGCATGTTTGACAACAGAATCAGTCATAATCTTAATTTGTTGGTAAGAGGAAATGTCATACATATTTTGGGCAATGGAAAGAATCCTATTGTCTCCTAACTGCTTGTGTTCTTTGTTTTCCGCCTCATTCACTCCATCGGTATAGAGGAAAATGGTGGTACCATAAGAAATGGTACATTCCTGTTCTTCAAAGTGGAAGTCCGGCAGTACACCTAAAGGTATGTTTGAGATAATGTCAAGGAAATTCGTATCATCTTGTTTGGTGATAATAGGAGCATTATGTCCGCTGTTACAGAATCTTAACCGTCCCGTAGGCAAATCAAGAACACCCATGAAGAATGTGACGAACATGTTGGAGTCATTCTCCTTTGTTATTGACTCATTGATAGCATTGACAATTTTTGCAGGACGGTTTTCATGGGCGGAGATGGAACGGAACAAAGAACGAGTGACCGCCATCACTAATGAAGCAGGCACCCCCTTTCCGCTAACATCACCAATACAGAAGAACAATTTCTCATCACGGAGGAAGAAGTCAAACAGGTCACCACCAACTTCCTTGGCAGGTCTTAGTCGTCCATATATGTCAATATCATCTCTGTCAGGATAAGGTGGAAAATGCTTGGGAAGCATAGACTGCTGGATATTGTTGGCTATCTGCAACTCACTCTCCATACGTCCCTTTTCTTCATTCACAATCTTCGACTCCTTGATTTGACGGATGAGTGAGGTCTGCATGGTCTCGAAAGAGTTCCGTAGGCGGAGCATCTCATCCTTGCTCTTGATCTTCGGCAGTCCTGCTCGGAAATTACCTTTGGCAATCTCGTCGGCAGAGTCGGCAAAGAGACGTAGCGGCTTGGTGATATGTCGGATAACGCCCTGGCAAATCAGTGCAATGATGATGAGTCCGATAATCATGATGACAATAAGGGCTACTATGAAGTAGAAGACTGGATCGAGGATATTTTTAATGGGGATGATGACCCCCATTGTCCATCCAGTATGCTCTATAGGTGAGTAGAACATCATGTATAACCGGTTGTTCTTACCTTTAAAGATTTCTGAGTTTCCGTTTTTCGAGTCTGATATGTTCGTGTTCTTGACGGCATTCTCTTTGAAGAAGTCCAGAATAGTCTTGTTGTGCACGTAGGCTTGATTCGGGTGTACCACAAAAGTCCCCTCGCGGGATACAATGAAACTATACGCCTGCTCTGACAAATCATCATCGTATGACCAGTTTAATTGGTCATTAAAGGTGCTATCCATCTCTTGTGTGAGGTCTGACAGCCAGCCTAAGGAGATATCTGCCGTCTGAATGGCGTAAATTTCTCCATGATTATTTGTCAACGGCAAGGAGTAGGTGATCATCGGTATCTCACCGCCTCCCTTGTCGATGTAAGGTTCGGACCATGTTCCCTTTCCTAATTCAATGGGCTTTTGATACCATTCTTGATGCTGATAATCGTATGATGGTTCATTTAACTGTTTGGAATGAATACCTGTGCTGTCACGGTAGGCGTAAGGTGCGAACGACTGACCTTTCTTGGGTTCATAATCAGGATTGAATGCCACGGCGGCCCCTACGATATTAGGATTGAGTGCCAAGATGTTTTCTTGGACAAAAAACAGGTGTTTATCGTTATTAAGGTTCTCCCATACTTCGGGAACGTTATTGGAGATGGCTGTCTCCACGGTAGCGAAAACATTGTTGATTTTCTCGTTGGAGACTTGTATTGCAGTGATATTCAGCAATAAGAGGAGGATGAATCCTGCTATACAGAAAATGAGGATTATAAAGATGAGAATAACTATGAATACTGCCGTTATAGAAAGGATGATATGCCAAGTCAGTCTTGTGGCAATGGAACTTTTAAGTTTGAGAATGCGTGGCAGTTTCATGAGTTTTTAGTCTAAAATCCCTGCAAAGGTACAAAAAAAATGGTAATCTTGTAACGGATTACCATTTTTTTTATTGTACTATTGATTTTATGATAGGAATCCAAGCAAAGCGCCAGCAGCTACGGCAGAGCCGATAACACCAGCGACATTAGGACCCATGGCATGCATAAGAAGGAAGTTGTGACGATCGTATTCCAGTCCGAGATTGTTGGAGATACGAGCTGCCATAGGAACGGCACTCACACCTGCATTACCAATCAGCGGGTTCAGCTTCTTGTCTTTTGGCAAGAAGAGGTTCATGAGTTTGACAAACAGCACACCGCTCATCGTAGCGATGATGAAGGCACCGGCACCGATGGCGAAGATGTAGATGGTGTTCATTGTCAGGAACTCAGATGCCTGTGTCGAACAACCTACCGTCAGACCAAGAAGCATGACCACGATGTCGTTTAGAGCGGCACCTGCCGTCTTGGCAAGACGGGTAGTCTTACCAGACTCTTTCAACAGGTTGCCGAAGAAGAGCATTCCCAACAGGGGCAGACCAGACGGTACGATAAAGGTGGTCAGCAACAAACCGATAATCGGGAACAGGATGCGCTCAGTCTGTGACACCTGACGAGCAGGTTTCATCTTGATGACACGCTCCTTCTTGGTGGTGAGCAGACGCATCAATGGCGGTTGGATCAAGGGTACCAATGCCATATAGCTATAAGCGCAGACTGCGATGGCTCCCATCAGGTTGGGGGAGAGCTTACTTGACAGGAAGATGGCGGTAGGACCGTCAGCACCTCCGATGATAGCGATACCTGCAGCCTGGTTCGGTTCAAAGCCTAAGGCGAGGGCAAACATATACGCTCCGAAAATACCAAACTGAGCAGCAGCTCCGATGAGCATCAGTTTCGGATTAGCAAGAAGTGCGGAGAAGTCGGTCATGGCACCGATTCCTAAGAAGATCAGTGGGGGATACCATCCCTGTCGAACGCCCTGATAGAAGATGTTTAGTACGGAGTTGTCCTCGTAAAGACCGATTTCCAGTCCGGCATCGGCACGGAAGGGGATGTTGCCGAGGATAATACCCAATCCGATGGGCACCAACAGTAGCGGCTCAAAATCTTTCTTAATGGCAAGCCAGATAAAGAGTGCGCCTACTGCTATCATGATGAGGTTACCTGCCGTCGCATTGGCAAAGCCTGTGTAGGTCAGGAACTCGTTGAAGTTTTCTACGATAAATTGCCACATAATATGTCGATATTTCGTTATTAGCCAATAGTGAGCAATACGGCACCTTCCATGACGGAGTCACCTTGGTTGACTGTGATAGAGGTAACGGTACCTGCATATTCTGCCTCGATATTGTTCTGCATCTTCATAGCCTCTAGTACAATCACGGTATCACCGACATTGACGGTATCGCCGACCTTGACATTGATACTGGTAATCGTACCAGGCAGCGGTGCCTTCTGGGCATTGCCGGCACCAGCGGTGGCTGCTGGCTGTGCGGGAGCGGCAGGTTTGGCGGCAGGGGTACTTGTTACCGCAGGTTTAGGAGCCTCGACCTTTGGTCTCACGATAGTGGGGTGCTTAGCCGCATTGATAGGCTGTTGCAGTTCTACCTCAAATGGGATGCCATTGACATTCACTTTGGCGATGTTGCCTTCTACTTCCTCGATTTCTACTTCGTAGTCAACACCTTGTACTTTATATTGATACTTACTCATATCTCTAAACTTTAAACTTATAATCTATACATTATTTTAATTCTGGTCCTGTAGGAATCTGAGGAGCCTGGTGGGTGCTGGGCATGACGGGGTCATGGAAATGAGTCATCTGTGAGTACTCATCGTCCCAGCCTGTATCGTGATGTTTGATGGTGATGACACCACTCTCCACGTCATGGACATTGTCACGGTACTGTTGGAGTGCCATACCGATAACGGCAAGGTAGACCTCCTTGTCAATACCTTTGGTCTTCAAACCTTCTTGCAGGATGACACCTGTCTTATGTCCGACCTCCATCGTCTTCTCTACCGTCTTGGTGATAGGTTTGATAGGTTGTGTGTTGATTACCTTCTTCGCTGTCTCCTGATGGCGCATGAACATGCCGAAGAGAGTGAAGAATATCCACAACAGGGCAAGGCAGAGGAACACGATACCCATTGCCATGATAGCCATAGCGAACCCATGGGGGTCCTCACGCTTGAACTTCTCTATCTTTGATTCGCTGACAGTCGTCATATTCTGAATACCCAGTGTCACGCGGTCGCCAGACTTCACCTCCCAATCGTTAGGCGTGCCGTTGTTGGCGATACGGGCATACGACTGGTCTGCTTGCAGGACAGGAATCGTCACAGAGTCAATCAGTTGCGTGGCATTACCGTTATAGAGGGCAATCCACGTGGGCTTAGAAGGATCAACCTTAACGGCAAGGTGTAATGAGCCTTTAGCAGGTTGACTGTTCAACTGGAACACGATGAGTTGGCGACCATTCAAGTTGGTGCGAGCGTCCCCGTTGGGAATGATGCTCATACGCTTGACACGCTCTGGTACACTCATCGATTTGTCAAGTACGGAACGGTCAGTAGTCAGGTACATGCCACGGATATTGTAAGTAGAGTGTGAGATATTGGCAATCTCCACCCAGGCATGTCGTGTTCCGTATTCGTCAATCAGGCTCGACTGGTTGTCAGTCAGCACCTCGTTCAGTTTGATGCTGGCATCCATCTGGGCGTGCATCGGGAGGCAACTGACGGCAAGTAAGCCTAACAGAAATGAGAATTTTTTCATTTTTGCTTGTATTATTATAATTATATAGTTCCTATAGTGACTATAGTTCCTATAGTTTGATTATCCGCAGAAGAACAGCACGACAATCTGCGCCGTGAAGATGCGGAGGAACATTGATAGCGGATATACTGTGGAGTATCCTACAGCAGGAGCCTCCTTGGAGCATACCGAGTTGGCATAGGCAAGTGCGGGGGGATCGGTGTAAGTACCGGCAATCATACCCATGATGGTGAAGTAGTTGAACTTATACCGGATGCGGGCAATAGGTCCTACGATGAGGATAGGGATGATGGTGATAAGGAAACCGGTCAGCACATACAGCAGTCCGTCACCATCTACTACCGTCTCGAAGAAGTTGGCGCCAGCCTTGATACCCACACTGGCAAGGAACAGCACCAGTCCTATCTCTCGCAACATCATATTGGCAGAAGTCGTCGTATAGGTGACTAAGTGTATCTTATAGCCGTAACGACCGATGAGGATGGCGATAATCAGCGGACCGCCTGCGATACCCAGTCGCAAAGGCACTGGCATGCCAGGGATGGCAACGGGCAGGGAACCGAAGATAATACCTAAGATGATACCCACGAAGATGGTGGCGATGTTAGGAGCGTTCAGGCGACGGATGGAGTTACCCATCTTGTTGGCGAGACGGTCGACGGCGTCCTCAGGACCTACCACCATGATCTTGTCACCTACCTGCAAGGGGAGGGAAGCGGTGGCAAAGAGGTCCAAGCCGTGACGGGTAAGACGGGTCACGTTCACACCATGTACACTTGAGAAGTGCATGGAGGCAAGTGTCTTACCGTTGATCTTGGGGTTGGTAATCAGAATACGCTTGGATACCAAGGGCTGGTCAGACTGCTCGAAGTCAATGTCGAGCTTAGGACCGATGAAAGCCATGATGGCCTCCTGGTCTGCCTCTGCACAGACAATCAGCATCTGGTCGCCGATATGGAAGATGGTATCACGGTTCGGGATGCATAACTCACCTTCATGGACGAGGCGAGACACAACGAAGTCACGGTTCAGGAAGTCGTGCACCTGCAACAGCGTCTTGCCCTCCAGGTATTTATTCGTCACCTCCAAGTGCATCTTATAAGGCTTCTTGTTGGCGTTGGTCTCATCCATTGCCATCAACTCTTCCTCTTCCTCCTCCAGCTTAATCTTGCATATATACCTTATTAATATAGTAGCACCGATGATACCTAACACGCCAAGGGGATAAGCACAAGCGTATGCCGATGCGATCTGTGGGGCACCGTTAGGGAAAACAGCCTGTAAAGCCTCGTTGGCGGCACCAAGACCGGGGGTGTTGGTGACGGCACCATACAGTGTACCTACCATCATCGGCAGGTTGATGGGGTTGGAGGTGTCGAAGAAAATATAGTAGCAGGCGAACATCACGAGGATATTCAGCAGGATACCAATGGCGGCAAGCCCGTTCAGCTTGATGCCTGCCTTACCAAAACTCTCGAAGAAACCGGGACCGACCTGCATACCGATCATAAAGACGAACAGGATGAGTCCGAAGTCCTGAACGAATGTCAGGATAGGGAGCGGGGCGGTGAAGCCGATGTGCCCTGCCACAATACCGGCGAACAGCACGAAAGTGACACCTAAGGAGATGCCCCAGAACTTGATTTTCCCTAAATATACACCTACGGCGATGACTACCGCATATAGCAATGCTATATGGGCAACAGAGTCAGTCGTCGTAAACAAATCCTTTAACCATTGCAATGATTCCATAACAACACTTTTCTTTTTCAGCCTGCAAAGATACGAAGAAATTGCGCAATGCTTGCATCTTTGTGCAGTTTTTTTTGCGCTTTAACTCTTACTTTTTATTTCTTTCACATTTCGGAAGCCATAGCAGACATATTGTTTGATGGTTGCTGACATGGAGTCAGTAGGTCTGTCGACTGGAGTCGACAACTGATTAGGATGCTTGTAACGATTGATTACAGTGGCACTTATAACTGCTTAGGATGCCTCTTTTCTGACAGCGCATCCTATTTCCTGATGGAGAACTCAAAGGCAAGTCCACCAGCGGAAGGGTGTTGTACCGTGATGTTGCCGCCATGCAACAGGATAGCGTTCTTGACAATAGACAGTCCCAGTCCTGTGCCACCCATGTCACGACTGCGTCCTTTGTCAATGCGATAGAAGCGTTCAAAGATGCGGGGCAGGTGCTCAGCGGGAATACCAATACCGTTGTCTTTGAAAGTAAATTGCCACAGGTCGGGTTGCTCTACAACAGCCACCTCGATGGTGCCACCTTCTCCTGCATAGTTGATGGCGTTATCCATCAGATTACGGAAGATGCTAAATAATAAGGAGTAATCATAAATCAGCAGACCTAATGAGCCGAGTAGTTGTAATGCTTTCATCACATAATTCTGATTCGTTTCCATGCTTTTTGGTTTTTTCTGCAAAGGTACAGCCTATCATGCCTCCAAATAAAACGTATTACGATATAGTTACAATTTCAGAGAGTAAATAATCATTAAAAAGTTCGGCTATTCGGAAATAAGTTGTTATCTTTGCAGTCCAGAACTTAAAACAACTTATATAATAAATAATAAGACTATGGCAAACAAAGAGAAACTCTTCACCGAGTTTCAGGCGCCCACCACTCAGGAGTGGTTGGACAAGATTGAGGTGGACCTGAAAGGTGCCGACTTCCAGAAGCGACTCGTGTGGAGAACCAATGAAGGCTTTAACGTACAGCCTTTCTATCGCCGAGAAGACTTGGCGAACCTGAAAACACCTGACGCACTGCCTGGTGAGTTCCCATTTGTTCGTGGTAACAAGAAGAACTCCAACGAGTGGTATGTACGTCAGAACATCAAGGTGGATGACCCCGTTGAGGCAAACAAGAAGGCGCTCGACATTCTGAACAAGGGTATCGACTCCATCGGTTTCCGCTTCGGCGGTGATAAGGTAAGCCCAGAGTTCATCGAGACTTTGCTCAAGGATATCCGTCTGGATATCGTGGAGGTCAGCTATCGCACCTGTCCCCGTCATGCTGTCGAACTTGCCGAGATACTCGTGAAGTATTTCGAGAAGATGGGCTATGACAAGGAGAAAATTGTGGGTGGTGTCGGCTTCGACCCTATCGACAAGATGTTACAGAAGGGTAAGGATACCACTCCGATGCTCGCTCAACTGCCGAAGATTGTGGAGACCTTGAAGGACTATCCCAACCTGCGTTGTGTAATGGTACACTCTGATACCCTCAACAATGCCGGCGCTTATATCGTACAGGAGTTAGGTTATGCCCTCAGCTGGGGTAATGAGTACCTGCAGCAGCTGGTAGACGCTGGTGTGGATGTCGACCTTGCCGCCAAGAGCATCAAGTTCTATATGGGTATCTCCGAGAACTACTTCATGGAGATCGCCAAGTTCCGTGCCGCCCGTCTGTTGTGGGCTCAGATTGTAAAGCAATATGAGCCGAAGTGCGACTG
Organism: uncultured Prevotella sp.; assembly: GCA_905235835.1. Lineage (GTDB taxonomy): Bacteria > Bacteroidota > Bacteroidia > Bacteroidales > Bacteroidaceae > Prevotella. Next base: position 25,072 of record CAJONQ010000046.1, read on the forward strand.
TGCTTGCAAGATGATTATCAATGCCAGCACATCAACCTATAACCAGACGGTCTTTGACTCTTATGTCAACCTGCTCCGCTCTCAGACAGAGGCAATGTCTGCCGCACTGGGTGGTATCCACTCGATGGTGGTTACTCCGTTCGACGCTCCATACGAGAAGGCGACGGACTTCAGTGAGCGTATCGCCCGCAACCAGCAGTTGCTGATCAAGGAGGAGAGTCATTTCGATCGTATCGTTGACCCATCCGCTGGTTCTTATTATATTGAGCACCTGACAGATGCCCTTGCCCAGGAGGCTTGGAAGATCTTCCTCAAGATGGAGGATGAGGGTGGATTCTTAGAGGCTGTCAAGAAGGGTATCGTACAGGATGATATCAATGCTACCAACGTGAAGCGTCATGGTGATGCAGCCAAGCGTAAGGAGTTCATCCTCGGTACTAATCAGTTCCCGAACTTCACCGAGAAGAGTGAGGGTAAGCGTGCGCTCAGCGCTGCCGGTTGTTGTGCCACAGCAACAGACCACAACTGCGAGGCTCCCTTCAAAGCATTGGAGACCACGCGTCTTGCCGCTGACTTCGAGGACCTCCGCATTCATACTGAGGAGACGAAGGTGCCCACAGCATTTATGCTGACCATCGGTAATCTTGCCATGCGTCAGGCTCGTGCCCAGTTCTCTTGTAACTTCCTTGCCTGTGCCGGCTATAAGGTGATTGACAACCTCGGCTTCAAGACGGTAGAGGAGGGTGTTGACGCTGCGTTGAAGGCAAATGCCGACATCGTCGTTATCTGCTCTTCTGATGACGAGTATGCAGAGTATGCTATACCAGCCTTCAAGTACCTGAACGGTCGTGCGATGTTCGTGGTGGCTGGTGCTCCTGCTTGCATGGAGGACCTGAAGGCTGCCGGCATCGAGAACTTTATCCATGTGAGATGTAATGTGCTTGAGACTCTCAAGGAGTATAATGCTAAGTTAGGTATATAATTTTTAGTACGCGAAGACGCAAAGACACTAAGATTTATGGGGAGCCAAGAAGAATTCCACAGACTGAACAAATTGAGCAATGTCGTTATCGGTGCTGCAATAGAGGTTCATCGGGAGTTAGGTCCAGGTCTTTTGGAGTCTGCTTATGAGGAGTGTCTTAAGATGGAGCTGCAGTCGCAAGGCGTGAAAGTCGATACACAGGTAGACCTGCCCTTGTATTATAAGGGAAGGAAGACCGAGAAAGTGTTTCGTATTGATATGTTAGTTGATGATTCGTTAGTAGTTGAACTAAAATCAGTGGAGGTGCTTAAACCTGTCAATGAGATTCAATTGGTGACTTATCTGAAACTTGCGAATCTTCGTTTAGGTCTGCTTATCAATTTTAATGTTCCTGTTTCGCGAGACGGTATAAAAAGGAAGGTTAATGGATTCTCTGAATATACAGGAATAAAACTTGTCAGAGAATAACTTTGAGTCTTAGCGTCTTTGCGTACAAAACAACAATAACGATTATGAGAAAAGATTTTAGTAAAGTAAATATCTACGACGGCATCAAGGCTCAAGACGGTGCCAAGTGGGTGAAGGACAATAACATCGTTGCCGACTGGAAGACACCAGAGCATATCGAGGTTCGTCCTGTATATACGAAAGAGGACTTGGAGGATATGGAACACCTCGACTTCACAGCAGGTATTCCTCCCTATCTCCGTGGTCCGTACTCTATGATGTATCCGTTCCGTCCGTGGACCATCCGTCAGTATGCCGGATTCTCTACCGCTGAGGAGTCGAATGCGTTCTATCGTCGTAACCTTGCCTCTGGTCAGAAAGGACTGTCTGTCGCTTTCGACCTTCCTACACACCGTGGTTATGACCCCGACAATGCCCGTGTGGTTGGTGATGTCGGTAAAGCTGGTGTAAGTATCTGTAACGAGGAGAATATGAAGGTACTGTTCTCGGGAATCCCCTTGAACAAGATGTCTGTCTCCATGACGATGAACGGTGCCGTATTGCCTATCCTTGCCTTCTATATCGTGGCAGGTCTGGAGCAGGGCGCTCAGTTGGAGGAGATGGCTGGTACTATCCAGAACGATATCCTGAAGGAGTTCATGGTACGTAACACCTATATCTATCCCCCTGCATTCTCGATGAAGATTATCGCTGATATCTTCGAGTACACCTCCCAGAAGATGCCTAAGTTCAATAGTATCTCTATCTCCGGCTACCACATGCAGGAGGCTGGTGCCACCGCTGATATCGAGCTTGCCTATACGCTTGCCGACGGTATGGACTATCTGCGTACTGGTGTGAATGCCGGTATCGATGTGGATGCCTTTGCTCCCCGTCTGTCCTTCTTCTGGGCAATCGGTATGAACCACTTCATGGAGATTGCCAAGATGCGTGCTGGTCGTCTGTTGTGGGCGAAGATCGTGAAGAGCTTTGGTGCCAAGAACCCGAAGTCACTCGCTTTGCGTACCCACTCCCAGACTTCTGGTTGGTCACTCACCGAGCAGGATCCATTCAATAACGTAGGTCGTACCTGTATCGAGGCAATGGCTGCCGTACTGGGACATACTCAGTCACTGCATACCAACGCCCTTGATGAGGCTATCGCCCTGCCGACCGACTTCTCCGCTCGTATTGCCCGTAACACACAGATTTACATCCAGAACGAGACGAAGGTCTGCAAGCAGATCGACCCATGGGCTGGTTCTTACTATGTGGAGACACTGACCAATGAGTTGGTTCATAAGGCTTGGGAGCATATCCAGGAGATTGAGAAACTGGGTGGTATGGCAAAGGCTATCGAGACAGGGCTTCCTAAGATGCGTATCGAGGAGGCTGCGGCACGTCAGGCTCGTATCGACTCTGGTGTACAGACTATCGTAGGTACCAATAAGTACCGTCTGGAGCATGAGGATCCTATCGACATCCTTGAGGTCGACAATACTGCTGTGCGTAAGCAGCAGGAGGAGAGCCTCGCACAGGTTCGTGGTTCTCGTGATGAGGCAGCCTGTCAGGCAGCCCTGAAGGCAATCACAGACTGTGTGCGTGATTTCCAGGAGGGTAAGAAGAGTGAGAACAACCTGCTTGACCTTGCCGTGAAGGCAGCCCAGTTGCGTTGTACCCTTGGTGAGATTTCAGATGCCTGCGAGGAGATCGTGGGTCGTTATAAAGCAGTAATCAGAACGATTTCAGGTGTGTATAGTTCAGAGTCAAAGAATGACAGCGACTTCGAGTTGGCTTGTAAGCTGACCGATGAGTTCGCGAAGAAGGAAGGTCGTCGCCCCCGTATCTTCATTGCCAAGATGGGACAGGACGGTCACGACCGTGGTGCGAAGGTAGTGGCAACAGGTTATGCTGACTGTGGTTTTGACGTGGATATGGGACCGTTGTTCCAGACTCCTGCCGAGGCTGCCCGTGAGGCTGTTGAGAACGACGTCCACGCAGTGGGTGCATCCTCGCTTGCCGCAGGTCACAAGACGCTGATTCCCCAGCTCATCGAGGAGCTGAAGAAACTGGGTCGTGAGGATATCATGGTGATTGCCGGTGGTGTCATCCCAGCCCAAGACTACGACTTCCTCTACAAGGCTGGTGTCGCCGCCATCTTCGGTCCTGGTACCTCAGTGGCTAAGGCAGCCGTTGAGATGATGAAGATCCTGCTCGACGAGCAGTAAGTTACTTCTCCCTTATAACACAAATCCCCAACTGCCATCGTCGGTTGGGGATTTGTTGTTTTGTGGAATGGAATCAACGCAGGCATATTCTAAAAAGTGGGAAGTTTCTTGTGTATGTTTGAAATTTTTTGTACTTTTGCCGGCAGAAGTTATACATATTTATTTTTAGGAAGATGAAGAAGACTTTATTTGCATTATTGTTCTTGCTGCTGACGGCAGGCGAGACCCTGGCGCAGAAAATCGACTCACGGCTGACACAACTCGCCGAGCAATCTGTTCTGCACCGTGCGCAAGGTAGAAAAGCAATAGACACTACCGCTGTTAAAAAACGTTTTTTCGTTAGTTTCAATGCCGACGGCACGCTGCAGTGGATGTCGGTCATTGGCGTGATGAACGAGGGCGACGAGTGCCCCACCGAGCAATTGCAGCAGATGGGCATCGAGGTGGTGAGCGTGCTGGGCAGACTGGTGACGATGCGCATACCAGCCGATAAACTACAGTTGCTGGAGCAGGTGGAGCAGTTCAACTACGTGATGCCCGACGAAATCAAGCGCCCCAGGAACGACGCGGCGCGCAAGGCTACCAGCGTCGAGCAAGTGAACACCGAGGCGGCCGCCAAAGCCCAGAAACTGCCCAAGGCATACACTGGCAAGGGCGTGGTGACGGGCATCATCGACATAGGCATCGACTATAACCATGCCGCCTTCAGCGATGCGGATGGCAAGTTGCGAGTGGTGAAAGTCATCTGTTACGACCAGGCGGCGAAGAAGATAGTGGAGGTGGACGATCCCGCCAAAATCAAGCAAATGACCACCGACGATTTCGATTCGCACGGCACCCATACCTCGTCCACCGTAAGCGGCTCTGCCCTGGGCAACGGCTATCAGGGCATGGCTCCCGAGTCGGAGATCATACTGTGCGGACTGGGCAAGAACTCTGGCGGCAGCAATATCAATGACTGCATAAAGCGGATATTCGATTATGCCACTAGCAAGAACATGCCCGCCGTCGTCAACATCAGCCTGGGCAGCGTACTGGGACTGCATGACGGCAGCGACGCTACAGCCATTGCCGTCGAGGAACTGACCCAGAAGGGCACCGCTAAGGGGCGCGCTGTCGTCATCAGTGCCGGCAACGACGCTTCCAACCAACAGTCGATTATCCATACCTTCAACTCTGCTGACGAGGAGCTGAAGACCGTGCTGGGCGTCAAGTCGACCGACCCCCAGGAGGGTGCGAAATACGATGCGAACTGTTACTTCTATGCCACCGACTATCAGGACTTCTCCGCCAAGCTGAAACTGGTGGACATGACTACCGGAAACTTCATAACGATGAAAAACAACATGTACGAGGACGGGAAATTAATCACCGAGGACGTTGACGAGATTGTGGTATCCAAGCAGACAGGGACTAACCTGAAAAAAGAAACCACGGTATTCCGTGGCCTCAACCTGGACTACAAGATGGCAAATGCAAACTACCGTCTCGTGCTCGTCGTCAAGCCCGGTCACGCCGGACAGACCGTCAATCTGATTTGCGACGGCGAAAACAATGATGAGTTATGTTTCGATGCACCCAATTGGGCGGGATATAAGGACTTCACGAAGCTCGGATATGTGAAGGGTAACGGCGACTTCGCTTTCTCCACTGAAGTCTGCAACCCCTACGTCATCAGCGTCGGCTCGTACATCACCAAGGACCAGTGGAAGAACTACAAGAATGACCAGAGCTACTATCCCCCATCACGCATCACCGGAACGAACCAGGAGGTGGGCGAGATTTCCGACTTTTCCAGCTACGGCATAGCCGACAACAGTGTCAAGTGCCCCGTCGTGGTGGCACCCGGCCAGGGAATCGTATCGGGAGCCAGCAACTACGACAAGGAGCTCTTCCAGAAGGAGCAGCCCGGCGAGCCACTCGCCGGTAAAGAATTATACACGCTCTTTCCATCGGTCGAGAAGTTCGGTCGAAAGAACTGGTATCTCCTCGCCCAGGGAACGTCGATGTCCGCGCCGGTCACCACCGGCATCATCGCCCTCTGGATGCAAGCCAATCCCAACCTGACCGTCAACGAGATCATCGACATCATCAAGGCAACCAGCGACAACGACGACTGGACTACCAAAACGGACAAGATTCCGTCGAAGAATAAAGTGCAGGCAGGCTACGGCAAAATCAACTGCCTGAAGGGACTGCAGAAGATCGTCGGCGTCGATACCGCCATCGAGACCATCGGTGCCGACGGTCATCGCGAGGCTACTCCCGCCACCATGTACGACGTCGATGCTCCCGTCTACAACTTGCAGGGCAGGCAGGTCGACAAGTCGTACCGAGGATTAGTGATATACAAGGGACGGGCATATCTTAATAAGTGACTATATATAAATAAGGTAAGAAGGTGGTCAAGTAACCACCTTCTTTTTTTTATTTCCACTTCATTCCCACGTTCTGCATGATGAAACCGTAGATATCTGCCTGCTCCTCCAATACTTTTGCCAGAGGCTTGCCACCACCGTGACCCGCCTTGGTGTCGATACGGATGAGAGTGGGGTTAGGACCGGCATTGCACTCCTGCAAGGTGGCAGCAAACTTGAACGAGTGGGCTGGTACTACACGGTCGTCATGGTCGGCAGTGGTGACGAGGGTGGCAGGGTAGGAGGTGCCGGGTTTAAGGTTGTGGAGTGGGGAATAACCACGCAGATACTCGAACATCTCCTTGGAGTCCTCACTGGTACCATAGTCAGGAGCCCAGTTCCAACCAATGGTGAACTTATGATAACGCAGCATATCCATGACACCTACCTGTGGGATAGCAACACGGAAGAGGTCGGGACGCTGCGTCATGCAGGCTCCCACCAGCAATCCTCCATTAGAGCCGCCAACAATGGCAATCTTGTCTTTGTTGGTGTATTGTTCCTTGATGAGCCACTCTGCGGCACCGATGAAGTCGTCGAAGACATTCTGCTTTTGCATCTTCGTACCCGCCTGGTGCCACTCCTCACCATACTCACTGCCACCACGTAAGGTGACCTGAGCGTAGATACCGCCATTCTCCAAGAACGGAATACGGTTGGCGGAGAAACTGGGAGTGATGGCGATGTTAAACCCACCATAGCCATAGAGGTAGACAGGATTCTTACCATTGCGTTTCAGTCCTTTTTTATACGTAAGGAACATGGGAATACGCGTGCCGTCTTTGCTCTGGAAGAACACTTGTTCACTGGTGAAGTCGTCCTGGCGGAATTTTACGCTGGGCTTCGCATAGAGCGTACTCTCTCCAGTCTCCATATCGTAACGGTAGATAGTGCCAGGAACTGTGAAGGATGTAAAGGTATAGAAACACTCTGGCTCCTTCTCTTCACCTGTAAAGCCGACGCTGCCTACAGAGGGGAGGGTAACCTCGCGTAGTTGTTTTCCATCGAGACCGTAAACGTAGGCATGGTCGGAGGCATCCTTACTATAGGTAAGAATCATTTTGCGATTAATGACATCCACATCACCGAGTACGTCCTGTTGCTCTGCAATCAGTTCCTTCCAATCATTGACTCCAGGATGGTGGATATCTGCCGTCATAATATGATTCTTGGGAGCTCCATAGTTGGTAAAGAGGAAGATTTTATCACCTTCCGTATAGATAGGAGTATAACGGTATCCCATGTCTGCAGTCATCTGCGTAAACTGTGAGTTAGGTACACGCAGGTCCCTCACATAGAGATGGTTTCCTGCCTCAGCACCATCCTCATAGAGAAACATCATGGTCTCCTCATCATTAACAGATACGGTATAGAACCGCATGGGATAAGCAGCATTCTGATAGAACAACATATCGTCTGTTTGTGGTGTCCCTATCTTATGATAGTATATTTTATGTCCCGCATTGACATTAGAGAACTCTTTTCCCTTTGTGGGCGCATCATAGGCACTATAGTAAAAGCCGTCGCCCTGCCATGCCGCACCAGAGAACTTCGCCCATTCGATATGGTCATCAGTCAGTTGTCCTGTGGTGAGGTCGATGACATAGAACTCCTGCCAGTCGCTACCAGAGCGAGAGACGGAATAGGCGGCATATCTCCCGTTGTGTGAGAAGTATACACCTTTGAGAGCCACAGTACCGTCGGTACTTAACTTATTTGGGTCTAAGAAGACACGTGGCTCTCCTCCCAACTGGTCCATCACATACAATACATACTGGTTCTGCAGACCATCATTCTTATAAAAGTACCATTTCCCATGATGCTTTATAGGTGCAGATAGTTTCTCGTAATTCGATACTTCCGTGAGCCGCTTGAGCAGTTTCTGGCGGAAGGGAATCTTGCTCAGATAGTCGTTGGTGACCTTGTTCTCCGCCTCTACCCATGCCGCCGTCTTGGCACTGGTGTCATCCTCCAGCCAGCGATAAGGGTCGGCGACCTGTGTGCCGAAATAGTTGTCGACAGTACCGTCTTTATCGGCTTTAGGATATTGGATGACTTGTGACGATGTTGATGCGGTTACTAATGTTGCCATTGTCAATAGAATGATTTTTCTCATATCTTATACAAATATTAGTGAACTCATGATGTCGTTGCTGACGAAGATACCTTTGCGGGTCAGTACCAGACGGGAACCTTCCCGTCTCAGTAGTCCTTGGTGGATATACCGTTGCGCCTCTTGCTCGCAATAGGTGCGATACTTGTCGGAGAGGGTGGCGAGGTCCAGTCCCTCACAGGTGCGGAATGCCACGGTGATGCGGTCGTTATAGTGAGTGTCCTCGTCAATGACCTCTTCCTCATAGGGGCGTTCCCCTTTTTCTATTGCCTCCATATAGGCATGGATGTCCGCCATGTTCCAACTGCGGCTCTTTCCGTCATAGGAATGGGCGGCGGCTCCCAGTCCGATATAAGGGATGTCTTTCCAATAATTGCTGTTATGAAGGGAACGGAAACCTGGCAAGGCGAAGTTGGATATCTCGTAGTGCTCATAGCCTGCAGCCGTTAACTTGTCAATCAGCAGTTCATACATTTGGCGTTCTAACTCCTCATCGCAAGGCTCGATGCCCATGCGGTAGAGCGGTGTGCCTTCCTCTACCATCAGGCAGTAGGCGGAGAGATGTTCCACCTGCAGACTGAGGGCAGCATCGATGTCGTGTTCCCAGTCACCAAGTGTCTCGTTGGGAAAACCGTACATCAGATCGACACTGATGTTATGGATGCCAGCGTCACGAAGCCGTTGGACGGCAAGGGGGACTTGGGCTGCCGAATGACGGCGATGAAGAAAGCGCAGACGGTCGTCATCGAAGGTCTGGGCACCCATGCTGACTCTGTTAATGCCGAGCTGCGACAGGGTCGCAGCATACTCAGGCGTGACATCGTCGGGGTTTACCTCGATGGTGAACTCACGGTCGGCAGATCCATACACCTTATCTATATTAAAGGAGAGTTGATGTAGTTGGTCTGTGGTCAGTTGACTTGGAGTACCTCCGCCTATGTAGATGGTGTTGATGGTATCATCGCAACGTCGCATCTCCATCTCTTTACATACTGCATCCACATACCGTTGTCGCTGTTGTAGGGCGGTTGTGGAATAGAAACCGCAGTAGATACAGCGGCTTGCACAGAAGGGAATATGGATATAAAGACCTGCCATCATGCATGCAAAGTTAAGGAAAAATACTAATAAAGTTTAATATTTGAAAGTATTTTTAGGTTTTTCGCATGAAAATGTATAACTTTAGCGTCGCTTATCGAAATTTAAACCTAAAACATAACCGATATGAAAGTTTATCAAACAAACGAAATCAAAAACATCGCGCTGCTTGGCAGTGCGGGTAGCGGCAAGACTACTCTTGCCGAAGCAATGGTCTACGAAGCTGGCATCATCAAGCGCCGCGGTACCGTAGAGGGTAAGAACACCATGAGCGATTACTTCCCTGTTGAACAGGAATATGGCTACTCGGTGTTCTCTACTGTTTTTCATGTAGAGTGGAATAACAAGAAGTTGAACATCATCGACTGCCCGGGATCGGATGACTTTGTCGGTGGTGCTATTACTGCCCTGAACGTGACCGATCAGGCTGTGCTGCTCATTAATGGACAGTATGGACCTGAGGTGGGTACGATGAATGCTTTCCGTAATACAGAGAAGTTGAAGAAGCCTGTTATCTTCCTCGTTAACCAGCTCGACCGTGACAACTGCGACTTTGACCAGATTCTGAACCAGTTGCGTGAGGTCTATGGTAATAACTGTGTTCCCGTGCAGTATCCTATCGCCACAGGTCCTGGTTTCAACAGTGTCATCGACGTGCTGCTGATGAAGAAATACTCATGGAAGCCCGAAGGTGGTGCTCCAATCATCGAGGATATCCCAGCCGACCAGCTTGACAAGGCAAAGGAGATGAAGGCTGCCCTCGTGGAGGCTGCCGCTGCCGGTGACGATACGCTGATGGAGAAGTTCTTCGAGAGTGAGGACCTGACAGAGGACGAGATGCGTGAAGGTATCCGTAAAGGACTGGTAACACGTTCTATCTACCCTGTCTTCTGCGTTTGTGCAGGTAAGGACATGGGTGTTCGCCGTCTGATGGAGTTCTTGGGTAATGTCGTACCTTTCGTTAGTGAGATGCCTGTTGTCAAGAATGCTGCAGGTAAGGAGGTTCCTGCTGATGCCAGTGCTCCCACCTCTTTGTATTTCTTCAAGACTGGTGTTGAGCCTCATATTGGTGAGGTACAGTATTTCAAGGTGATGAGTGGTGTCGTGAAGAGTGGTGACGACCTGACCAATGCTGACCGTGGCTCTAAGGAGCGTATCGGTACTTTGTATGCTTGCGCAGGTGCTAACCGTATTCAGGTAGACCAGCTCGTTGCAGGTGATATCGGTTGTACCGTGAAGCTGAAGGATGTGAAGACGGGTAATACTTTGAATGGAAAGGATGTCGAGAATAAGTTCGATTTCATCAAATATCCTAACTCTAAGTTCTCTCGTGCTATCAAGGCAGTCAACGAGGCAGAGACCGAGAAGATGATGGCAGCTCTGCAGCGCATGCGCCAGGAGGATCCTACTTGGGTGGTTGAGCAGTCTAAGGAGTTGCGCCAGATTATCGTTCATGGTCAGGGTGAGTTCCACCTACGTACCTTGAAGTGGCGTATGGAGAATAATGAGAAGATTCAGATTGAGTATCAGGAGCCGAAGATTCCATATCGTGAGACCATCACGAAGATGGCACGTGCCGACTATCGTCATAAGAAACAGTCAGGTGGTGCCGGACAGTTTGGTGAGGTACACCTGATTGTGGAGCCTTATACCGACGGTATGCCTGACCCAACCTCATTCACCATCAATGGACAGGAGTTCAAGATGAACATCAAGTCTAAGGAAGAGAAAGACCTGGAGTGGGGTGGTAAGCTCGTATTCATCAACTCTGTAGTGGGTGGTGCTATCGATATGCGCTTTATGCCTGCTATCCTGAAAGGTGTGATGGAGCGTATGGAGCAGGGACCATTGACCGGTTCTTATGCCCGTGACGTTCGTGTCATCGTTTATGATGGTAAGATGCACCCGGTAGACTCTAACGAGTTGTCATTCATGCTTGCCGCACGTAATGCCTTCTCCGCAGCCTTCAAGGAGGCAGGTCCAAAGGTGTTGGAGCCTATCTACGATCTGGAGGTACTTGTTCCTGCTGACTATATGGGTGATGTGATGAGTGATCTGCAGGGTCGTCGTGCTATCATCATGGGTATGGACAGTGAGTCTGGTTATCAGAAGCTGACTGCAAAGATTCCTTTGAAGGAGCTTGCCAGCTACAGTATCGCCCTTAGCTCTCTGACTGGCGGTCGTGCTTCGTTCACAACCAGCTTCAGCAGTTACGAGCTTGTTCCGAACGATATCCAGCAGCAGCTCATTAAGGAGCATGAGGCAGAGATGAAGGAAGAGGATTAATCCGCAACCTGACAATCATAAAAATCCCCAACCGTTTGGCTGGGGATTTTTTATTTATTGTATGTTTGATTACAAAGGCATCATGTCACGCTCGTCAGGACGGTGAGCCTTGCCATCCTCGTCCTTAATATATACCTGCAGGTCCTCCAGGTAGCCACCTGTCTCGTCTTGTAACTTTTTCAGTGTAGCCTTGGTTTCCTCAAAGCCCATGAACTCCTTGGCAGAGCCAATATGGTTGGTAAACTCTAACTTCTTCTTCTCGATGTCGAGAACGGAGATGTACTCATCCTTCGTACGGTCTCCAATAACGAATTTTTTCTTCATATTCGATTGTTTTTAAATTGTTTGTTGGTGCAAAGATAAACAAAATCCCGATACGCTGTACAAGCCTATCGGGATTTTTTATACGTAAACGTTTAATTTCGTTACTCGCCCTTGATAGCAGCAACACCTGGGAGTACCTTACCCTCGATAGCCTCAAGCAGGGCACCACCACCAGTAGAGATGTAACTAACCTGGTCAGCGAGACCGAACTTGTTAACGCAGGCAACAGAGTCACCACCACCAATCAGAGAGAAAGCACCCTCAGCGGTAGCCTTGGCGATAGCCTCACCGATAGCACGGCTACCGGCAGTGAAGTCGTCACACTCGAAGACACCGGCAGGACCGTTCCACAGAATGGTCTTGGCACCCTTGATAGCATCGGCGAATGCCTGCTGACTCTCTGGACCAGCGTCAACACCCTCGAAACCTGCAGGAACCTTGTTGGCTGGGCAATTGATAATCTCAGAACCAGGCTTAACAGTCATCGTACCGAAGTCGAGACCGTTAGTTGCTGTACAGTCGCTGCCCAGAACAAGCTCTACGCCGTTCTTCTTAGCGAGTTCCTCCACACCAAGAGCGACATCCAGCTTGTCAAGCTCTACGATAGAGTCACCGATCTCACCATTGTGAGCCTTTGCGAAGGTATATGTCATACCACCGCAGAGGATGAGCTTATCAACCTTACCGAGCAGGTTCTCGATGATACCAATCTTAGAAGATACCTTAGAGCCACCCATGATGGCAACGAACGGACGCTTGATGTCAGAGAGGACAGCATCAACAGCCTTTACCTCTTTCTCCATCAGCAGACCCAGCATCTTGTTGTCAGCATCGAAATAGTCAGCGATGACAGCGGTAGAGGCGTGCTTACGGTGAGCAGTACCGAAGGCGTCCATCACATAGCAGTCAGCATAAGAAGCCAGTGTCTTGGCGAACTCCTTCTGAGAAGCCTTCATAGCCTTCTTTGCCTCGTCGTACTCGGGAGTACCCTTCTCCACGCCAACGGGCTTGCCTTCCTCCTCAGGATAGAAACGGAGGTTCTCCAGCAACAGTGCCTCACCCATCTTCAGGGCTGCAGCGGCATCCTGAGCCTTAGCGCAGTCAGGAGCGAAAGCAACGGGTACACCCAGTGCCTTCTCGACAGCCTCGCGGATCTGACCCAGTGACTTCTTCAAATCAACCTTTCCTTTGGGCTTGCCCATGTGGCTCATAATGATAGTAGCACCACCATCAGCAAGAATCTTCTTTAAGGTAGGAAGGGCACCGCGGATACGGGTGTCGTCAGTAATCTTACCATTCTCGTCCAGGGGTACGTTGAAGTCTACACGTACGATTGCCTTCTTACCGGCAAAGTTCATTTCATTGATAGTCATAATACTTTGTGTTATTTAATTAATATTGAGTTTCGAATATCGAACGCAAAGATAGTAATTTTAGTTGATAGTTGTTAGTTGATAGTTGATAATTTAAGTCTTTTTTACGTACTATTTTTAATAATGCAAGGCAGAGTTGGCAAAATTCAAAGAAAAATGCGTAACTTCGCAGCCGAAAAGAAATAAACTAACGAAGATGATGGACATACAAAACATTCCCGTGCTGCTGCTGACAGGATATCTGGGTAGCGGCAAAACGACATTGCTGAACAGGATTCTGCAAAATAAGAAAGGTATTAAGTTCGCGGTCATCGTCAATGACATCGGTGAGGTGAATATCGATGCCGACCTGATAGAGAAGGGTGGTGTGGTAGGACAGAAGGACGACTCACTGGTGGCACTCCAGAACGGATGTATCTGCTGTACCTTGAAGATGGACTTGGTGGAGCAGTTGCGTGACATCACCAAGATGCACCGCTTCGACTATATCGTCATCGAGGCAAGTGGTATCTGCGAGCCAGGACCTATCGCCCAGACGATATGCAGTATTCCTTCCTTGGGTCCTGAGTATGTGAAGGACGGTTATCTACAGTTGGATTGTATCGTGACGGTGGTCGATGCCCTCAGGATGCGTGATGAGTTCGAGGGTGGCAATGACCTGTTGCGTCAGAATATCGACGAGGAGGATATTGAGAACCTCGTCATCCAGCAGATCGAGTTCTGTAATATCATCCTGCTCAATAAAGCCTCCGAGGTATCGAAAGAGGAATTGGGCAAGGTGAAGGAGATTATCCGCACCATCCAGCCTAAGGCGGAGATCATCGAGTGTGACTATGGTGATGTGGACCTGGAGCGGATTATCCACACAGAGAAATTCAATTTCGAGGAGGTTGCCACTTCTGCCGCATGGATTCGTGAATTAGAGGGTGACCATGACGAGGAGGAAGAGCATGAGCATCATCACCATCATGACGATGATGACGACGATGATGATGACGAGCACGAGCATCATCATGAGCATGGGCACCACCATCATCACCACCACGACGAGGGGGAGGCTGAGGAATACGGTATCGGTACCTTTGTCTACTATGCCCGTCGCCCCTTCAACCTCGGGTTGTTTGACGAATTCGTGGCTCGTAAGTGGCATAAGAGTATTATCCGTGCCAAGGGTATCTGTTATTTCAAGGGCGAGGAGGACATCTGCTATGTCTTCGAGCAGGCAGGTCATCAGGTGTCGCTGCGCAACGTAGGACAGTGGTATGCCACCATGCCGAAGGACGAGTTGGAGATGATGATGGCACGTGACGAGAAACTGCGTCGCGACTGGGACGACCAGTATGGTGACCGTATGCAGAAACTCGTGTTCATCGGTCAGCACTTAGATAAAGAGCAGATAACCAAAGACCTTGACTTCTGCTTGTCATAAAGCATCAGGCTCGGATTTGATAGTGAATCCGAGCCTGATTTATTAAAGAGAGAAATGAACTTTCATTCCTGCCATCATCCAGCATCCGGCTTGTGGCACATTACCATAATCCACATACCGTTTGCTGGTCAGGTTATTGCCTTCCAGATAGACAGAGTAGGTGTCTGCGTTCCAACTCAACCGCATGTCCACCACGGAGTAGGGGTGATAGTCGCATACCTCTCCGTCAACCGTCGTATATGACCCCATGCGGTCTTGGAAGCGATACTTCACCTGAAGGTCAAGATGCTTGATCACATGGAGCAACAGCGATGCCGTCAGCTTATGCCGCAGATACTCCAACGAATATTGCGACTGCAGATACTCCTCCACGTCCTTGTCTTGATGCAGATAGCAATAGGCGAGGTTCAGCGTGTAGCGGTTAGCGGTTAGCGTGGCATTCGTCTCGAAGCCGATGGTGTTCACCTTCGTATGGTTGACACTCTGCCAGACAGGATCCGTCTCACGAGTGTCCATCACCCAGTCAATCATATTACGGGCATGATGATGGAAGACACTTGCCGACATGTTGAAGACGTTTGATTGGAATTTGACACCTCCCTCTAAAGCGTGTAACTCCTCTGGTCTCAGATGCTTGTCAGCCTGATGACCTCCCACGCTATAATAGAGTTCCGTGAACGACGGCATGCGCAGGGAGGAGTTGTAGGAAGCATAGATCTTCCAGTTGGTGCCGATGCGATAACTGACATCGACACCGGGATAAACCTTAAACGGCATCTCGTTCCATGTGTTCTTCACAGCGATGAAACCAGCAGAGAGGGTGAAACGTTGTAGCAAAACATTATGCTCCAAGTGGAAGGAGAGGTTCGAGCGGTTCAGTCCAACCTTATAATGGCTGAACGGCTCAGACAGAGACTCCCCGAGATTCGTGCTGACAATATCCTCGTTGCGGAACTCAGCACCAAAGGCAGTGCGTCCCAACAACCAGTCGAAATAACTGTTCAGGTTGACACCAAAGACATCTGTGCGATGATAGTTGAAAGGCACTTTCTCCTCTGAGCCACGTATCAACTCGAAACGGTCGTGGTTGCGATTCCAATAGATAGCAGGACGGAAATGCCAGTTACCTGCAGTGATTTCTCCCTGTAGTGCCGTGTTGAGTTTGACGGTCTTCTCAAACTGCTCGTCGAACTTCGCACTGTAGAAGGTGTTGGAGCCGAAACCTTTCATCGACAGTCCTGCGTGCCAGAAAATCATAGAGGTGAGTGGTGAGTGGTGAGAGGTGAGAGCATATTTACCTTGGTAGAACACCTTGCCGCCACTGTAGTCACTGTTCAGACTACCAGCCTTCGAACGACTGTAACCGTCAGCACGGGTGTAGGAGGCGGAGAGTTGAGAGGTGAGAGGTGACAGTTGTGGTTTGAGACTGACTCGTCCTCCTGCAGACAGGTAACCGAAGGAACCGCCCTCTAAGTGTACCTCGGCACTGCTCTTGTCAAACTGTCTGGTGACGATGTTGATGGCTCCCATCAGGGAGGAGGTGCCATAGACACGACCGGCAGGACCCTCTAATACCTCAATACGCTCGATGTCCGAGATGTCGCATGGGAAATCGAAGGCATTATGACCCGTCTGCGGATCACAGATATTAATGCCGTTGAGCAGGATGGTAATCTGCTCACTCGTCCCCCCTCGGATACTGATATCCGTCTGTGCACCAATCGGTCCTCGTTGACGGACATCCACGCCTACGGCGTATTTCAGCAAATCGTTAATACTTTGTACTGGCGCCGCTTGAATCTCGTCGCGGCTCAGTACAGTGACCATTCTCGCTGCTTGCCCTAATGCAAGCGGTGCGCGTGACCCGGTGACCTCCACGTCATCCAAGGTCGCTTCTTTGTCTGTCTGGTCATCGTTAGTGGTAACAACCTCTGTCGTGCCTTTGTCATCGATGGCGGCACTTGCTGAAGTCAGTGTCGCCACGCTCAGCACACTGATGGTTACCACACGTCCCAAACAGGCAAAGAGTGCCCATCCCTTCCTTGTGAAATGATGGAAGCGGAGTGCTTTGCGCTGATTGAAATTTGGTTTATACATATTATTTTGAAGTAAAGCGGTGCAAAGGTACGCATTTTTTCATAACTTTGGAAGAAATTGCAGGATTTCTTTGTATAAAGGCGATGCAGAGGATTGAGAAATTTTTGGGTTACGATATAGAGACCGTTCTAAATTCTTTAATCTGCTATAACTTGCATCAAAGAACATTCGATGACAAGCCACCAGCCGTTTTTATAACTCATCATCGGGTGCAAAGGTATAACAAAATTCTGAGATAACCAAAGCATTCGCTTGTTTTAACTCTTAGTTCGTTCAACATGAGAGTTTCTTATATG
>CAJONQ010000047.1 GCA_905235835.1 uncultured Prevotella sp.
AAGATCTGCGGCTCTGGTTATTAAACGCTTCTGTTCTCTCTCATTACTTCAAACCACGATTGTTCATCGTTACGTTCAGCAACATCACATACTTCTTGTACTGATTGTGGTTGAGCACGTAGTTCATGTAACCAAGATCCTTTCTGATGGCTGCGTTAACACGAGCGTCACGCTCCTCCTTACCATACTGTGTGGCGAACATCATCTCTGAGCAGAAGGTCTTGTGAATCTCGGCTACTGCCTCGTTGCCATTGTGCAGCATGATATGCGACTGGATAGAAGCACTTATGAGGTGCTGCAAATCCTCAGCATGTCACTCACTGACACAACGCATCTTAGAGATCTCTTCGACAAAACTATATTCAAAAATGACAAAGACCGAAGCGGTTCAAGTGAACCTAATTTATTTAATTTTTTTACTCGTCCATTTTTAGTGGACACTAGTGTAATTGGGTTAATAGGCATTATTTTTCTTGTTTTTCACGGAATATTGCTCTAAAAAGGCTTTTTTTCAAAGAAAAAGTAGTACCTTTGTGCCAGGATTTTAAACATTTGATCCGTATGACAATAGAAGACATACAAGCATTGATACATGGCGACGAGCCTCGCACGTTAGAACTGAAAAAGACAACGGGTGAGTTGAAGGATGGCATGCGCTCTGTTTGTGCTTTCCTCAATACTGCAGGCGGTTGGCTGTTCTTCGGCATTGCACCGACAACACTGAAGATTCTTGGTCAGGAAGTGACCGATAACACAAGGAAGGAGATTGCCAGAGCAATATCAAAATTGGAACCATTGATATACCTGCCTGTAGAATACATTGACGTACCAGATCGTCCAGGTTTTCAAGTTATTTCAATTCATGTAAATGCTGCAGGTTATTGGAGTACGCCCTACACTTACGATAGCAAACCTTATATACGGATAGAAAGCACTACTGCTGTTATGACCCGTGATATGTTTGAAGACAGATTGATGCGGAGCAAAAACAACCACTATAAATGGGAAGACCAAGTATGCGAAGGCATCACCATTGCAGATTTGGAGGAACAGCGTATTAGGGGTGGAGTGCGTCTTGGCGTGGAACGTGGTCGAATGCCTGAGTCTTCATTGATGGAAACAACGGAAAGCCTTGTCGAAAGACTGAAACTTACAACTTCCGATGGAAAGTTGAAAAACGCAGCAGCAGCCTTGTTTCTGCATAACACCAGCCAATTCCCTCAGTTTCTGCTTCGTATGGCTCGTTTCCGTGGCGCGGATAAGAATGAGTTTTTCGACAATCAACGTGCCTATGGCAACTTCTTTACGCTATTGGATGCTGGTATGGCATTCTTCTTCAAACATCTTTCCATCAGCGGAAAGATAGTCGGTTTTACGAGGGAAGAGAAATTGGAAGTTCCAGCCGAAGCCTTGAGAGAAGCCTTGACAAATGCCCTATGCCATCGATTTTTCCACAACACAAGCAGCTCTGTTGGTATCGCTATCTATGATGACCGCATTGAAATTGAGAACTCTGGTCATTTGCCTGAGGAGTTGACGACTGAAACAATCAAACACTCACATCATTCCTTCCCACAGAATCCTACTATTGCTGACGTACTTTTCAAAACTACATTCTTGGAGAATTGGGGCAGTGGTGTTGGTCGTATCATAGATGCCTGTAGAGATGCAAACCTTCCCGAACCTGAGTATAGCCAAAACGCTTCTTTTGTTTGGGTAACATTCAAACGGGAAGCCATACAACCACACAACCATACAAGTTCACCATACAACCATACAACCACACAAGTTCACCATACAACCTTTATGCACGCATCTAAGGCTAAACGCCTAAAGAAGTTTTTGTCGGTAGTTGGAGAAAAAGGTGCTAACATGAAAACTTTGATGGAGGAAATGAATTTGCGTAACAGGTCGAGTTTTGTTAATGCTTACATAACCCCGAACTTGACAGAAGGTTATATCGCAATGTTATACCCAGAGTCACCCAATCATCCTATGCAGTCGTACTACTTGACGAATAAAGGAAGAGAAGTCCTAAATAATCTTTGATTGCAAATTCGACTTTACAATGCGTTAAAAAGTCTATAATTGAATGATTGGTGTTTTCTAAGGCAAACATATCTAAATTCAACTAAATCCAACCATCAAAAGTATTGCTTTTCTATATATAGGTCCCACCCTTACGGTCCCACACTCATGCAGGGCTTCGGTATGAGAACATTGCAAAGATACATATTATTTCTGAAACTCCAAAGGATTCAGAAGAAAAAAGTCGGGAGAGCCCTCCTATCCTCCCCTGTTTAGGGGAGGGAAAAGAAAAAGCCGCAGGTCTTAGGACCTGCGGCTCTGGTTATTAAACGCTTCTGTTCTCTCTCATTACTTCAAACCACGATTACTCATCGTTACGTTCAGCAACATCACATACTTCTTGTACTGATTGTGGTTAAGCACGTAGTTCATGTAACCAAGATCCTTTCTGATGGCTGCGTTAACACGAGCGTCACGCTCCTCCTTACCATACTGAGTGGCGAACATCATCTCTGAGCAGAAGGTCTTGTGAATCTCGGCTACTGCCTCAATCTGGTCGTTTGCAAGATTCAGCGCCTTGCTCAGCTGATTCATATTTACGCTCAGATTGTAAGCCTCTGCGTTGTTAACACTGTTCATGTTCTCATTCTCGGCGAATGCGAGTGTCATGCTCAACATAGCAACTACTGTAAAAAACAATCTTTTCATTTTGTTACCCTTTCTTTTCTTTTAATTCTACATATGCCCCATTTTTCTTTGTGTTTACCTTATTTATTATATAGGGCTGTTATCCTTTAATCTTTTGTCGCTCAGTTTTATCTGATTGACGATGCAAAGGTACGGCAAATTTTGATACGCTCCAAACATTTTAGGGTGTTGTGTGCGAAAACAACCTGAATTCTTGACCTCGGTCAATGAATCTAAGTTTTATTGATTTTTTATCAATTTCGCATTAAACGCTGTCGTTATTTGCCTATTTAAAAATAAATTCGTATCTTCGCAGCCAAATTATAAACTAAAGCAGACTATGAGTGAAATGACCCATAAATACATTGCCGTGAGTTACCGCTTATTCATAGACGGTGACAATGGCAAGGAGTTGGTGGAAGAGGCTACGAAAGAACAGCCTTTCTACTTCCTCACAGGTTTCGGCATCGCACTGGATGCCTTTGAGAAGAAACTGATTGACGTACCCCAGGGTGAGGACTTTGATTTCTCACTGGAGAAGGAGGACGCCTATGGTGACTACGTGTTGGAGCATGTGGTGGAACTGGATCGGGAGGTATTTACCATTGACGGCAAGTTCGACCATGAGCATATCTTTGTGGATGCTGTAGTACCCTTGCAGAACGAGGACGGCAACCGCTTCTATGGTAAGATCCTGGAGATCAGCGAAGAGAAGGTGAAGGTTGACTTGAACCACCCATTGGCTGGTGAGACCCTGCATTTCGTGGGAAATGTGCTGGAGAACCGTGAGGCTACTGAAGACGAGGTTCGTAGCATGATAGCCCGTATGAGTGGTAGTTGTGGTGGTGGCTGTGGTGGCTGTCAGAAAGACGGCTGCGGCAGTTGTGGAGGATGTAACTAATAAACTATATGAATACATTTGGCAACATATTCACACTGACGACATTCGGAGAGAGTCATGGCGAGGCGATTGGGGGTGTCGTGGACGGCATGCCTGCTGGCATCGCCATTGATGTGGATTTCATTCAGAGTGAGCTGAATCGTCGTCGTCCGGGACAAAGCAGTATCACGACCAGTCGTCAGGAGGGTGACGTGGTGGAACTGCTCAGTGGTGTCTTTGAGGGACGTTCGACAGGATGTCCTATCGGTTTTATCGTGCGAAACACCAACCAGCATTCGCAGGACTATGAGAATATGCGCCAACTGTATCGTCCCTCGCATGCCGACTATACCTATGCTACAAAATACGGCAACAGGGACCATCGGGGCGGAGGCAGGTCGTCAGCTCGTATCACCATCAGTCGTGTGGTGGCTGGAGCCTTGGCAAAACTGGCTCTGCGCCAACTGAATATCAGCATACAAGCCTACACCTCGCAGGTGGGGACTATCCAACTGGACAGGGACTATCACAAATATGACCTATCAATGACAGAGACGAACATCGTACGCTGCCCTGACCCAATGAAAGCCGAAGAGATGATACAACTTATCTCCCAGCTCAGGGCTGAGGGTGATACCATTGGTGGTGTCATCACTTGTGTGGTGAAAGGATGTCCTGTCGGGTTGGGAGAACCGGAATTTGGCAAACTACATGCCGCACTGGGCTCTGCAATGCTTGGCATCAACGCCGTGAAAGGTTTTGAGTATGGGGAGGGCTTTGACGGTGTGACGGCTCGTGGCTCGGAACAGAACGATGTCTTCGTGAATAGCAACGGACAGGTTACGACACTGACAAACCATAGCGGTGGTATTCAGGGAGGCATTAGTAACGGACAGGATATCTACTTCCGTGTGGCTTTCAAACCTGTAGCCACCCTACTCCGCGAACAAGACACGATTGACATCAATGGTAATGCCACCAAACTGACGGCAAAGGGTCGCCATGACCCGTGCGTCCTTCCTCGTGCCGTTCCAGTAGTGGAAGCGATGGCGGCAATGACCATTTTAGACTATTATTTGCTTAATAAAACGACGAAGTTATAGGCTTTTCGCATTAAAATACAAAAAAAATCAAAAAAAGCTTGGTCGTTTAAATATTTTGTACTATCTTTGCAAATGCTATTGAAGGGTTTGTGAAAATCCCAATATGCTTTAGTTAAGTCTAGTTTAGTTTTTGTGTTGGTTGAGAGCAGTCATTTGGCTGCTCTCAAATTTTGTATTAGATACATCCGATAATCTCCGATACAGAGTGACATCCGTGCTGGTCGAGCCAGTTGCTAATGCCATCACGCACCTTGATAGTGACCGCTGGGTCTATGAAGTTTGCGGTACCAATCTCTATCGCTGCAGCACCAGCCATCAGGAACTCAATAGCATCACGGGCATTCATAATACCTCCTAAACCAACAACAGGTATCTTCACGGCTTTTGCCACCTGCCATACCATACGCAGGGCAACAGGCTTCACAGCAGGACCACTGAGTCCGCCCGTATTGATACTCAGAACGGTACGACGCTTCTCTATATCTATCGCCATTCCCATCAGGGTGTTGATTAGTGACACGCTATCAGCTCCCTGTGCCTCACAAGCCCTGGCAATCTCTGTGATGTCTGTCACATTAGGTGACAATTTGACGATCAGCGTCTTGTGATAACGCTCACGAACAGCCTTCACCACACTCTCCGCACCAGCACAGGTAACACCAAACGCCATTCCCCCATCCTTCACATTCGGACATGAGATATTCAACTCAATGGCTGGAATCTTCTCCAAGGCATCGATACGTGCGGCACACTCTGCATAATCCTCTGGTGATGAGCCACTGACATTGACAATCATATTGGTATCAATATCCTTAATCTGCGGATAGATATGCTCACAGAAATAATCAACGCCCTTATTCTGCAAACCCACACAATTAAGCATTCCAGAAGGGGTTTCTGCCATACGGGGATAGTCATTACCCTCACGGGGCTTCAACGTCGTCCCTTTCACGATAATACCTCCTAAACCATCGAGGGGAATAAAGTCAGCGAACTCCAAACCATAGCCAAAAGTTCCTGATGCCGTCATCACTGGATTCTTCAGCGACAGACGACCTATATTGACACTTAAATCTGCCATAACAACTGTTTTACGTTAAACACTGGTCCTTCCTTACATACACAGAGATTACCCTTTGTGGTCTTCTCAACACAACACAGGCAGGCTCCCAAACCACATGCCATCATATTCTCCAAAGAAGCCTCACAATCGATATCGGCTTGGTGAGCATAGTGCGCAACAGCTACCATCATAGGTTTGGGACCACAGGTGACAATACGGTTAAAATGCTCCTTTTGTAATACTGAATGATTGGTTACAAAGCCCTTCTCACCCTCAGAGCCGTCCTCGGTGGTCACCAACACACGACCATACTGTTTGAAAAGGTCTATCTCTAATAGGTCTGCCTTTGTGCGGGCTCCTAACAGGAAAGTTGGCTCAATGCCGGCTTTCTGCATCTCAGCACCCATATACAACAAAGGTGCGACACCCACACCTCCTCCTACAAGCAATATGTGCTCGTCCGTTTTCTGAGGCATGGTAAATCCATTGCCCAATGGTAACACACAGTTAACGATGTCACCTACCTGGAGCTTTCCTAATTGACGAGTACCATCACCTATCATCGCTACCATTAACCATAATTCATTATGTTCCTTATCCACATAATTAATGGAGATAGGACGACGAAGGAAGGTCGTCTCGGAGCCATCTACACGCACTTCTACAAACTGCCCTGGAACCATTTCCGGCAGGGGAGTAGCGTCTGTCAGCCTTAATAGCACATGCTTAGGACTAATACGTTCGACTTGTTTGACGGTCAGGTCGAGAATATATTTCTTCATATACATTAATTATATTAAATATGGCGCAAAATTACGAAAAAACGAGAGAAAAGCCAAATATATTTATGCTTTTCAGAGTTATAGGCAATTTCGGAGATAAGAAAACTACGAAAAAAAATGAGAACACATTCACTTGTGCTCTCATTTAGTCTTCATCGGGACAAAGGTCTCATAGGTCTGATCATCATAATAGACCCGTATCTCTGTCATTCTTTGTCAATTATTTTCACGATTTGAGCGGGATTATCTGGGTGTGTATTTTTTACACCCTGCTGAAAAGAGGCAGCCGGACGGTCGTTCGACGACTGATCAAAGTCAATCATTGGTTCTAAAGTCGACTGGCGATCTGTATCAACAGCATTTCCTGACTGTCCGGAAGGGTCTACATACATGTCACCGACACCCATCAAGAGCCAATCAGTACTAATGGACGGTAACTTATTTTTGATCGCCTCGACAATATTCAGGGTGGGGCGAGTCCTGCCATTGAAGATACTACTCAATGTCGCAGGTGATAATCCAATGAAATCCGCAAACACTTGTTGACTCATGTGCTGCTCTTCCATTATGTGCCTAATTCTGTCTTTCATTTACTCATCAAGTCGTTTTTAGGGCAAAAATGCCGATTTTGTATTCACTTTACAAAGGTAAAACATTTTTTTGAAACACACAACAATTGTTGCGAGAATTTTAAAGCTAAAAGTTTGTGTTTTGATTTTGATAGTTTACGGTTTTATATTACAATACTAAAGATGTAACTATTAGATTTGTAAACCGAAATCCATTCTTTAAAGCACGAGCCGCAAATTTATCTAACACATTTATATATATATCTGATTATATGGATGTTACGTATACGATAAAAAATTTAATCTTTCAAATATGCAAATTCAGACACTCAAAGAGCTGGATATCTTTTGAAATTTACACGAATAAACGGATAAAAATATCTGATTTACAAAAATATACTATGTTATTAGCGTGACGAATATCCATTAAATACCCCTGTATTAGACGAGATTTTAAGTTTTAAAAGCTGTATTTACATTTGCAAATGTTGATTAATTTGTAAATTCAAGCCGTTTACGATTCAAAACGAAGTATATCCCTTCTTTGCTATTTACAAATGAAAATTCACGAATCAAAACACTAAAAAGCGTTAACATTAAACTTTTAACGCTAAAAATGGCGGGAAATTGAAAATTTTGAAAGATTCAGGACGAGCGACCGAAATGCTCAAAATTCGCAAAATGTAGAGGGGGAAAAAGAAGGGGAAACGCTTATATTATCGGCTTTTGAGGCTGAAATTTTATGTTCAGGATTTTGGATAAAATAGAAAAAAACGGCTCAAAAAAGACCGTTTTTTAATGAAGAATAAAGAAAATTAGCTCCTTCATCAACTCTCCAGGAGGGGTATTTGGGTTGTCCAACCCCTTACTTTTGGCATCAATTTCTCTTATTTTGCTAATTATCTGTAGCACTTTCATTCCTGTGTAGTTTCGCATGCCTGTCATATAGTCTTTAGCAGCCCATGCACTCCTCAGATCCAACCACTGCGCTACCCCATCCTGACTGTTTTTCTGGGGACAATAATGTGCCAGCATCAGATTTTGGAAGTAATTAAAGAGCAACGGGAGAAAGGAATAGATACTTCCTGCCTTTGGATTTTCGTCAAAATATTTCACAATTTGGTTTGCCTTGTAAATATTTCTGTTCACAATGGCATCCCGAAGCTCATAGCCATTAAAATCCTTGCTCACTCCTATCTGGTCCTCCACCACTTGTGGGGTCACTCTCCTATTCTCTTCAGGAAGAGAGAGCAATACCTTGTCTAACTCGCCCACCAGTCTACTTAGATCCGCTCCAACGGCATCAGCGATCAATTGGGTGGATTTTGGGTCTATACTGGCATTCCTGGATGTTAGATAGCCCTCGATAAAGGCTGGAAGGTCACGTTCACGTAGTTTTTTACTCTCAAAGAGTACTCCATTTTGCTGGATAGCCTTCACATATTCCCGTTTTCTTCCATCTACAGAACCATTTTTATGGCACATCACAAGGATTGTAGAAGCCATCGGAGCCTTAAAATACTTCTCCAGAGGCTCTGTATTCTTCACATTCTGAGCCTCCTTGACGATGATCACCTGATGTTCAGACATCATAGGATAACGCTTGGCTGCATCCACAATCTGTGCGGCATTCACGTCTGATCCAAACAAAACGGTCTGGTTGAAGTCTTTTTCCTCTGGCTGTAGCACATTCTCCGCGATCCAATTACTGATTTTGTCGATATAATAAGGCTCATCCCCCATCAGATAATAAACGGGGGAGAAATGGCGAGCTTTCAACTCACTCATGACGGTATCGTATGTCACTACAGCTTGAGCCATGATGCAAAGTTACAAAAAAAGAGTGAAATGCAAAAGGAAAGCTCGCTTTTCTTTTCATTTCCGAGTGCAAAGTAACTTCGACGAAGTCAAAGTTACGAAAAGTTGAGAGCAAAACAAAAGAATTTATTCTTTTTTTGCCGAGACGGAGTAAGTTCGCCATCTTTGGATGCAAAGATACGAAATAATTAGGAATTAGGAATTAGGAATTAGGAATTATTTCGTACCTTTGCAATATGTACGAGTTAAACCTACCATCATTTGAGATACGGCTGGGCGGCACACGAGAGAAACCAGAGATCTTTGATTTCCTCAGACGCCGCTTCGTGAAACTGACTCCTGAGGAGTGGGTCCGCCAGCATTTCGTACACTGGCTGGTGGAGCATAAAGGTTATCCTAAGGGCTTGTTAGGTAATGAGATAGAACTACAAGTAGGAGAAAAGAAGCTGCGTTGTGACTCTATCCTATACGATAACGACACACGTCCGCAAATGATTATCGAGTACAAAGCTCCTACCGTTGCCTTGTCGCAGAAGGTCTTCGACCAGATATCAGCTTATAATCTGCTCCTGCACGTCGACTACCTGACTATCAGTAATGGTTTGCAGCACTACTGCTGTAAGATGAGCTACGAGCAGAAGAGATACGAATTCCTGGAAGACATTCCTGATTACGAAAAAATATAGGCGTGGAAAATTCCACGCCTATATTTTTATCGCATTGGTAGCTTTTATGCCTCCTCAGGAGTGTCCTCAGCCGCCTTCTTGGTCGTCTTACGGATAGCGCGCTTACGGGGTTTCTTCTCCTCCGTCACTGTTGCAGCCACCTTGACACCTGCCAGCTCTGGGTCGATCATGATACGACCGCAATACTCACAAACGATGATCTTCTTATGCATCTTGATATCCAACTGGCGCTGGGGTGGAATCTTATTGAAGCAACCACCACAGGCATCACGCTGTACATAGACGATACCCAGTCCGTTACGGGCATTCTTACGGATACGCTTGAAGGATGTCAGCAGACGAGGCTCAATCTTTGCCTCCAGATCCTTCACCTTTGTCTTCAGTTTATCCTCCTCGGCACGGGTCTCCTCCATGATCTCGTCCAGCTCACCCTTCTTCACTTCCAGTGCCTGCAGGCGGTCCTGGATGATATCGTGGTTCTTAGCCAGTTCCTCTCTCTTCTCCTCAATACGGAGCTGAGCCTCCTTGATCTTCTTGTTGCAGAGTTCGATCTCCAGTGACTGGAACTCGATTTCCTTGGTCAGCGTGTCGTACTCACGGTTGTTCTTCACGTCATTCAACTGAGTCTTGTAACGCTCCACACTTGCCTTAGCGGTCTCTATCTCACCCTTCTTCTGTGTGATAGCCACCTCATACTCTTTGATGTCGTTCTCAATCTTCTCAATACGGGTGCCCAAGCCCTCGATCTCATCCTCAAGGTCTTGTACTTCCAGAGGCAGCTCACCTCTCAGGGCACGCTTCTCGTCAATACTTGAGAGCGTGGTCTGCAGTTGATAGAGGGTCTTCAGACGCTCCTCAACCGGCATGTCTGTTGGGTCTTTCTTTGCCATAGTTCTTATAAATATATAATTGGATTTGTATTTGTCTCTGCTATATACGTCCTTACCTCTGGACACTCCTTCTGAATGATGTCACGGAATATCTCACTGGTATATTGCTCACTCTGATAGTGTCCGATGACACATATCTGGATGCGCTGCTCATAACCGAAATACTGGTGATAGTGCATCTCACCCGTGATAAAAGCGTCAGCACCTTGCTGTAGTGCGTCGTCAAGCAGGAAGTCACCGGCACCGCCACAGATGGCGACACGCTGGATAGGACGGCGCAGCAGCTCGTTGCACATGGCACACTCCACGTCAAACCGCTTCTTCACCAGCAGCACGAAGTCATCAGCTGCCATCGCCTCCGGCAACATACCGACGACACCACTGCCAGCCTCGATACCGTCAACGGTCTTCTGAGCGAAGAACTGAGTGTCCTTCAGCCCCAGATGCTCCGCGATTTTCCAGTTGACACCGTCCTGCGCATTATCCATATTGGTATGCATCGAGATGACGACGATATCATGCTTAATAGCCTTGATGACAGTGCGTTGCACGTCATTCGCATCCGTTATCTGTTTCAGTCCACGGAACAGCAGGGGATGGTGGCTCACGATGAGGTTACACCCCTTCGCAATCGCCTCGTCAACCACACGTTCGTTGACGTCCAGACACAATAATGCCCCTGAAGCCTCCGCCTCTGTCAGTCCTACTTGCAGGCCAGCATTATCCCAGCTTTCCTGTAAGGGCAGGGGCGCGAATCGTTCAAGGGCGCTCAGCACTTGCTTTATCTTCACGCTTCTAAATTATTTGCTGCAAAGGTAGTCAATTTACATTGAACTTGAACCTTTAAGCATTGAACATTATTCTTTTTTAACGCTCAACACCGTATTAATCATTGTCATGCTCATGACAGTAGCTGGTACCGTCAAAGCAATGGGTACAGAGACGCTCCTTGGGAATACCAATGGACTCAATGAGATCTTCCAGACTGGCAAACTTCACACTGGTCAGTCCCAGACGACGGGCTATCTCATCCACCATCCGCTGATACTCAGGGGTACCTGTCTTGGCGTAAGCCTCCAAATTTTTCGCGTCATCACCCTCAAAATCATTGATGATACGACGGGTAATCAATTCCAGATCACTCTTCGATGTGGTGAAACCGATATACTTACACCCGTATACCAATGGCGGACAGGAGATGCGCACATGCACCTCCTTGGCACCGTTCTCGAAGAACGTGCGGACATTGTCACGCAACTGGGTACCACGGACGATAGAGTCGTCGCAGAACACGATACGCTGGTCTTTCAGAATGGCGGCGTTGGGAATCAGTTTCATACGAGCCACCAAGTCACGACGCAACTGGTTACCTGGGGTAAACGAGCGGGGCCATGTCGGGGTGTATTTCAGGACGGCACGCTTATAGGGGATCTTCTTACCGTGGGAATAGCCTAATGCCATTCCGACACCAGAGTCAGGGATGCCACATACCAAGTCAGCCTCCACCTCATGGTCTTTCTCACCCATGATACGTCCGTTCTTCTCACGCACATACTCTGTATTGATGCCCTCGTAATCGCTGGCAGGGAAGCCATAGTATACCCAGAGGAACGAGCATATCTGGCAACGGCTGAACGGTTGCTGTAACACCTCGATGCCATTGGCACGCAGACGGACAATCTCACCGGGACCCACGTCACGCAACACCTGATAGTCGAGGTTCGGGAAACTCGTCGTCTCACTCGAAGCGGCATAGGCACCCTCTTTGTGACCTATCACGATAGGGGTACGTCCTAAGAAGTCACGAGCGGCAATGATACCATCCTCCGTAAGAATCAGCATCGAGCAGGAGCCATCAATCTTCTGGTATACCTTGTTGATACCCTCCACAAAGGTATCGCCCATATTTATCAGCAGTGCCACCAGCTCCGTCTGGTTGATATTGTTCGCAGACATCTCACTGAAGTGCATACGCTCCGACAACAGCTCGTCGGCTATCTGGCGCAGGTTATTGATCTTCGCCACCGTCACCACCGCATAACGTCCCAGATGGGAGTTGACGATAATCGGTTGCGGGTCGGTGTCACTGATCACACCCATACCCTGATGCCCCTTGAAGGCATCCAGCTCATCCTCGAAGCGGGAACGGAAATACTGACGCTCCAACGAGTGAATGGAGCGGTGAAAACCGCTTTCCTCATCGAAAGTTACCAATCCTGCGCGTTTAGTACCTAAGTGCGAGTTATAGTCTGTCCCGTAAAACAAATCGTTTACGCAATCTTTTGTGGAGATAGTACCGAAGAAACCACCCATTTTATTACCTTATATTATTATTAATACCTCTTTAGGCTTGCAAAATTACAAAAAAAACATATATTTCTATCTTTCTCTTTCATTTTTTTTGTATTTTTGTGGCGTATAATTGATATATATAGGTATGCCATCACGACCTCAACTGTTAATCGGAGTGCTGCTGATACTCCTTGGCGGCATGATTTATCTGTCATTCCGACCGACCACCCTCCTACTCTTTCATGTGCTGGACGGACTGGGGATGATGCCTCTCCTGACACTGTGGAGAGACTGGACGGCACAGTGGCAACCAGCGGAGTTCGTGGTCTACTCACTGCCCGGCGGACTATGGGCGGCATCCTATATCCTCCTGACCTACCCTCTGCTGCATCGCCAACAGACATGGCTCCGTATCGTCGTAGCAGGCAGCGTCCCTGCCTTGGGTTTCGTCTCCGAACTGCTCCAGCAATGGGGGCTCCTCCCAGGGGTCTTCGACATCGCTGATCTATGGTGTTATGGCATGCCCCTCCTGCTCCTTCTTTTTTATGAAACTATTAAACAAATAAGTATATGGCAAATTTCTTTGACCGCTTCAACAGTAAGCAATTGACGATTGTTATCGTATGTATCACCGCCTGTTTTCTGATGATGGGCGCCTGTACCATGGTTCTTGGTGACGAGGACTCTGACACTAAGAAAGAGAAAAGACTCGTGTTCGACGATGATGACGACGGCTCTGACGAGGGTGGACGCAAGTATAAGTTCACAGACAAAGACCGCTCTGAGGGCAACGGGGATAGTGTGACCGTCAAGAAAGCCATCGAGGGCGACCCTTATCAGGAGCTCGACGAACTGATCGGTTTGGATGACGTGAAAGCGGAAGTACGCTCCCTCGCCAACTATGTGAAGGTGCAGAAACAGCGTAAGGACAAGGGGTTGAAGACTCCGAACCTCAGTTACCACCTCGTATTCACGGGCAGTCCCGGTACGGGTAAGACAACGGTGGCACGTATTGTGTCACGTATCTATAAGGACTTAGGTATCCTGAAGAAGGGACACCTCGTGGAGACCGACCGTTCCGGACTTATCGGACAGTATGTGGGACAGACGGCACCTCGTGTCAACCAGATGTGTGACTCTGCCTTAGGTGGTGTACTTTTCATCGACGAGGCGTATGCCCTGACACAGAGTGAGGCAAGTACCGACTATGGCGCAGAGGCTGTCGCTACTCTTCTGAAACGTATGGAGGACGACCGTGACCGACTGGTAGTCATCGTGGCTGGATACACCAACGAGATGAAGAAATTTATTGACACCAACCCCGGCTTGCAGTCGCGCTTCAACCGCTATATCCATTTCCCCGACTACACCGCTGACGAGTTGTATCGCATCTTCCGTATGTACCTGAAGAAAAACCAGTACGCCATCACCAAAGAGGCGGCTGAATACCTGAAGGAGCGACTGGAATATGCTGTCGAGAACAAGGACCGCAACTTCGGTAATGCCCGTTATGTGCGCAACGTCTTCGAGAAGGCGATCCAGTGCCAGGCAAACCGCATCGCCAAGGCTGGCAAAGTGTCCGACCAGGAACTGGTGGAGATCACTGTTGCCGATATCAGAAACGCCATGGCGGGGAAATAAAAGGCAGCCAAAATTATTGACAAATGTGTGAAAAGTGAAAAGTAAAAACCGGGCGGATTTGTTAACGGAGCTAAATTAAATAGATAAAATCCTAAACAAAAGTTAAGAAAACGGAGATGGAAGGCATCGCTCTCATCGAAACGCTTTAACATATCTCACTGAAAGATATCGTAATCTTTATTGTAAGCAGGCGATTGTATGGACAACAGATTGAGCACGGAATGGAAAATATAATGCTGTTCGAGCACTGCCGGCAGATCGTTCTTGTAGTCTCTGAAATCCTTCGAGGTCCATACGAGGAACGGTATCTCATACTGCACCTTGGGCGCCAGTCTCATAGGAACACCATGCATGAAGATATTGTTCTCACCCAGTGACTCGCCGTGGTCGGAAATAAAAATCATAGCGCTGTTCCAGTCTTCCAAGGAGCGCAAGGTATTAATCAGGTTGTTCAGAAGATAGTCGGTATATAGGATTGTATTGTCATACGCATTAACCAGCATGCCGATATTCTTCTCACCCTCCTCCACATTCCTTGCCACAGGCTTATACACCTCGAATTCCTTCGGATACTTATCGGCGTAGTTAGGACCGTGACTCGTACTGGTATGCAGAATGATCAATACCTTATTCTTCTTACTGGACACTATCCGCTCATGAAGTCCTGCTTGGAGTATTCCGTCATAGTGGCTGTTCTCGTCTGGATATTTGGCACTGATGTCGTCGTCCGTGAGATACTCGTCAATATGAATCGGCGGCTCTCCCCAGTTGGATGTGCGCCATGACACGTCAACACCAGTCCTGAAGGCATAGTTGGGCAGCAACTCATACAACTCCTCGCTGTTTTTAGGCTCAAGGATGGCTTTTGAGCCGGCAGTGGTGTAAGTCGCACAGGAAGTCGCCTGAAACACTTTCAGCCCTTCTTGTCTCGACAACAGAGGGTTGTTCTTGCGCTCATAACCATATAGTTGGAAGTTGGCTTTTCTTGCCGACTCACCGATGACAAGAACCACCACCGTCTTCTCTTTATCCGCAATCCTGCCGTCAGGCAGTTTGATCTCTTCTGCCTGCTTGTCCATCTGATCACTGGTGATGCGCATGGTATTCACCAGATAGGACCATGGTTGCAGTAATCCTCCCAATTCAGTATCGTGCTGACCTATCCACAACGTCTGGTTGACATTCACCAACGCCATGACAAGGACGATACCCAACGCACTACCACAATAAACACCCAGTTTCTTCAGTGTTCCGAAGACGACAGGCTGCAACAGGCAGAACAGGGCAGGGAGAACGCCAAAGACAATGATGAAAAGCCACAGCGACCAGCTAAAGAACCCTGACGCCTCTGAGTATCTGGTGTTGAATACGTTCTCTATGGTTGTCGCATTCATCATCACACCGTAAGTAAAGATGAAATAAACAGCCGTGGCGTTAATGAGTGAAAGGATCGCAAGGAGGATACGCCCGACTATCCTCATGAGGAACATCACTAAATAGGTCATCAGGAAGTTTAGCGCCAGCATGACCACCACCAGTGATACCAGTAGGATGATCTTCCCGCCTACGTTTTCATTCGTATTGTTGACTACATAGTTAAAGAAAGGTATGTTGTACAACAACAACGTTCCGATGCTGACAATACATGAGAAAGCGAAGAGTGATGTCGTCGCGAGACTATTCGTTGTGTCGTAGATAGTCTGGATGGCGGCAAGCATCCATTGTCTTATCTTCATGTTTGAATCCTCAATAAATTACACAAAACATCCGCCTTTCCATATTCTTTCTGTATATATTAATTTCAGAAGTGTCTCATCATTTGTCTTCCTATTTTATGCTTTCGTTGTACATTCAATATAGGTCATGATAATGGTGACTGCCTGATCCTCGGTAAGTTCATCCATATTAATGACAAGATCGTAGTTACGAGTATCGTAACGTGAGGTGTCCGCATACTTCTTAATGAATGTCTCACGACCATTATCCACTTGATCAATGATCGCCTTGACTTCCTCACGACCCTTCTGCTGTTTGCGCATCAGTCTGTTGATACGATTCTCCATGGAAGCCTGGATGAAGATACTCTTGCAGTTAGGATGATCACGGAACACCAGGAAGCCACTTCTGCCTGCTACGACACACGACTCTTGTGCGGCAAGCTCATGCAATATCCGTTTCTCTGCTTCCATCATCGACTCCGTAGTCAATACCGTCTCCGCCTCCATGGGCAGCGATGTGGTATTCAGTTTCATATAATAGGTATTGAAATCATTCCACCACGACTTCTTCTGCGCCTTGATTCGCTCAATCTCCTCCACTGTGAGACCGAACTCCTTGGTCAGCCCCTCAATAAGTGCCTTATCAAAATATTTCACTCCCAGTTTCTCTGCAAGTTTCCTACCTACAGTACGACCACCAGACCCTAACTCGCGGTTGATGGTAATAACAAATTTCTCGTTCTTGTCCATCTTATTATTGTTTTATCTATTATAGTTAAATTATCGACGGCAAATTTACGAAAAGTCGGGAACAGAACAAAATAAATCCATATATTTTTTATGCCGAGACAGAGTTATTTCGCTTTCTTAATAGCAAATCAACGAAAAAAATGTATCTTTGCAAAATAATTGAATGATGATTGGCAAAATGACAGCGTTTAGAAAGAGAATATTATTGATGCTATCCGTTTGGCTGTACCTGTGCTGCCCTACCGTACTGGCAGCATGCGGAGACAGTGACGGGGCAACAGAACCAGGTGATAACAGGAAGGTTGAGGAGATCAAACAACGGGGCACATTACTCGTCGGGACAACGGGCGACTACCGCCCCCTATCCTTCTGTGAACCTGATGGCACCTATTGGGGCTTTGGCATTGAGATAGCCCAGGAGATAGCAAAGAGCTTAGGGGTAGAAACGGTATTCGTGAAGACATCATGGCCGACACTGACAAACAATGTGCTGGCAGAGCCTCAGACCTTCGACCTTGCGATCGGTGGTATCACCATTACGGATGCTCGTCGTGAGACCATGCTCATGAGCGAAGGTTATCTTGCCAATGGGAAGACCATCCTTTGCAGGGCTACGGATATCAGCCGTTTCCAGTCATTGGAAGACCTTGACAAACCTGAAGTCCGTGTGATGGTGAACCCTGGAGGACTGAATGAGAAATTCGCTAATGAGAACCTCACACATGCCACCATTATCGTACACCAACAGAACGAGGAGATTCCCTCTCTTGTCGCAGAGGGACAGGCTGACGTGATGATTACGGAGATTACAGAGGCTCCCTATTATGTGCAAACAGACAACCGCCTTGCCGCCCCGTTATTGAATAAGCCTTTCACACACGGCGAGATAGGTGTCTTGATGCGAAAAGGACAAGAGGACCTCATGCTCATGGTCAACAATACCATCCGCCGAATGAAGTCCGACGGCTCTCTACGTCGTCTTCACGAAAAGTACGGACTGGTCTATGCTTATTAAGCCAGATCTCTTCACTCGTTATCACCACTCCGACAGGTCTGCCTTTGCCTCGATGCGTCTCTCGACATCATCGGGAAGTGCTGAAAAGAAATCATGACCTGTCAGTCGCTCTATCTCGTCAACGGTACGGACTGCCTCTTGCATAGGCTGACTGCTACTGTTATTCTCGTAGATAAAACCAATGGCGGCAGGATGCTTGCCAGTACGGAGCACTACTTTATAGAATGCCTCAGGAACGGTGATGCGACGGTTGCGCTGACGACCAATCGTCTTATGGGTATTACCACGAAGGATGGGACCACAGACGATATACACCCTGTCATAACGCTTAGCCCAGGTACGGCATAGCATCTCCAAATCATTCCAGTCACCACCGTTCAGTTGACTGTTCTGCGGACAGATATTCGTCATCAGGAAACTCTCCTCCTGTGCCCGCTGGTTCCATTTATTATCACCAGAGGGACACATGTGTCCACGACTGTACCCTGACTGCATATAGTCGAAGGTGGTGACGGGATTGTCCACATTCTTGTCAGGATGGAAAGCGACACCCTGACGCTTATAGTTGCCTGACACATGATCGCCGGTGAGATACCACGACACGGCAAGAGGGATGCGCATAGACTGGGAATACCATGCCTTATAGGCATAGCGCAGAAGAGGAATCACCTCCTGATTGACACGCACGTCCGTCAGACTGCTTTCCTGCTCTGACGGCACACTACTGCTCTTGACTTTCTGTCCACACGATTGCAGACAAAGCAGCATCACAGCCGCTAATAGAAGGGATAATCTTTTCATGCTTCAACTCATTCGGGTATAAATATAAATGGAGAGCACCAGAACCAGCATCGTGCTGCTTAGCGCCACTGCTGTCATCAGGGCAAGGAAGGCTATCGCTTGCAGGGGTTGGATACCGCCTATTAGCAGTCCACTCAACAGGGAGGGGACGAAGACGAGTCCTACCAACAGCAACTGCGACAGGACTGGGGCGAAGGCTCTGGTGATTGCCTTGGTCAGAAAGGGACGTAACGCCTCCAACTGGTTAGCGCCATTACCACGCAGATACTCATACAACTCTTTATGGGTACGACGCTCTAAGGCATAGGTGGTGATACCACGGCGACAGACGAAGAGTGTCTCGGCTTGCAGCATCGTCATCACAGGGATGAAGACATAGGCGCTGAACAGATGACTGACATCCATCAGCAACAGTAGCAAGATGCCCATCACGAAGGTGACGATCGTCATACTCACATAGATGGGGATCGACTGCCAGCGCTTACGACAATAGATGGCGGTGGCGACACCACTTGTGAGCAACACCCACAGAATGTTCAGCCATGCCTTGTCCCACTGGAAGATGTAGTAGAAACATAACGCCATGACGGCAAGCACCACAGTCAGTCGCCCGATGACGGATGCCGACATCCGCAGGAAACGGCGGTCTAAGCGGAATAGTATCAGGGCTGGCACCACCAACAGCAGGATGCCGATAATCAGTCGCACGATAGTGATATTCATAATTGTATCTGGTTTTGAAGGATTCTGGAATTAACGGCAAGTACGGTAGCACCCTTACGTGCCGCCTCTTGCAACAGGGCATCTACGGTCTGCATCGCCTCCGCACTGATAGGCTGTGCCGGCTCGTCGACAATCAGTAAACGCTTACCCAACTGTATCGCATTCTGGAGCAGCAACAGATAACGCTCGTCAGCAGACAACTCGCCCCATCGCCGTCCGTCTGTCGGTACCCGATAGGATGCCTCTCCCTTGTTGACTTTCAGTCCAAACAGCATCTCCGAGAGGTCGGCAATACTGTCATAGTTCTCTATCACCGTCAGGTGTTGCGGCACATAGGCTATCTGTCTGCGGAAATAGGGAGCCGACAGGGGTGTCAGCAACTCACCGTCAATACTGATATGTCCTCGGCTGACGGGTATCATACCAAGGACAGCACGCAACACAGTGGTCTTCCCCACCCCTTGCGAGCCTGTCAGACAGACCAACTGAGCATCGCCTACCGTCAGGGATAGGGAGTGGATCATGGGCTCTATGGTCACATTATGCAGTTCTAACATCGTCGTATTTTGGTGCAAAGATAATAAATAATTGAGAATTGAGAATTGAGAATTGAGAATTTTTACTAATTTTGCAGCATGAAAACGAGAAAGAGGCGGATGCCTGCCGAATGGGAAAGACAAAGTGCCGTGCAGTTGACACTGCCTAACGAGCATACCGACTGGGCTCCCATCCTGCCCGAGATAATGGCTGTCTATGAGGAGATGAAGCGTGAGATCAGCAAGCGTGAGCCGCTGATCATCGTGGATGACATCCCCCATAACGACACATGGGCTCGTGACCACGGCTTCATCACTGTGGAGGAGAACGGACAATTGGTCCTTCTCGATTTCAAATTCAACGGATGGGGAGAGAAGTTCCCTGCGGAACTGGACAACGCTCTCAACCGCCGTCTTTACGAGCAGGGACTGGTAAAGGGCATCTACGAGTCACATCTGGACTTCGTATTAGAGGGTGGCAGTATCGAGAGCGACGGCAAGGGTACGGTATTCACCACAACATGTTGTCTGATGGCTCTCCATCGTAACCAGCCACTGACCCAACAGGAGATAGAAGAGCGGTTAAAGGAGTATTTAGGGGCAGAGCGCATCGTATGGCTGAATCATGGCAGCCTCATCGGTGACGACACGGACGGACATATCGACACACTGGTACGCATCGCCCCCGACGACACCATTATCTATACGGGAGGCGACAAGGACCACCCCGACTTGACTGAGCTGGAAAAAGAACTGTCGTGTCTACGGTCATGTCATGACCGTCCCTACCGCCTACTAAAACTTCCCCTCCCCCATCCCATCTATGATGGAGAGGACAGACTGCCCGCCACCTATGCCAACTATCTCGTCATCAACGGTGCCGTCCTCGTGCCGACCTATGCGCAGCCCGACCTCGACGCAGAGGCGATGCGTATCATTGGCGAGGCATTCCCAGACAGGGAGATCGTAGGCATCGACTGCCGAGCCGTCATCAAGCAACA
Organism: uncultured Prevotella sp.; assembly: GCA_905235835.1. Classification (GTDB taxonomy): domain Bacteria; phylum Bacteroidota; class Bacteroidia; order Bacteroidales; family Bacteroidaceae; genus Prevotella. The sequence continues at coordinate 20,984 of CAJONQ010000047.1, forward strand.
TGGCTCACTACATTGTTGTACTATGCAATATTATTAGAAATATGAAAATAGGTATCATACAGCAACATAACACAGCGGATATCGCTGATAACAAGGCTCGCCTTGCCGAGAAGATCGCTGACCTCGCTCAGAAAGGAGCAGAGCTTATCGTTTTGCAGGAACTGCACAACGGTCTGTATTTCTGTCAGGTGGAGGATGTCAATAACTTTAATCTTGCAGAGCCCATCCCAGGACCCTCTACGGCTTTCTTCGGAGCACTCGCCAAGGAGTATGGCGTGGTGATTGTCACCTCCCTCTTTGAGCGCAGAGCACCCGGACTGTATCACAATACGGCAGTGGTACTGGAGAAAGACGGCACGATTGCTGGTATCTATCGTAAGATGCATATCCCTGATGATCCTGGATATTATGAGAAATTCTATTTCACACCAGGCGACTTAGGGATCCATCCCATCGACACCTCACTGGGTAAGTTGGGAGTCCTCGTCTGCTGGGACCAGTGGTATCCAGAGGCAGCCCGACTGATGGCACTACAGGGGGCGGAGTTACTGATCTACCCCACTGCTATCGGCTATGACCCCAACGACACACCAGAGGAACAGGAACGCCAGCGTATGGCGTGGCAGACCGTCCAGCGTGGACATGCCGTGGCAAACGGACTCCCTGTCGTCACTGTCAATCGTGTAGGGATGGAGGATGGTGTACCCTTTTGGGGAACATCCTTCGTGGCTGGTCCACAGGGAGAACTGCTCTACGAGGCATCCACCACTGAGGAGGAAAGCATCATCGTGGAGATAGATATGCAACGCTCCGAGCAGGTACGCCGCTGGTGGCCCTTCCTGCGTGACAGGAGAATCGAGGAATACGGGGACATCACCCGACGATTTATCGATTAATCCCGTACTTTGTTAGCAATGGGAGAATTCCCCCTTTTAAGATAACTATTTCACACAATTCTGTCGATTCTTGCCTTGAAGTCGATAAAATTGATTATATTTGCACACAGATTCCGCATTGTGCGGTTTCCAAAAACATAGTAGTAACGAAATAACAACAGCGTATGGTAACATAACAGACATAAGGACACAAGACAGAACGTCCACTTTTGATTTTTGTAGTTCGATAATTGGGGCATTAGACGACAATCAACCAAGAACTGAAATAGATAGTTCACACCGTTCGGCGCGGGCATTTACTCAAAGCTATGACTTTTTCGCCAATAATATGTAAAAAGCATAGGCCAGAGGGTGTGGTTTAGAAAAAGATTTTGTAACTTTGTCGCCGTATTTATCAAAAAAGAGAATTATGCCAGAGATTTGCCACTTCTACGGAATCGTCATTACGATGTATCTGCCGGACCACAACCCGCCGCACTTCCATGTGCGCTACAATGAGTATCGTGCCACCATCGACATTCTGACGGGGCGAGTGACGGGACAGATGCCGCGCCGAGCACTGCATCTGGTCTTCGAGTGGCTCGACCAGCACAAGGACGAACTGATGTCGAACTGGGAGCGTATGGAGAATGGCGAGACTCTGGTAAAAATCTCCCCACTGGATTAGCGTATGGAACAGACTAACAATCTCAAATGGGTTACAGCTGCCCGTGCCCTTGATGGCTATCGGCTGCACCTGACCTTCAATGATGGCTGTG
>CAJONQ010000048.1 GCA_905235835.1 uncultured Prevotella sp.
ATCGAACGGGAACGAATTCGACGAAGTCAAATTCGTGAATAAGTGAGAATAAAGCTGAATAAGTAAACCTACACCTTATTAATCATATAAAGCGGAGTCGCTCCACGGCGGCTCCGCTTTTGCATTTCTAACTGTAACTCGTTGGTTAAAAGTTATTTATTGTTAACACAAGATTGTGTTACACAACTTTGTGTTACACAATCTTGTGTATTCTGTTTTTTTCTTTGTATCTTTGCATTTAGCCATGTGGTTTAAACGTAAGGGCTATTAGTGACAAAACGGAGGTTGATACGTCTTATTATAAGAAATACAGAAAACTACTAAAACAAATACAGATATGAAAAGTTGTGACTTTGATGCTGATGTGTGTGATGGCTATGGGAGCCTTTGCACAGAAGACGTTGACTGTCGCCCAGGATGGGTCGGGAGACTATACCACCATACAGGCGGCGATTGATGCAGTAGCCGAAGGTGAGGAGGCTATCATTGAGATGAAGGCTGGAACTTATGAGGGAATGGTGAAGATTGGTACTCGTCAGAAAGCCTCTACCAAGAAGATTGCTTTGATAGGTGAGGGGATGGACAAGACTATTATCACTGCCGCCAATGGCAAGAATACCATCGGCAATGGTAAGGATGTGCGCGACTATGCGACGCTTGCTGTCTTCGCCCCAGATTTCTATGCTCAGGACCTGACTGTCCAGAATACTGGTGGTAAGGCTGCTGGTCAGGCACTCGCCCTGCATGTGGATGGCGATCGTGCCACCTTCTATCATTGTAAGATAGCAGGTTATCAGGACACCCATCGTACGAAGAAAGGGACCCGCAGTTATTATAAAGAATGTGTCATCGAGGGTGCCACTGACTATATCTATGCTGGTGGTACGTGCTGGTTTGAGCGTTGTACGCTGAACAGTGTCGCAGGAGGCTATATCACAGCTCCGGAGGACATCACCATTTACACGACAGCAGAGGATGGTGCCAAAATATGGTTGGGCTTCCTGTTTAACAACTGTCTGGTGACGAAGGCAAGTGATGTCAGTGACAAGAGTGTGTCGCTGGGACGCTGCTGGGGAGCCGAGAAGTGTGGCAGTCTGTTTATGAACTGCCAGTTGAACAATGTCATCAAGGATGCGGGATGGGAGACCATGGGTGGCAATGACGGTACCAAGTCGTACTATGCGGAATATAAGAGTAAGAACGGGGAGGAACTTGCTGATGTCACGAACCGTATCAGTTGGAGTCACCAACTGACGGATACCGATTATGAGAAGGTGAACACGTGGGCAAAGGTAGATGCCGTCTATCGCACCATCAATACCAGTGCTGTCGCCTATGACCCAGAGGCTGTGATTGCTGCCCATCAGCAAATATCAGCAGACGACTATGCTCCGTTGGAGAACAAACTGCTTGCCTTCCCCACAGCACGTGGCTTTGGTAAGTATGTCTCAGGCGGTCGTGGTGGGCAGGTCGTTGAGGTGACTAATCTGGAAGACGACCCTGCGAATCCCTCTGAAGGCTCATTGCGTTGGGCGCTGACTGTGGCGGGTAAGGAGAATGCCACCATCGTGTTCCGTGTCAGTGGCATTATCACCCTGAATGAGAATGCACAGAAGAAACGTGAGATACGAGCCAAACTGAACAATGTGACGATCGCTGGTCAGACGGCACCAGGCGATGGTGTTCTGATTCGTGGTGGTAAGATCAACTTAGGAGGATCCAATAATGTCATCATCCGTAATCTGCGTTTCCGTGTGGGTAATAAAGGACTGGAAAAGAATGAGGGTGAGGAGGATGACAAGTGGCGTAAACGTAACTTCATTGAGGGTGGAGCCATCGGCATCGAGAATGCCACCAATATCATCATCGACCACTGTTGCTTCGGATGGAGTGCAGAGGAGATCATGACGATGTACGACAACCACTTCACGACCGTCCAGTGGTCTATTGTCCATGACGGACTGTATAACGCTGGTCATGCGAAGGGTGTCCGTGGCTATGGTTGTCAGTGGGGTGGCTCACCAGCTACGTTCCATCATAACCTGCTTGCCAATAACGACAGTCGTAGTCCCCGTATCAATGGCGCCAGCAATTCCAGTCAGGATCGTAATGTCTTCCTGGAGTTCATGAATAATGTCAACTTCAACTGGGGACGTCAGAACTCCTGCTATGGTGGTGAGAACGAGGCAGGCACCTATAGTTCCCATGAGTGTAACTTCGTGGGTAACTACTATAAGCCAGGTCCTGCTCGTCCTGCGAAAAACACTTCCTATTTCATCGAGATGTCTGCCGCCCGTAGTGGTAAGACACTTAACGGTCCGTCTATATGGTATATCGCAGATAATACGATGGAGGGAAGGGATGCCGCCACGTCAGACAACTGGTCGGCGATTCACAATAACACTGGTTATGCGATAGCAGAGATGAAGTCAGAGACGCTGATTTATCCTTCAGATGCATATACCCGTCTGGCTGCATCTAAGTTTGATAACTATGACGACTACCGTACACCAACCGAGACTGCCGCAGAGGCTTATGAGATGGTCTTGGCTAAAGTTGGTACGATGCGTCGTGATGTGGTAGAGCAGCGTGTCATAGAAGATGTCAGGTCTGGCAATCCTAAATATAAAGGTAATAGTGCCAACAAACAAGGTATTATTGATATGCCTTCGGATGCGGAGGGATGGCCTGAGTATGCCGACGCAACACCTGTCGTGGATAACGACCACGACGGTATGGCAGATGAGTGGGAGGTTGCCAATGGTTTCGATCCTACCAATGCGGAAGATCGTAATGTCGTGGCTTCTGCGGAAGGATATACTGCCTTGGAGATATACCTGAACAGTCTGATGGGAGAGACCATCCCAGTGGTGACAACGGCAATCAGCCCACTGAAGAAAGGTAGTGAGGTCATTAGCCGACAGTATTATGCCCTTAATGGTCGTCAGGCATCTGGTTTGCAGAGTGGTATGAATATCATCCGTGAGACCTTCTCAGACGGTACTACCCGTACCAAGAAGGTGATGGCGAAGTGAGAGGTCTGAGGTCAAAGGTCAGTGATTAAAGAGTGAACCCCAGGGGTAACTACCTGGTTTCATGATAACGAAAGTCCCATTCGGGGCTTTCGTTTTGATAACCCCTGGTGCTAACTGACTGACTATGTCCAACTCATTCCAACCAAGGTGTTGCAGGGTGGCATAGGCACTGGCACCCCCCTCGATAATCAGTTGTTGAGGTTGTTGCTTTTCCACTAAGTGTTGGATGAGTCGTGCTGTCGTCTCTCGCAGGTGGATAGCGACCTCCTTTCCTGTACGGTGACGGTGGGGGATGGTAATCATCAAAGAGCCTTGTTGGGTGTAAAGCTTTTCCGCTTCTTCCTGCCATAGGGTGATATCCTCACTGCCGTCATAGATACCCAAAGGCATTGCCGTTACGGGGATGCCAAGGTCTAATGGCTGGCTTTGGGTGCTACCGCAGAGGAAGAGGGTGCTTTTAGGGGTGAGAGAATAGTTCTTAGACTCCGACATCTCTCTTACCTCTAACCTCTCAAAGGCTACGGGTAGGCGCAACAGCGGGAATCCTCTCACCTCTATATAGGTCTCAAAGAGATCAGCGGCACCGGCGAAGAGGGTGTGTCCGTCATCATAATCTGCTATCACCTTTCTGATATCCTCCATTGTCTCAGCGTCAGGCATAAGGATATGATGTGCCTCGGCATCAGGGAAACGCTCCTTCATGACTGATGTCTTGGCAGGGAATTCCGGGTCGTAACTGAATGCTGTCTCATGAATAGGTATTTCTCTCACCTCTGACCTCTCACCTCTGACCTCTTTAATAAAATACTTGCCATTGCGGATAATCCTTCCTTTGGAGGGGTTGGCAGGCAGAAAGACCGTACGCTGGTAGCCCGTTGCCTGCATCAATGCCGAAAGTTCAGCTACTACATGTCCACGCAATGCCGAGTCTGTCTTTTTAAAGAGTTGAGAGTTGAGAGTTGAGAGCTGAGAGACAATGCGGAGGGTCTCTTTCACCGCTTCTTCCTCAGTCATGGAACGGGTGTCTGTAGCAATGACGGTTGTATCGCATTTGGCTGTGGAACAGCCAAAAACTAAACGGACTGGCAGCCCATGCTGATGGGCGATGCCTGCTATTTCCGCAGCCCCTGTGATATCGTCGGCAATGACTATCATATCTCTCACCTCTCAACACTCACCTCTCAACTCTTACTTCTCCCCTCTTCTATATATCGCCATGCGGGTGGCATAGTCGATGGAGAGTGTCATGGCACTATCGTTGGCAATACCCTTTCCTGCTACATCGAAGGCTGTACCGTGGTCTACACTGACACGGATGATAGGTAGTCCGAGGGTGATATTCACACCAGAGGCACTCTCCATCTTACCAGTCTCCTTATTCCAGTTGAAGGCACATACCTTCAAGGGGATATGTCCCTGGTCATGGTACATGGCGACACATCCGTCATACTTTCCACATTTCGCCTTGGCGAAGATAGAGTCAGGTGGTACGGGACCTTCTACGTCAAAGCCGCGCGCTTTGAGTTCCTTGATGGCAGGGATAATCTCCTGTGCCTCCTCATAGCCGAACATTCCGTTCTCACTGGAGTGAGGGTTCAGACCAGCCACACCGATATGGGGCTTCTCGATACCAAACTGCCGGCAGGCATCGTCAATCAGCTCGACGCACTCGATGACACGAGCCTTCTTCACCAGGTCACATGCCTTCCGTAAAGGGACATGGGTAGAGACATGGATGACACGGATATTCTCGTCCGCCAGCATCATCGCATACTTCTTCGTTCCCGTGAAGGTGGCATAGATCTCTGTATGACCGTCATAATGGTGTCCTGCAAGGTTCAGTGCCTCCTTGTTGAGGGGAGCGGTCACCGTACCGTCCACCTCCTCAGCCATGGCGAGGTCGATGGCTTTCTTGATATATTGGAAGGCAGCATTGCCACACTGTGGCTGTACCTTGCCGAACTCAAAGGTGGCGAGGTCGACACATTGCAAATCATAGACATCGATGGTACCATACTCAAACTTAGCGTCCTTCACGCTCTGTACGGCATTCACCTTCAAATCGAAGCCCAAGAGTTGGACAGCCTGTCGCATGATGGCGGCATCCCCTGTGACAATGGGTTTACACTTCTCGTAAGTCTCTTTTCTGTTCAGGGCGCGTACGGTAATCTCTGGACCGATGCCGGCGGGGTCGCCCATGGTAATTGCTAATATCGGTTTCATAGTTTTTTCTTGTTTCGAGATCTTGGTATCTCGGAATCTCGGTGTTTCGAGATCTCGGCATCTCGGTATCTCGAGATCTCGGATTAATATAATGAATTATAAATCTCTCTTGCGTCTTGCTCTGTGACTTCCCTTGGGTTGTTCTTCAGCAGGCGTTGCACCTCCATTGCCGCCTTCGCCATCCCGTCGACAGCACTCTGTGGAATACCTAAGTCCGTCAGTTTCTTGGGAATGCCAACAGCTTCGGCAAGCTGATAAATGAAGTCTACGCCTTGCTGGGCGAGACTAGTATCACTAGAATCACTAGGAGAACTAGTACTCCTAGTAGAACTAGTATTCCTAGAAGAACTAGATAATAAAGCCTCAGCCACTTCCGCATAACGCTTGGGACATGCCTCGGCATTGAACTTCATGACGGAGGGTAGCAAGATGGCATTAGACAGTCCGTGGGGGATATGGAACTCACCGCCCAACGGGTAGGAGAGGGCGTGGACTGCCGCTGTGTTGACAGGTCCCAGACATAATCCGCCATAGAGGGAACCGAGGGCGAGAGCCTCACGAGCCTCCTGGTCCTTGCCGTCCTTGACAGCCCTCAGCAGGTTGGCGGCAATCAGGCGGATACCCTGCAGTGCATAGATGTCGACGGCAGGATGTGCGAACTTATTGGTATATGCCTCTATGCAGTGGGTCAGGGCATCCATTCCCGTATCTGCCGTCACCTTGGCGGGAACGGTCCATGTCAGTTTGGGATCCACATAGGCAGCGTCTGCGATGAGATAAGGTGACACAATACCCTTCTTCAGGTGGTCACGCTCATCCAACAGAATGGCATTGGGTGATACCTCTGAGCCTGTTCCTGCCGTAGTCGGCAGACAGGCGAACCACAGTCCTTTCGCCTTGATGAACCCAGTACCGAAACAGTCTTCTACCTGTTGGTCGCTGTTGATGAATGCGGCAACCAGTTTCGTCACGTCGAGGACAGAGCCTCCACCGATACCAACGACACTGTCAGCACGGAAAGCACGTGCCTTCTCCAAGATTGCCTTGAAGTCATTGACGGTAGGCTCGGCAAGGATGTTCTGGAAGATCTCAATCTGGACACCGCTGTTGCGCAACTCCTCTAATGGCTCCTCTATCAGTGGGAGGATAGGAGGAGCTGTCAGTACAAACAGTTTCTGGAATCCTAATGTCTTATAGTCATTTACTAATGTCTCGATGCAGCCCGTACCGAACACAATCTTCTGGGGCTGTAATAAAGTGATTGCTTTCATAATAATATAATAATGTATAACTTACCTCTTACTTCTCACTTCTCACCTCTTACCTCTCACCTCATCCAGATATCCCCAGATAGTGAGTTCCTTGTCGGCAAGTGGTGTCTTGAAAAGGAAACTGGCAAGATATCCTACCACGAGGACGATGAGGTGGGAGTATACACCTAACATATACTTGTGGTGGGTGAAATTCCATTCGCCTAAGTCGAGTATCGTCTCTTTGACTCCCGTACCATGGATGTCGACCTTCGTGGATGTCAATACCGCATATGCCGTATAGATAACAGCGGCAGCGATACCGATATACAGTCCCTGTTTGTTGGCACGACGACTGAACAGTCCGAGGATGAAGATGCCCACAATACCTGCCGAGAAGATGGCATAGAGGGAGAAGAGGGCACCTAAGACACCCTCACCGCCCCATGAGATATAAAGGGCAGCGACACCAATGGCACCGATACCTGCAAGAACGACCATCCATTTTCCAAAAGTCAGCTGTTCCTTGTCGGTGGCATTCTTACGGAAACGTGTGTAGTAGTCCTGTACAGCAATAGCAGACAGACAGTTCAGGTCGGAGTCGAGTGATGAGATAGCGGCAGCGGCAAGGGCAGCGATGATGAGTCCACGGATACCGACGGGCAACTCATGGGCGATGAAGTAGGGGAATACCTCATCCGCCTTGATACCCTCTGGTAATAGGGGAGCACCCTGAGCGTGGTAATAGGCAAAGAGTGCCGTACCGATAAACATAAACAAAGCCCAGATAGGGACAGACATCAGTACACCGATATAGGCAGCCTTCTTCGCCTCCTTGTCGTTCTTGGCTGCAAGATACCGCTGTACAATCGTCTGGTCGGTACCATATTTCTGCAGTGCATAGAAGATACCGTTCAGCACCATCACGATGAAGGTCAACTGTGTCAAATCCCAGTCGTAAGGACCGAATGATATCTTGTTATATTCCGATGCGATACGGAAAGTCTCGGCAGGACCGCCCTCGATACCGAACAAAAGGATAGCGATACAGATGATACCGCCACCAATCAGCAGGAATCCCTGTGCTACGTCCATCCATACGATAGCCTCCATCCCCCCGAACAAGGTGAGGATGATAATGGTGATACCTAAGATGAGTACGATGGCATAGATATTCATATTCAGAAAGGTCGCCAGTGCCATCGACACAAGGAAGAATACGGTTCCCGCTTTTGAGAAGTGTCCCAACGTAAAGGCAAAGGAACTGTAAAGTCTTGCGAAGAGTCCGAAGCGTCTCTCAAAATACTCGTAGGTGGAGAGGCGTATCACCTTGCGGAACAACGGTACGATGACACCTACCAGTGCCAGCAGCACGATAGGAACCATCAGTCCCTGCACCAGTAATATCCAGTTGTCGGCATAGGCGGCACCCGGGTAGGCGAGGAACGTCACACTACTGATCAGTGTGGCAAAGATAGAGATACCCACTGCCCAGGCGGGAATCTTTCCACCTCCGGCAAAATACTGTGAGGTGTCTTTCTGCTTATGGGCAAACCATACACCAGTGCCGATGGCGGCAAGGATGGATAGCAGGACAATGATATAATCTATTAGATGCATGTCGAGATTTCGGTATTACGAGATGTCGAGATTTTGGTATTTCGGTATTACGAGAGAGATTTTGCTTTGGCGGCAATAGCCTGTTCTTCTGTTGCGGAGAGCCGGGTCAGCGGCATCAGCATCCACGGCTCACAAAGTCCCTTGGTCTGCATCATCACCTTCAAAGCGGTGAGCGACTGTCCTAAGGTACGGTCTTTCTGATAGATCTTGGCAATCTCATTCGTCTCGTCCTGTAAGCGGTTAGCGGTAGTCATATCACCCTTGACAGCAGCCTCGTAGAGTTGTTGGAACATCTCCGGGACGAAGTTGCCGGTAGACGGTACGATACCGTCACCACCCAGTTCGAGAGCGTGTGCCGACTGTGCTGCCCATCCGCAGAAATAGCAGAAGTCATCACGGTCCTTGGCAATCTCTATACACTGTGCCATACGCTCCAAGTCACGCTCCGAGTCTTTCAGTCCCACGATATTGGGATGGTCGGCAAGACGGCGGATGACCTCTACAGGAATACTCATGTGGGTCGTGGCAAGGATGTTATAGAGCATCAACGGTCCCTTGATGTTATCGGCAAGGGTACGGTAGTAGTTCTCCATCTGCTCCTCCGTCAGGGCATAATAGGTAGGCAGGGTCGCTACGATGACATCAGCACCAGCCTGAGTATATGCCTCAGCCTGTGCCAGTTGTTCTGCGAAACAGTTGCCTGTCAGTCCGGCATAGATAGTGATGCGTCCCTGTGCAGCCTTTACCGCTGTCTCCACGAACAACTGCCCGTCTTTCTGACTGACACTATTCCCCTCACCGGTTGTACCCATCAGCAGGGGGGAGACACCAGCCTGGGCAAAAAACGCAATGATACGCTCCACAGACTGTGTGTCGAGCGTACCGTTTTCTTTGACGGGTGTCACCATCGGTACCACCACGCCTTTGTATTTCTTTAGTTCATAGTTCATAGTTCTTACCTCTTACCTCGATTCATGTACATAAAGGTTCCAACCAAGATAAGTCTCTATCGCCTCATTGAGGATGTCCACCACATCGGTGCGACACATTGCGACATGATGCTCGAAGCCGTTCTTGCAGATATACTTCATCAGCTGTTGCAGGTTGTCCACCTTGGTGACAGCGATACATCCGTCCATTCCGTATGGGTCGTCAGTAATCTCACCCTTGCCGAGGTATGCCTTGATACAGCCCTTCGGGTCGTCTGTAGAGATGCGGAAGAAGGTGAACGGTCCACCAGTGACCTTGGCATAGACAGCCCCGAAGGTGTTGATCTTACCCAAGGTACGTCCCAGTACACCCAAGGGACCCAGTTTGAGGTCGTTCTGTACGAATGACTTCGGGTAGTTGCCACAGTGAGTACATACGCACTTGTTACGGTCCTCGGCGAAGTTATTGTTCCAGTCAAGCAGGGCGGATGCCTTACCAGAGGCAAGGGTCAGCGCATACATGGATACGGCACCGGCGATATCTGTCTCACAGGCGGCAGGAATCAGTTTGTCACCCAGCATGGACATCGTCACACAGGGGGCGCAACCGTAGTTCTGCTCCAGGGAGTCCCAGCACTGGATAGCGACAGCCTGTACGTCGTTTGCCTCAATCCAGTTCTCAACGGCAACACTGAACTTTGCCTGGATGCCTAACTTCTCCTTATAGTTATCAGGAACCTGAGCATAGTTACAAGTACGCTCGCACATCGCCTTGAACTTCGGATCGTCATCACTGATCTTCTGGGCAGCGAAGAGGATCTCACTCAGGTCTGCGGGAACGACGGTGATACCGTAACGCTGTAGCAGTTTCTCACTGGCACGGCAGGTGTTGAAACCCAATGGACGTGTACCGATCTGTCCGATACGACAGTGGCGCAGTCCGTTAACAACACGGCAGATGGCGGCGAACTTGTCGATATCTTTTGCCAGGAGGTCACTATATATAGAATAGGTGTGTAGCTTGGTATCCGTGAAGGGGATGCCATACTGATACAGGTTGTTGCAGACGGAGATCTTTCCGCAGAAAGCGTCACGACGGCTGTCAAGGTCTACCTTGTCATTCTCGTCGTCACAAGCCTGTACCAGAACAGGTACGTTCAGGTCGGCATCGCTGATGGCATTGATGATACCGATCTCGAAACCGAAGTTAGGAAGAGATACGATGATACCGTCAATCTCGTCACGGTGCTCACGGAACTGCTTGGAGACTTTCAGTCCGTCCTCACGGGTCTCGATACTGCTGCTGCCAGTAGGTGTGGCATCCTCTGGAAGAATCACATACTCATAGCCACCTTCTTCTAAAGTCTTCAGCAACTGCTTGCGCACGTCTTTGGCAAGCTCAGAATTGAAATAGGCGCGTGTTCCGATAATCACGCCAAAGCAAGTTTTACCGTTTCTCATTGTCTTATTGAATTTGTTTAGTAGATTTGAGGACAAAGATACAAATAATCAGAATAAAAGCCAAAGAAATTTGCGGTTTTCTTTTGTTTTTCGCTCACTTATTCGTACCTTTGCTACTTGGAACACTAAAACAAAGAAAAGAAGATATGAGAAAGATTAAACAGATTAAGAGGTAAGAGGTTAGAAATTAAAAATTATCATAACAATGAAACAATACATCATCGCAATTGACCAGAGCACGTCGTCAACCAAGGCTTTGCTGTTTGACGAGCAGTGTCACATGATAGGACGTACCAATGTTGACCACCATCAATACTATCCACAGACAGGATGGGTGGAACATGACGCAGAGGAGATATACCAGAATATGGTGGAGGCTATCCGCCAGTTAATAGAGGTGAGTGGTAAGAGGTCAGAGGTATGTGATTTCTCCCTCGCCATCACTAACCAGCGTGAGACGGCAGTGGTATGGAATAAGTTGACGGGAAAGCCCATCGCCCATGCTGTCGTTTGGCAGGACACCCGTGGTGTTGATTTATGCCGTGAGTTACGGGAGTTAGGATATACCCGTCAGGTGATGGAGAAGAGCGGTCTGCTCATCGACCCTAATTTCTCTGCCTCTGGTGTGAAATGGTTGTTGGATCACGTCGAGGGCGCAAGGGATGCCGCCAACCGTGGGGAGTTGCTGATGGGAACCATAGAGACATGGCTTATCTGGAAACTCACTGGGGGTAAGACCTTTGCCACCGACCATACCAACGCCTCCCGTACGATGCTGTTTAATATCCACACGATGGACTGGGATGATGACCTGTTGCAACTCTTTGATATCCCCCGTAGTATGATGGCGGATATCCTGCCTTGTGATGCGGTCTATGGAGAGACGACCGTGGAGGGTATCTTCCCACAGCCCATCCCTATTGCAGGTGTCTTAGGCGACAGTCATGGTGCCTTGGTCGGACAGATGTGTTTCACCAAGGGTTCTGGTAAGGTGACCTATGGTACGGGTTCCAGTGTGATGGTGAATATCGGCGAGGAGCCACAGGCGGCTCCTGAGGGACTGGTGACCAGTGTGGGTTTCTCCGCCTTCGGTAAGGTGTATTACGGTTTTGAGGGAAATATCTATAGTACGGGTGCTACCTTGAAATGGATTGCCGACCAGTTGCAACTGGTAGGTCATCCGTCAGAGATGGAGGCGTTAGCCACCAGTGTCGAGGATAATGGAGGTGTGTATATCGTTCCCGCTTTCTCAGGACTGGGAGCCCCGTGGTGGCAGAGTGATGTGAAGGGAGCAGTCTTCGGACTTACCTTTGCCACGACGAAGGCGCATTTCCTTCGTGCCGCCTTAGAGAGTATCGCTTATCAGATCAAGGACCTGATTGACGTGATGGCTCGCGCTACAGGAGGTAAGCTCAATGAGATATGTGCGGATGGCGGACCGACGAAGAATAAATTCCTCATGCAGTTCCAGGCAGATATGCTGGACACCCCTGTTGTCTGCACGGAGGTTGATGATGCGTCCGCCTTTGGTGCTGTTATCATGAACGGTTTTGCCCGTGGACTATGGAAAACATTCGATGAGGTGACAGGACTTCGTAAGGTGACGGATGTCTACCAGCCTCACCTCTCACCTCTCACCTCTCACCTTTATGAGGGTTGGCGTAATGCTGTCAAACAATTGATTACTAAACTCCAGTCCTGTCCTTAGTGTGAAGGGCTTGCGTAAGTTCTTAGGACTATAGTACCTATAGATTAATCACTGCTTTGACGATACCCTCGGCATCCAGTCCGTAATGGTGGAAGATCTCAGTGTTTGTGCCATGCACGACATTCTCGTCAGGAATACCTAAGATACGAACGGGAACGGGATGCTCGCTGATGGTCTCGCAAACCATCGCACCAAGTCCGCCAAACTGGCTGTGCTCCTCGACGGTAACGAAACGACCCGTCTCCTTTGCCGCTTTCAGAATAGCCTCTGTATCGAAGGGCTTGATCCATGAGCAGTCAAGTACTCTGGCGTTGATACCTTTCTCTTTCAGTTGGAGTCCAGCCTGCCAGGCATGATATACGGTCTCTCCTGCGGCAACAATCGTGAGGTCGTTACCGTCCAGTACGGTGATTGCCTTACCGGGAGTCACCTCGAAGTTATCGTCAGCATAGACATCAGGAACAGCGGCACGACCCACACGGACATAGCAGGGCTTGTCGTAGTCAACGAGCAGTTTCACTAATTTCTTCGTGAAGCGCCAGTCAGAGGGCAGGCAAACCGTCATACTGGGGAAGGTGCGCAGCACTGCAATATCGTGCAGGGAGTGATGGGTGGCACCTAAAGCACCATAAGCGACACCACCAGATACACCTAAGATGGTCACAGGATTCTCACTATATGCGAGGTCTACCTTCACCTGTTCCAGGGAGCGTGCCACATAGAAGCAGGCGGGACCGCAGCAGAACACTTTCTTCCCAGAGTGGGCAAGACCGGCGGAGATACCTACCGCATCCTGCTCGGCGATACCGCACTCCACAAACTGCTCAGGCAGTGCTGTGGCATAGTCGCCCAGTGTTACCGAGCCACGGGCATCGGTCGTCACGGCGATAATATCTTTGTCTTCACGTGCCAGTTCCAGCAACGTGTCAGTAAACTGTTTTCTACAAGCTATCATAATTTTTTCTTTTTTATAGTTCCTATAGTACCTATAGTTCCTATAGTTTTGCAATCCTCTCTTCTATCTCCTTGACGGCTGCCTCGCATTGCTCGGCGTTGAGCACACCGTGATGCCATTTGGCAATACCTTCCATGAAGCTGACACCCTTACCCTTAGTGGTGTTGGAGATAATTAGGTGGGGCTTTCCTTTCTGGTAGTCGATGGCATCGAAGGTCTTCACGATATCCTCCATGGAGTCACCATTCATATCGATGACATCCCATCCGAAGGCACTCCAGCGCTCCCGGATGCTGTCGATAGGCATCACATCCTCCGTATCACCGCTGATCTGCAGGTGGTTACGGTCGATGATAGCAACAAGGTTGTCCAATTTGTATTTACCACCAGCCATGGCAGCCTCGTAGATAGAGCCTTCACCTTGCTCACCATCACCCATTAATACATAGGTTCGGTAGGTAGGGTAGGTTGGGGTAGGTTCGGTAGGGTGGTAGGCGTTACGGTTCATCTTTTCGGCTATTGCCATACCGATGCCGATGCTAAGTCCGTGTCCTAAGGCACCGCTGTTCACCTCGATGCCCGGTACCTCGATGGTGGGGTGTCCGCTGAGGATAGACCCATACTGTCCTAAGGTGTCCAGTATCTCTGGCTTGAGGAATCCCTTTGCCTCCAGAGTCACATAGAGCGCTTCTACACAGTGTCCCTTCGACAGTACGAAACGGTCACGGTTGGGGGCTTTAGGCTCGTTGGGGTCCAGTCCCTGCATCACGTGGAAATATAAGGCGGTCATCACATTCAGGCACGACAGGTCACCGCCGATATGTCCTGCCTTGGCACGGTAGACAACCTCTACCAGTCGCTTGCGGTTTTTCTCCGCAAGTATTGTCAGTTCTTTACTGTTCATAGTGGTTTAACAAGTGTGTCATGGTTATTCTTCATATCCGTCCAGTCTACCTTCTGGTCGGTAGGGATGGCATTGATATATTTCTCGATATTGGTATAGCCGTCGCCGTTGCAGTCCTTGACAGCGTCGCTGGGGTCGTTGGGGTTCAGACCGTTCTTCTTCTCCCACTCGTCAGGCATACCGTCACCGTCGCTGTCTTTCCAGGGCTTCCATTTCTTGTATTCGGGATAACCGCCCATCTGTCGTGGATCGGTGATGATACCTTTCTTATATGAGTCCTGTGGCAGACGGCGGTATTTGAAGAAGCCTTGCTCATTCTGAGACTTAGGACTAAGTCCCCACATGTCACCGTAGGGATTGTCCTTCACCTTCTTCTCATAGTCCTTGACATAATAGGCGACACCCGTCTTCACCTCCTCGCAGATACGCTGGTCGACGATGTCACGGCAGGGGATGGTAGCACCGGCATTGGCAAGTACCCAGTCGAATGCCTGCTGTGTCTCCATGATGCTGATGTGCGGCATGACGAAGGGCTCGTTGGAGCGCATCAGTGCTTTCTCCGTCTCGTCCATCTCACCGTCCTTGTCGGCAGTCTGGATACCACCGTTCCAGTTGTCCTTCGTAATCTCGGGGTAGCCCTCCATGATATTGCCATCGGCATAGATACGTCCGAACTGCTTGAAGGGGAACAGACCCTCTGAACGGCTCTCCGCCTTGATGATGCGGTGTCCTACCATCTCGTCTTTCGGAGTCAGCGGACCTGGCTTGTAGTAGTTGTTGATGAAGTTGAACATCGACTTGAACTCACCACCGTCGGCGGTACGGTGTACCCAGTTGTACACGACGTTATTGACGAAGTTGAACACACCAGCCCAACCGATACTGGGGTTACGACCGGTGTTGTCAGCCCAGAGGTTTCGCATGAATGTGGTGTTCTCACCACCGATGGTAGAGCCGAAAGCGTGGTTCCACGTGTCAAGAGCCTTGGCGGAGATAGTATTCTGGATCGTCACATTGACGGTTGGAGTCTTACGTTTGGGCTTGCCGTCGTTCAAATCGAACATATGACGGTAGAACGAGATGTTCTCGTCAAGTCCCCACTCACAAGAGCAGTGGTCGATCATGATGTTGCCCACAGGGTTGCCACCAAAGGAGTCCTCACGATAGAGCACCTGTGTCTCACCACGACGGAAACGCATGTGGCGAACAATCACATCATGGGTGTCTACCTGGAACGACTCACCGGCGATGCAGATACCGTCACCGGGGGCGGTCTGTCCTGCGATAGTGATATAAGGAGCACGTACATAGATAGGTGACTTCAAGCGGATGATACCACTGACATTGAACACCACGATGCGGGCACCACCCTGTTCACATGCCCAGCGGAACGAGCCGGGACCGTCGTCGTTCAGGTTGGTAACGGTCAATACCTTACCGCCACGACCACCAAAGGTGTACATACCACCACCCTCGGCACCGGGGAATGCGGGAATCTTTGCTTGGCGAAGGTCGTATGGCATACTTGCCCATGGCACGTAGGGCTTTCCGGCTTTTGCCTCTTCCACGACAATAGGGAAGGCTACAGCCCATGCGGAGTCACTATGTGCTGTCCATTGTTGCTTCAGTTTTGCGATTTTCTTACTCGCCTCACTCGTGAGGTCAGGATACTGCGCAAATGCCGTCGTTGCTACACCCAGCAACGTCACGGCTGAAATCATAAGTCTTTTCATATTAGTTTTTAAACGCGTTTATTTCACTTCTCCTCCTTGAATGTACTCATTACATTATTATAATTTAAAGGAAGTTTGGACGAAATCCTTTTATTTCGTTAAATATTGTGAAGGAATAGGAAATGTTTCCTAAATTATATTATCTTTGCATCGAAATAAGTCCACTCTCGAATAAAGGGTGGGAATATATTCTACACAACTACTGAAAACAATAAATACATTTTTTATAATAAACATTATTAACAAACTAAAACAAATGAAAAAGAAACTACTATCTTTAATGGTTGCTCTTTTGGCTATCACGGCATTTGCTGCAACGATGTCGCTGACAATGACTAGGAGAGCTCCCGTGACCGAGCTTACTGTTATCAGTGAGGCTACTACTTGGGATTTCTCCAAACTAACGGCTAATACTTCTAGTGAATATTATGCAAGTGAAGGTATTAAGCTGACAGACGCATCAACTCCCACTAAAAACGATGAGTTTATTTATGCAAACTACCTTACTACTTTTTTCACTGCCGATGCTTCTTTTAAGGCAGATGCAATAGCATTTAAGGGAGAGTATCCCATTCGTAAAGACAAATATTCTCAGAATGGTATCCTTCACTTCAAGACCTCTGTTGCAGGTAAAATTGTAGTCTCATTTAATGACACGGGATCTTCTCCTTCTGCAACAGCGGTTAAGCGTTATCTTGTTGTTAACGGTACTCAGACTGAGTATTGGACATCTCGTGAAAACAATGGTGATACACCTTATGAGGCCAACCTGAATGTCGAATCAGGTGAAATTGCAGTACCAGCAGGTGATGTAACCATCACTGGTTCGTCAGCTATTCAGGTTTCAAAGATTGTCTTCACTCCTGATGCAGGTGGTTCTGGTGATGATCCGTTCAAAACTAAAGTTGATGCAGCTTTAGCTGCTCCAGTTGCGGGTGTAGCTACATTGACTCTTGATGCTGACTATACAGTAAAATCTGCTATCAATGTACCACTTGGTACCCAGCTGGTGATTGACGGTGCCGGTCATACTCTGACATTGGGTGAGTCCACGAACTTCGTCATCAACGACAACATCACCTTGAAGGATGTCAAGATTGACGCTACGGCATTGACGTCTCCTCTGATTGCCCTGACTGCTACTCCAGCTGAGGGTACCAAGAAGAACCAGGATGTTTATACTGACGCAGCAGCGACAGACTTCAACCTGCTGAACGCAGTGACCGTAGAGAATGTCATGGTTAAGAACCTGAAGGCTGAGTTCATCAGCAACAGTGGTATTGAATGGGCATTGGAGAACTTCACCCTGACGAAGAGCATCATTCAGTTAGACGCTACAGGTAAGAACTTCATCGCATTCCATTCAGCAGCAAACAACAAGAGTGCCATCAAGAACATCACAATCTCTGAGAACACCATCTATAACATCAACGAGACAAGTAACGCTTACTTCATCCGCTATGCCAATGCTTCGAATGCAGCTAAGGCGTTTGGTACGAACAATGGTACTTCAACGTTCGACTACAAACTGACAAAGAATACCATCATCAATACGTTCAAGGCTCAGAACTTCGGTAACAACACTCCGAACAATGGCAAGGTAACGATGGAGGTTACGCAGAACATCTTTGCTGATGTAAAGAATATCTCCAAGTTCGTTCAGGGCAACTGCACTAAGACCGTTGAGAAGAATGTAGGTTGGGGTGAGGGTCAGGAAGCAAGTATCTCCGATGCTGTTTCTGCAGTCTTCACAGTTCCTACCGCAGCTCTTGACCTGACGGCAGAGAACGGCGGCATCGACCTGAAGGCTGGCGCTTCTACGTTGGCTGCCAAGTATGAGGCTGGCGATCCACGCTGGGCAGTTACGTATGTTGAGCCTGCATCAATGTATGTCTTTGGTGACATTACAGAAAATGGTTGGAATAGTATCACGACCAAGATGACCTTCAATGCACAAACTCAGGCTTATGAGTATGATTTTGTTGCTACGAAGGATGTTTGGTTTGCATTCTCAGATACAGAGTTTGCTGCTACGGAAGATAACTGGGATGCTGTAAACGCTGCACGCTATAGTCTTGGTGATGCAGAACCTACTATTGGTACTGCTCAAGATTTAGTGAAAGGTGTCGACAGGTCTATCAAGTTGCCTGCTGGTACTTGGAAGGCAAGTATCTCTGAAGATAAGACAAAACTGACTATTACCGGTGAGGCTGCTCCAGAGCCAGAGCCAACTTATGTAGTAGCAGGTAACCTCGTTTCTCTCTTCGGAGCAGAATGGGATGGCTCTGCAGAGGCTAACAAGATGACAAAGAACGAGACGACAGGTCTCTATGAAATTACGTATTCAAATGTTACTTTGGAAGCTGGTACGATTGAGTACAAGATTGTGAAGAATGGTAGTACTTGGATTCCTGATGGAATGGGTAATAATCAGACTGTAACAATCCCAAGTGCAGGTACTTATAATGTAACCTTTACCTTCAATCCAGAGACCAATGAAATAACGGGTGCAGCTACTGATGCTACCGGCATCAACGGCATCACTGTTGACGGTGTATCTGGTGACATCTTCAGCGATGGCAAGCCAGTTTACAACCTGAGCGGTCAGCGTGTATTCAAGGGCTACAAGGGTATCGTTATCAAGAACGGTCGCAAGATCGTTGTAAAGTGAAGAATGAAAAGTGAAGAGTGAAGAATTTGCTACCGCTTAGGTGCAAATCTCTGAGACTTAATAATAAGAGGTGGCGATGGCGCAATGCTGTCGCCACTTTTTTATGCCACGGAAAAAATAAATACATATTTATTTTGTTCTTCGCTCGGTTTTCACTACCTTTGCAGAAATATACTACTCAAAAACTATGCATATACGAAAACTGCTATTTTTGGTCTGGACGTGCGGTGTGTCGTTCTCTCTGGAGGCTAAGGACCTCTATGTGTCCACTTCCTTTCATGAGCCTGCAACAGAGGGACTCCGCTTTATCTACAGTTATGATGGTGTGAGGTGGGACTCCATACAAGGGGTGTTCCTGCGTCCAGAGGTTGGAAAACAGAAAGTGATGCGCGACCCTTCCGTCGTGAAAGGTCCTGACGGCACGTTCCATCTGGTATGGACCAGTTCCTGGCGTGGTGACCGTGGCTTCGGCTATGCGTCCTCGAAGGACCTGATTCACTGGACGAAACAACGGTTTATCCCCACAGGGATGGAGGAGTCGACGGTGAACACATGGGCTCCGGAACTGTTCTATGACGATGTGAAGAAACAGTTCCTGATCATCTGGGCATCCTGTGTACCGGGGAAGTTCCCTGACTACAAGGAGGATCATCTGAATAACCACCGTCTGTATTATATGACGACCCGTGACTTCAAGACTTTCTCGAAGGCACAGCTCTTCTATGACCCGGACTTCAGCGCTATAGACGCAACGCTGGTGAAACGGGGAAAGGCGGACTACGTGATGGTGGTGAAAGACAACTCCCGCCCCATGCGGAATATCAAGGTCGCCTTCGCCAAGTCGCCATACGGTCCGTGGAGCAAGGCATCGGCACCTTTCACCGAGTCGTTTACGGAAGGTCCCTCAACGGCAAAGGTGGGTGACTGGTGGTATATCTACTATGACAGTTACCGGTATAAGATATACGGTGCCCACCGTACCAAGGACTTCCTGACCTTCCAGAACCAGACGGGGGCTGTCAGTTTCCCGGTAGGGCATAAGCACGGCACGGTGTTCCTTGCCGACGAGCAGTTGGTAGAGGGACTGATTAAATACAACCGTGACGTGGTGCACTATACCGGAAAGACGATAGCCCGTCCTGAGCGGCATGACGGAGGACTGAAACCGGTGGTCGGCGTGCATACCATCCAGACGATGAGAGGGGCTAAGCCCTGGACCTATAACCACCAGCCGATGATGGCATACTGGAACGGTAAGTTCTATATGCACTACCTGACTGATCCCCGCCATGAGCATGAGGCACCGGGTAAGACCATGCTGCAGACCTCTACCGACGGCTATACATGGAGTAAACCCGTGGAGCTGTTTCCGGAATATGATGTACCGGATGGGTGGACAAAGGAAGGAAGGGACTTCCCGCCAGCCCATAACCTGAAAGCGGTGATGCACCAGAGGATGGGGTGGTATGTTTATAATAGTTCAGAGTTCAGAGTTCAAAGTTCAGAGTTCAGAGTTCAAAGTTCAGAGTTCAGAGTTCAGAGTTCAAAGTTATTGGCAGTTGGCAACTATGGCATCTGTCTGACCATCAAGGATGACCCGAATGATGGTAATGGGATAGGGCGTGTGGTTCGTGAGGTGAAGAAAGACGGTACCTTCGGTCCTATCTACTTTGTCTATTACAACCACGGCTTCAGTGAGAAGAATACCGACTTCCCCTATTATAAGAAATGTAAGGACAAAGGATTCGTGGCTGCTGTCGATGCCATGCTTGCCGACCCCATGCAGCGCATGCAGTGGGTGGAGGAGGCTGACCGCAACGACCCGTTGATTCCCTTGAATAAACCCTATAAGGCTTTCAGTGGCTATACCCTTCCTGACGGTAGGAAGGTAGCACTGTGGAAGCATGCCGTGACCAGTCTCTCTGCAGATGGCGGTCATACTTGGCGACTGGTCGATGTAGACGGAAAGTTAGGATGTGACCGTGCCCCAGGTTTTGTCAATTCGAATGCGAAGATATGGGGACAGCGACTGACGGACGGGACTTATGCCACCGTCTATAACCCTGCGGAATACCGATGGCCACTTGCCATCTCACTCAGCAAGGACGGACTGGAGTATACCACTCTGTCGCTGATACATGGAGAGGTGAATCCCCTGCGCCATGGAGGACAGTTCAAGAGTTATGGTCCGCAGTATGTCCGTGGTATTGAGAATGCTGATTACGCTCTCAACTCTCAACTCCCCAACGACCTATGGGTCACCTATTCTACCAACAAGGAGGATATGTGGGTGAGCCGCATTCCCGTCCCGGTACAGCTGAATGCCGCTACCCATGCCCAACCGTTCGGTTCTGCGACAAAGTTGTCGGAGCTGACCGACTGGAACCTGTATGTGCCGCAGCAGTGTCCTGTTACCGTGAAGGACGGTTGGCTGAGTCTCTATGACAGCGATCCCTATGACTATGCGAAAGCAGAGCGCCTGATCCCTAATACCAAGGAACTGGAAGCGGAGTTCGATCTGAAGATGGACCAGACGTCGAACGGTGAACTGGATATTGAGTTCGTGGATGACGGAGGAAATGTCTGCTCACGGATTGTGGTGGACTCCACTGGTGCTGTCCGTGTGAAGGGTGGTGCCCGCTATGGTACGCTCTTAAGGAAATATGAGGCTGGTACAACCTACCATATCAAAGCGGTGCTCTCCGCTGCCTTGCATCGTGCGACTTATGAGATAAGTGTGGTAGGGAAGGTAGGTGTGGTAGGGAAATGTGAGCGGCAGTATGATACGCCAGTGGAGAGTATCAGCCGTATCGTGTTCCGTACTGGCATGCCCTTTGGCAAGCCAGATATCAACACACCTGCCGACCAGGACTTTGATATGCCCCGCGCCGACGAGTCAGACGCTACGGCAGGCTATCATATTGCTCATGTCACCAGTCGTTCGGTTGACGGCAGTGTCACCGCCGTCCTCCACTATGACGACTATGCCCACTATGCTGACTATTTCAACGGTATGGAGGATGAGAATATCGTCACCACGATTCCTAATGCACAGTCATCGGCATGGATGCGTGACAATATCCCCTTGTTTGACTGTCCGCAGGAGAACTTCCGGGAGATGTACTACTACCGCTGGTGGACACTGCGCAAGCATATCAAGCGGACTCCTGTGGGCTATGGCATGACGGAGTTCCTCGTACAGCGGTCGTATGCTGACCGCTATAACCTGATAGCCTGCGCTATCGGACATCATATCATGGAGAGCCGTTGGCTGCGTGATACCACCTATCTGCACCAGATACTCCGTACCTGGTATTATGGCAATGACGGGAAAGCGATGGCGAAGATGAACAAGTTCTCGTCATGGAACCCTGCCGCTGTACTGGAGATGTGGAAGGTACAGGGAGACACGACCTTCATGTTGGGACTGAAACCAAGACTGGAAGAGGAGTATGCCCGTTGGGAGCGTACTAACCGACTGGCAAACGGACTCTACTGGCAGGGGGACGTACAGGACGGAATGGAAGAGAGTATCAGTGGCGGTCGTAAGAAGCAATATGCACGACCGACCATCAATAGCTATATGTACGGGAATGCCAAGGCATTGTCGTTGATGAATAGTATGACTGGAGAGACCGGGAAGGTGAAGAGCTATCAGCTGAGGGCAGACACCCTGAAGAACCTCATAGAGACCAAGTTGTGGAATGAGCAACAGCAGTTCTTCGAGACCCACCGTGGTGACTCTTCTGCGAATGTCCGTGAGGCGATAGGCTATATCCCTTGGTATTTCAATCTGCCTGATGTCGGTTCTAAATACGAGGTGGCATGGCAGCAACTGCTTGACGAGAAAGGATTCTCGGCACCCTACGGTCTGACAACGGCAGAGCGTCGCCATCCGTTGTTCCGCAGTCATGGTGTTGGCAGATGTGAGTGGGACGGTGCCGTATGGCCCTTCGCCACTTCACAGACGTTGACGGCACTTGCCAATTTCCTGAACAGTCAGAGTAATCAGCATGATTTCTCATCAGTTTTCTTCAAACAGATGGAGCTGTACGTGGAGTCACAGCACCACCGTGGCCGTCCCTATATCGGAGAGTATCTTGATGAGACTAACGGTGCATGGCTGATGGGAGACCGTGAGCGCAGTCGCTATTATAACCATTCGACGTTCAATGACCTGATAATTACGGGAATCTGCGGACTCCGCCCACAACTGGACGGCAGTATCGTGGTGAACCCGCTCGTCCCACAAGACCAATGGGATTACTTCTGCTTGGACGGCATCAGTTATCGTGGGCATATCCTGACCATCCTGTGGGATAAGGACGGACAGCGTTATCACCAGGGAACAGGTCTTATCCTGATGGTCGACGGAAAGGTTGTTGCAAAACGTAAAGACTTGGGATTATTAAAATATGAATGATATGAAGAAATACATGTGGAGGGCAGTAGGAATCCTGCTTCTTACCTCTCACCTCTCACCTCTCACCTCTCAGGCGCAAACTTACGAGAACCAGTTCCGTCGTCCGGTGAGTGACGTGATGAAGGATGTTGCCGCACGTTTCGATGTGAGATTCAAGTTTGACGGGAACGTCGATACGGCAGGGGTCATGTTAACCTATGCTGATTTCCGCATACGTCCCTATTCATTGGAACAGACTCTCGATAATATCTGTAAGCACTTCGACTGGAACTGGTGGAAACAGTCAGGTAACCTCTATAAGATCAAACGCTATGAGTATCCACGCCGTCATGATGATGAGGGAAGGCAGATGCTCAACTATCTGTCCTCCTTATATCATAATAAGGTGGAGTGGGAGGCACGGCGTGACAGTCTGCGTAAGGAGGTGCGACAGCGTCTGGAGCTGGATGCGTTCCTTGACTCCTGTGTGTTAGGACCGGCACAGCTCTCGAAAATCCGTAAGCATGATGGTTATACTACCCAGAATATCTGTATCGAGCTGACACCCGGGCAGCATCTCTTTGGAACGATATATGCGCCCATAAAGAAAAAGTCGCATAAGAGAAATGTCTCACCTCTTACCTCTGACCTCTCACCTCTTATCGTTTGTCCTGACGGTCATTGGCCCATG
>CAJONQ010000049.1 GCA_905235835.1 uncultured Prevotella sp.
TCCAGAAATGGCTCGCTAAATGCCGCAAACGGGATGTTGACATGACGGTGAAGATCATTCCCATCTCCGTATGGAAATAATCAGGAAAACTTTCATTATTTTTAAAACCCTTGTCACCGTTGCCGCCTTGCAAAACTATTTGATTGTCAGGGGATTGCTGGTAACAACGAAGCGGCAACGGTGAAGCCATAGGCTCCAAAAAAATACTACATGTGATTTTTAAAATCGCAAAAAATCTGCAAATCTGCAAATAAACCGTGTAAGTGACTGAATACTTGCCAGTTGCGGATTTGCAGATTCTATTTTGTGGAAAAACAGTGTTTTTTCGAGTTATTATATCATCCTTGCCAGCATACCGATAAGTGCCAAGTGCACCGGATAATGTCACCCCCTGCTTGTGAAGGTGCCGCTTCCAAGGGTCGAAGGTGCCGCTTCCAAGGGTCGAAGGTGCCGCTTCCAAGGGTCGAAGGTACGGGCTTCAAGGGTCGAAGGTGCCGCCTCCATGGGGTGAAGGTGCCACTTCCATGGGGCTTGGGGATTATCGCCAAGGGGGTTGGAGATACCTCCGATACCCCCTTGAGGATGCTTCCCAACACCCTTGGGAGGTATCTTAATACCCCCATAACAGGTATTGGAACGAGTGATGAACTATATCTTTTTACAAAAGACTGGCTTTCGCTTTCTCTTGCGCAGCAATGACTTGGTCGCACCATGCGTCGAAGGCAGGGTCATCCACTTGTAGTTCGGGATGAGCAAGCAGATAGGAGACACAACGACGGACACCCTCGTCAAAACGGGTGGTGGCTTGGAAACCAGGAACGGCACGTTTCAGTTTGCTGCAGTCGAAGATGACCGTTACGGACTTATCACCCAACAGATTACCTGTGAAGTCCCATTCCTTAGGAGACACGGCGGCAAGGAAATCAGAGGCGACATAATATGGTTTGAACGTGACCCCTAAGGCATGGGCGACACACTGGTAGATCTGGTTCCATGTCAACTGCTCGTCACTCATAATCTGGAAAGCCTCACCAATCGCTTTCGGATTGCCCAGCAGTCCGATGAACCCACGAGCGAAGTCCTCGTTCCATGTCAGTGTCCACAGCGAGCTGCCGTCCCCCTGTATGATGACCGGTTTACCGTCGAGCATCCGTTTGATGACCTGCCAACTGCCGTTAGGACCATGCACGCTGGTAGGGATGCCACGCTCACAGTAGGTATGACTGGGTCGTACGATAGTCACAGGGAAGCCCTCCTCCCGGTATTTCCTCAGCAGCAACTCCTCGCAGGCTATCTTGTCGCGAGAATACTGCCAATAGGGATTGGCGAGCGTCGTCCCCTCCGTGATGACATGGTTGCTTGCCGGCTTGTTGTAGGCAGAAGCCGAGCTGATATAGACATACTGACGGGTACGTCCGCTGAACAGTCGGATGTCACGCTCCACCTGACTGGTTACGAAGCCGATAAACTCACAGACGGCATCAAACTGCTCGTCACCGATTTGTCGGAGTACCTCCTCCTCGTCATTGATGTCAGCGATGACCTGTCGCACATTCTCAGGTACCTCATTCTTACGATGTCCACGATTCAGCAGCCATAAGTCATGACCGCTCTCTGCCAGTTGTCGAGTGATAGCACTGCTGATGGTGCCTGTTCCTCCAATCATTAAAATCTTCATACGCTTGTAGTGCTTGTAGTAATTAATCTGAATAAAAAAGGATGTGTTATTCGCACATCCTTCAGCATTTGAACCTTTGTACCCAGACCCGGGCTCGAACCGGGATGGGTTGCCCCACTGGTGTTTGAGACCAGCGCGTCTACCGATTCCGCCATCTGGGCTCAAATTGCGGGTGCAAAGTTACAAAGAAAAATTGAAAATAACACCATGAATACTGAAAAATTTATAAAAGTTGTCGTTTTTCTGATGATTTCTTGGTAGATAGCCAGGTTTTTTGTATCTTCGTAGCATAAAAATCCTAACACGAACTAATCTTATGGAAATTATTAAGGAAAACTATTGTATTATCCTTGCTGGTGGAAAGGGGAAACGCCTATGGCCCTGCAGCAGAGAGGAGTACCCTAAGCAGTTTATTGACTTTTTTGGAGTCGGTCGTACGCAGGTGCAACAGACTTTCGACCGCTTTGTCAAGATATTACCCAAGCAGAATATCTTTATCTGTACGAATAAGGAGTATGCGCCCATCGTCAGAGAGCAGTTGCCTGCGTTGAACGAGGAGAATCTGATGATCGAGCCCGTCAACCGTGGGACGGCTCCCAGTGTCGCATGGGCGACGATGCGTGTCTGTCGCAGAGATGCCCAGGCAAATGTCATTGTTACTCCCAGCGACCAGTTGGTGCTGAATGAAGAGGCTTTCTACCAGAACCTTGAGGAGGCGTTCTATTTCGTGTCACATCATGACAACCTGCTGACACTGGGTGTACAGCCCTCCCGTCCGGAACCAGGATACGGTTATATCCAGAAAGGAGAACTCATCCAGCCAGAGCGTGCCAAGGTAGCAGAGATCAGTACGGTGCAGTCGTTTGTGGAGAAGCCGGAGCGTGACTTCGCCCAGATGTTCATGGACAGTGGGGAGTTCCTGTGGAATACAGGTATCATCCTGTCCAATGCCCGCTACCTGAACCACTGTTTCCGTCAGCTGTTCCCAGAAGTGCTGAACCGTTTCGACAATACCCGTACGGATATCACCATCGAGGAGGAGATGGCTTTTGTCAACGGGAACTATCCCTCCTATCCCAACCTGTCTATCGACCGTGGTGTGCTGGAGCATGTAGAGAACGTGTGTGTCATGAACTGTGACTTCGGATGGGCAGACCTGGGGACATGGCATGCCCTCTATGAGTATATGAGCAGGGGAGAGGGTGACAATGTGGTTGTCGACTCAGAGGTGATGATGGAAGACTGTCATAACAACGTCATCAAGTTGCCGAAAGGTAGGTTGGGAGTCATCAACGGACTCGACGGCTACATCGTCGCAGAGAACGATAACGTATTATTGATCTGTAAGAAAGGCGACTCCTCGGCACTCGTTCGCAAATATGTGAATGAGGTACAGATCAAATACGGAGATGAGTATGTGTAACGGTTAGCGTTTATAAGAAAAGGCGTTTGAATTACTCAAACGCCTTTTGTATTTTCGCTGCTATTTCCTTGAACTCCTCTTCCGTGAGTTTCAGTTTCTCACGGCGGAAGTCGGCATCAGCCTCACTCTGCATGGGAATGAGGTGGATATGCGCATGAGCCACCTCCAAGCCCAGTACGACCTGAGCCACCTTCCGACAGGGGAATGCCTTCTTGATGGCGATGGCGACACGCTTGGCAAACTGCTGATAGCGAGCCAGCTCGTCATCATCCATATCAAAGAAATAGTCTACCTCACGACGGGGAATCACCAACGTATGTCCCTTGACCAAGGGGTTAATGTCCAGAAAAGCGTAGAACTCATCGTTCTCCGCACACTTGTAACTGGGAATCTCACCAGCTGCGATTTTACTGAAAATATCCATAATATATTGGTTTTTTAGCGGTTAGCAATTAGTTGATCGCATGAATTTATGCGATGCTGATATTGTCAATACGTAGTTTGATGGTGCCACGAGGAATCTTGATCTCCACCTCGTCACCCACTTTCTTACCCAGCAAGCCCTGTGCGATAGGAGTCTTGATGGATATCTTACCAGCACGGAGGTCAGCTTCGTTCTCACTGACGATAGTATACGACATCTTCGACTTGGTGGTGAGATTCGTCATCTCCACCTTTGTCAGGATCTGTACAGAGTCGGTGCTCAGACGAGAGGTGTCCACAATCTTCGCTTCTGAGATCGTCACCTTCAACTGGTTGATCTTGTCCTCCAAGTGAGCCTGAGCCTCCTTGGCGGCATCATACTCACTATTCTCACTCAGGTCGCCCTTTTCACGCGCCTCTGCAATGGCTGCGGAAGCCTTGGGACGTTCTACCGCTTCCAAGCGGTGTAGTTCAGCTACTAACTTGTCGTAGCCCTCTTGTGACATGTAAGCCATACTTATCTAATTATTTAAATGTTCAAAAAAATAAAGAATTCCGACGCTGTGATGGTCGAAATCCCTAATCATTACTATGTCTCGTTATCGTGTGCAAAGATAGAAATTAATTGGGAAACGACCAAATTTTTTCGTTGAAATTCGTTCTTTTGGGTTGATTTATGTCAAGAAAGTGTGCGTACACAAGAATTTTTGCAAGTCAGAACTTGCAGATTCTCAGAAAGTTCGTATTTTTGCAATGTGTTTTTCATAGTATTAGATTTAAGGTTAACAAAGATTTTTAGGAACTCAGCGGAGTTCCATTTTTTTTGCCTTTAACCGAAGTACCCAGTAGATAACGACACCCGTCAGGAATCCTGCTATGGCATCGATGGCATAGTGGGCATAGATATAGACGGTGGCGAAACACATTAATATATAAAAAGGAAGTATGGAGAAGAAGAGTCTCTTGCTGCGGGTATGGGCGGCAAGGAGCATGATGACGGTCGTCACTCCCACATGACTGCTGGGGAAGGCTGCCGTAGGACGCTCTCCTGCATTATGGGCAATCTCCAGCAGATGATAGAAAAAACCATCGCTCCAGCCAGGTGCTGCCATGCGCTCACCATGTGTCAGGAAATAGTCTGTCAGGTTAGGGAAGACACCTGCCGCTATCTTGTCGGTACCAGCCGCAAGATAGTAGAACTGCGGACCTGTGACTGGCAGGATGACGAAGATGGTGTAATAGATGAAGAAGGAGGTGATGAGCACAAACGATGCCATCCCGAACTCCTTATAGCGGCGGAAGAAATAATAGAGGAGGATAGTCACCATCAACGGGAAATAGCTGACATACCCCATGCACATCAGCTCCGAGAACCATCCCCAAGGACATTTCTGTGAGAATAACAAGGAGGGCTGACAACCAAACAGGTGTTGCTCTAAACCAGCGAAGATATGGTCGAGGTTAGGTAGTACCCGGTTGACCTCATAGGTATCGGGATAAAACCACGACAGGGAAATCATCAATGCCATCACCCGTAACAGACGGGTCAGCTTACAGGGTTTCCAGCAATAGAGCATCCACATCGCTATGATGAGGAGCACCACCTCCAGGCGCATCACCAGCATCTGGGTGACATTCACCTGTTTGTCCCAGAAACAAACCATCAACAGGATGGTAAAGGCGATATAAGTGAAGATAACTTTCTCGACAGCCCACAGACTTCTCATAACCAGTGATTCTCTTGATACCATCGGATGCTGCGACGAACACCCTCGGCAAGTTTGACTTTCGGTTCAAAACCCAGTTCCTGACGTGCTGGTTGGATATCACAACGCCAGTTACGCTGACGGAGGATATTAAACTTATCGTTGTTCAGTGCCGACATCTTACCCGTCTTCCTGCCCCACCAGTCACCCACACAGGTGATGATGCGCAACAGCCAGATAGGTGCCGTCACACGGATCCACCAGGGACGACCTAATTCCTCGTGCACCAAGTCGCTGAAGGTCGCCGACTGATAAACCTCCCCGTCAGAGAGGAAATACTTTCGTCCGACGGCACCTTTCTCCAAGGCAAGGAAGATCGCCTGTACCACATCAGTGACATAGACAAAGGTGATGTCCTGACGCTGGAATCCCACGGCAAAGTCCATGTGGCTCTTGATACTCTGTATCTGCAGGAAATAGTCACGCTCACGAGGACCATAGACCCCTGTGGGTCTTAATATGATATAAGGTATCGACTGTGTCTCCAGCCATTTCTCTGCCTCCAGCTTACTCTTGCCATAGGCTGTATTGGGCTTAGCCTCATCACTCTCCCGGATCTCCTCGTAGGGTTGTTGCTCCCGGATAGCACCCATGATACTCAGACTACTGATATAGACGAAACGCTTGATGGGCATCTGAAGGTTGGGTAGTGCTTTGACGAAATACTTGGTACCCTCTGTGTTGATACGGAAGAAATCCTCCTGATGTAAGCATTTCGTGGCTCCTGCGGCATGTACCACATAATCGAACGCATGCCCTTTCAGTTGTGCCTCCAACTGTTCCTGCGACGAGAAATCCAGTTCGATGAAATGGATACGCTCATCCTGTAAGAAAGCCTTTGAGCTGGACTTGCGGATGGCCGCCCATGTCTCAAAACCCTGTCTTAGTGCTTCCTCCACGATGAAAGACCCGATAAAACCACTGGCTCCTGTGATGAGTATCTTCATAATTAATGTAAATTTGGGCACAAAGGTACAAAATATTCTCAATAATTTTGTATCTTTGCCACAAAGAAACTAAAAACGAGATACTATGAGTAAAAAGAAAGGTGGTAAAAGACTGACAAAGAAGCAGGTGGTAGAGATGCTGCAGACCTTCTTCCAAGAACATCCTAACGAGACGTATTCGTTCAAACAGATATTCCGTGCGCTGAAACTCGATACACACCCGGCAAAGATGCTCGCCATCGATACGATGGACGAGATGGCATGGGACGACTATCTCACCAAGGCGTCTGACAATTCCTATCGTCTGAACCTGAAGACACAGGTGCAGGAGGGTACCTTTATCCGTAAGGCGAATGGTAAGAACTCGTTCCAGCCGGACGATGGCGGTAAACCCATCTTCGTCTCAGAGCGTAACTCGATGTTTGCCCTCAACGGTGACCGTGTGAAGGTGACGATGATGGCTCGCCGTCAGAACCATATCAAGGAGGCGATGGTGGTGGAGATCCTGTCGCATAAGATGGACCAGGCTGTCGGAAAGCTGCAAGTGGAGAAAGACTATGCTTTCTTGATCACAGAAGGGAATATCTTCGTACACGACATCCTCATTCCCAAGAAGAAACTCAAGGGTGGTAAGACGGGTGACAAGGCTGTCGTCAAGATCACACAATGGCCCTCGAAGGAGTCGAAGAATATCGTGGGTGAGGTGATTGACGTGCTCGGTAAGGAGGGTGATAATAATGTGGAGATGCATGCGATCCTCGCCCAGTACGGACTCCCTTATAAATATCCGAAGGCTGTCGAGGATGCCGCAGAAAAGATAGAACCGGGTATCACGGAACAGGAGATCAAGTGCAGGGAGGACTTCCGTGATGTCTTCACCTGTACGATAGACCCGAAGGATGCCAAGGACTTCGATGACGCGTTGAGTATCCGTCCTGCAGGCAAGGGACTCTGGGAGGTTGGTGTGCATATCGCTGATGTGTCGCATTATGTCAAGGAGGGTAGTATCATCGACAAGGAAGCGGTGAAACGTGCCACGAGTATCTACCTCGTCGACCGTACCATCCCGATGTTACCGGAACGCCTTTGTAACTTCATCTGTTCGTTGCGTCCTGACGAGGAGAAACTGACCTACTCTGTTATCGTGACCCTTGATGAGGAGGCGAATATCAAGAAAGGACATATCGCCCATACCGTCATCAAGAGTAACCGCCGTTATGCCTATGAGGAGGTGCAGGATATCTTGATGGGGAAGTCAGAGAACTCAGACCCCTCGGAATATGCCGATAATCTGAAAGTCCTCGACCGTCTCGCTAAGAAACTGCGTGAGAGGCGTTTCAAGGGCGGTGCCGTGAAGTTTGACCGTGAGGAGTTGCATTTCGATATCGACAAGGACGGCAAACCCGTTCGTGCTTATTTCAAGAAGTCGACGGATGCCACCCAACTCATCGAGGAGTTCATGCTGCTCGCCAATAAGTTTGTCGCCGAGAGTGTGGGTAAGGTGAAGAAGGGTACGAAAGCGAAGACACTGCCCTACCGTATCCACGACCAACCCGACCCCACTAAGTTGGAGACATTGCGTGAGTTCGTCGTGAAGTTCGGTTATAAGATGAAGACCTCAGGGACAAAGGGTGCTATCTCCAAAAGTCTCAACGCTTTGATGGACGGTTGTCAGGGTAAAAAGGAGCAGAAACTCATCGAGACGGTAGCGCTGCGTGCCATGATGAAGGCGAAATATTCGACGCATAATATCGGACACTACGGACTCGCCTTTGACTACTATACCCATTTCACCTCACCCATCCGCCGTTATCCCGACACGATGGTACACCGTCTGCTAACGAAGTACCAGGATGGCGCCCGCAGTGCCAATCAGGAGAAGTATGAGGAGTTGTGTGAGCATTGTTCTGATATGGAACTGGTAGCACAACAGGCAGAGCGTGACTCTATCAAATACAAGATGGTGGAGTTTATGGTTGACAAGGTAGGAGAGTCCTATGATGCCCATATCAGTGGTATCCAGTCGTATGGTATCTATTGTGAGATAGACGAGAACCACTGTGAGGGAATGGTGCCTATGCGTGACCTCGATGACGACTACTATGAGTTCGACGAGAGGAACTACTGTCTGGTTGGTCGTCGTCACCATCACAAATATCAGTTGGGTGACCCTATCCGTATCAAAGTCGCCAGAGCCAATATCGAGAAACGTCAACTCGACTTCTCTATTGCGGACGACTAATGTTAAGTAGACGATGAGAAGACAGCTATTGACAGGACTGCTGATAAGCATGCTGATGCCCTTGTCAGCACAACAGTTGCCGATGAGGCTATGGTATAATCAGCCGGCACGGTATTTTGAGGAGTCACTACCTATTGGTAATGGGAAATTAGGAGCGTTGGTATATGGTGGGACAGACACCTGTCTCATCCACCTGAACGATATCACGTTCTGGACAGGTAAACCTGTTGACCGCAACCTTGACGCGGAGGCTCACCAATGGATTCCAGAGATCCGGAAGGCACTCTTCAACGAGGACTACCAGCTTGCCGACTCACTGCAGTTGCATGTGCAGGGTCCTAACTCCCAGTTCTATCAGCCCTTGGGAACCCTCTACCTTATCGACGAGAATGAGGGAGGGGTGAGCCAGTATCGTAGGGAACTGAACCTTGACAGTGCTTTGGTGAAAGACCGTTTCGTGCGTGATGGTACGACTTTCACGAGGGAGTATTTTGCCTCGCATCCAGACAAGTTGATTGCCATTCGACTGAAAGGGGATATCAACTGCAAACTGGTGATGACCGCACAGGTACCTCATCAGGTGAAGGCTACAAGCGATACGCAACTCACGATGACGGGACATGCCACTGGTGACCCGATGGAGAGTATCCATTTCTGCACTATTCTCCAAGTGAAGACGGATGGAGCTGTCAGTACCGCAGACTCCACCCTGACCATCAGTCATGCGAAGGAGGCTACGATATACTTGGTCAATGAGACGAGCTTTAATGGCTTCGACAAACATCCCGTCAATGAGGGGGCGCCTTATATAGAACGTGTGACCGATGAGATATGGCATACGAAGAACCTGGCGTATGAGGAGTTCCGTGACCGTCATGTCAAAGACTATCAGAAATACTATGACCGGGTGAGACTGGATCTGGGAGGAGAGACACCGTCTGTACCTACCGACCAGTTGCTGAAGAGCCTCCCCTTAACAGGGGAAAGGGCAGGGGGCTTCAACCGCTATCTCGAAACACTCTATTTCCAATACGGACGCTACTTGCTGATTTCCTGCTCACAAACACCTGGTGTTCCTGCCAACCTGCAAGGACTATGGACCCCTTACCTGTGGTCGCCATGGCGTGGAAACTATACGGTGAATATCAATTTGGAGGAGAACTACTGGCATGCCTTTGTCGCTAACCTCGCAGAGATGGCACAACCCTTGGACGCTTTTGTCAAGGCTCTTGCAGAGAATGGTCAATATACGGCAAAGAACTACTATGGAATTAGCAAAGGCTGGTGCTCCAGTCATAACTCCGATATATGGGCAATGACGAACCCTGTCGGGGAGAAACGGGACTGGCCCGAGTGGGCTAACTGGAACATGGGAGGCGCCTGGTTGGTACAACTGTTATGGGAGCGTTACTTGTTTACCCAAGATAAGGAATACCTGCGTACGACAGCCTATCCCTTGATGAAGGGGGCAGCCGATTTCTGTCTGAACTGGTTGATTAAGAATCCCAAGAATCCGCAAGAGCTGATTACGGCTCCCTCCACCTCTCCTGAGAATGAGTATATCACAGACAAGGGCTATCATGGGATGACCTGCTATGGTGGTACTGCCGACCTTGCCATCATCCGTGAATTGCTTGGGGCGGTAGTCGCAGCGGGTCCCCTTTGTGGTGATCCTGTCACCAAATACAGGGAGACACTGCGGAAGCTCCATCCTTATACGATAGGAAAGGAGGGAGACCTGAACGAGTGGTATTACGACTGGCAGGACAAAGACCCGAAGCACCGTCACCAGAGTCATCTGATCGGACTCTATCCGGGTAGTCATCTGAAAGAAGGAAGACTCAGGGAAGCCGCCCGTCAGACATTGATTCAGAAAGGGGATGAGACGACAGGGTGGTCGACAGGTTGGCGTATCAACCTATGGGCACGTCTTCATCACGGAGAGAAAGCATACCAGATATATCGGAAGCTGCTTACCTTCACAGACGCTCAGGACGACCAGCGTCCTGGTACCCGTCATGCTGGTGGTACCTATGCCAATCTGATGGATGCTCACCCCCCCTTCCAGATTGATGGTAACTTCGGTGGGACAGCTGGTGTCTGTGAGATGCTGATGCAGTCGGACGGGAAGACCATCGAGCTGCTGCCTGCTCTTCCTAAGGAGTGGAGCGACGGTAAGGTCAGCGGACTCTGTGCCCGTGGTGGTTACGAGGTCAGTTTTGAATGGAAAGGTAGTAAGGTACGTGCCGCACAAATCAAAGCCAAGAAGACTGGCACCGTCACCTTATTATATAATAACCAGCGTAAGACGCTCAAACTAAAGGCAGGACAAACCCTGCCCGTGAAGACATGGTAAAGAAAAAGAATAATATCAAAGACACAACGCTCGAAGAAGCGAGGAAATGGGGTAATGCGGAATATATGGACGACGGTCTGATACTCACCGACCGTATTGCTGACGCTCCTATTCCCCGAGAGCCGACACGTATGAATTTCATCCTGATGGCATTATGCAAGCATGGCAAGGCACAGTATTCGATTGACACCCGTGAGCAGACGGTTATGCCTGGTGACCTGTTGTTTATCTCGGAAAGACATATCGTGGATAATTATATGGCGTCTCCCGATTTCGAGTGTCTGTGTATCATGGTGTCGACGGAGTTCTATCATGGGTTTATCCAGAACGTGAAGAATGTGTCGTCACTCCTCTTGTTCTCGATGAACAACCCAGTGGTGTCACTCACTCCACGCGAGATACAGGTGTATAGCAACTATTATCAGACCATCCGAGAGAAGATGAGCGACCAGGACCATCATTATCGCACCGACTTGGTGAAGGCGTTGTTGCTGGCGATGTTCTATGATATGAGTAATGTCATCTGGCGTGTGGAGCAACAGGGCACAAAGTCACAGTCCCGTGCTGATGTGATCTTCGCTCATTTCATCCGTCTGTTGGAACGGCATTTCCGACAGGAACGGCGTGTCAGCTGGTATGCGGAACAGCTCTGTATCACTCCTAAATACCTCTCGGAGATCGTGAAGAATGTGAGCAAGCGCACCCCTAACGAATGGATTGACAATTATGTCATCTTGGAGATTCGTGTGCTGCTTAAAAACTCTACGAAGAGTATCAAGGAGATAGCGGAAGAGTTGCAGTTCCCCAACCAGTCGTTCTTAGGGAAATACTTTAAAGAGCATGTAGGTATCAGTCCTTCGCAGTATCGAAAAGGGTAGCTACCTCACATAGTTCCTCATACCACTCCTGACCGAAACGACGGATCAGGGGCTCTTTCAGAAACTGATACACGGGAAGGTGTAATGCCTTCCCTTTCTCAACGGCATCATGACAGACCGCCCAGCGGTTGTAGTTCAAACCGATCAGTCCACCAGAGAATTTCTTCTCACGGATCGGGTAGAGCGCACAGCTGATGGGTTTGCAGAAACGGGTCTTCCCACTGCGGAAAGCCTTCTCCAAGGCACACAGACAGTTGTCACCGTCATAACAGGTGAACACACAGTCCTTGCCCCTCACGATACTCGTCACCAAGTCTCCGTCTTTATCGGTATAGGCAACCCCCTGTTTGTCGATCACACTCTGTGCCGATGCGGAGAGGTCGCTCCATACCGTATCCAGCACCTCTTCCATACCAGCGATCTCCTCTATGGTGACAGGAGCACCGGCATCGCCCTCGACACAGCAGATGCCCTTGCACTTCTCATAGTCACAACAGAAATACTCGGTGAAAAGGTCGGAGGACACCAAGATACCTCCTACCTCCAGGATAGGGGGAATATGATCTACCATTGGATGGGTGTTAGTCCGTTTTGTGTTAAATAGGTATTACAACGGGAGAACTGGTGCTGTCCGAACCAGCCTCCTCGATTGGCACTCAGAGGAGAGGGGTGTACAGACTCCAGGACGAGGTTCTTCTGCTTGTCAATCATATACGCTTTGCCACGGGCATAACCTCCCCATAGCATATACACTAAGTGTTCCCGATGGGCGGCAAGGGCATGGATGGCGGCATCGGTGAATTTCTGCCAGCCCAACATCGAGTGACTGTTTGCCTGATGGGCGCGGACGGTCAGGGTAGCGTTGAGCAACAGCACCCCCTGCTCTGCCCAGCGTGTCAGGTTACCCGACGCAGGCATCGGTGTACCAACATCGTTCTGTATCTCCTTGAAGATATTCTGCAACGAGGGTGGAAACGGTATCCCGTCCTGCACCGAGAAACTCAGTCCATGTGCTTGTCCTGGCTCATGATAGGGGTCCTGTCCGATAATCACCACCTTCACCTTGTCGAACGGACAAAGATTAAAGGCGTTGAATACCAACTTCCCTGGCGGGTAACAGGTCGTTGTGCCATACTCTTGTCTCACCGCTTGTGTCAACTGACTGAAATAGGGTTTCTCAAACTCTTCTTGGAGATATACCTTCCAACTGTCTTCTATCTGTACATTCATGTCCTGCAAAAATACAAAGAATATTTGTAATAAGGTACAAAAGGAACAAAAATCATTCAAAATTCACCTCTTTGCAGAGGTAACCATAAAATACGGGCGAAGGAGTCAACCCCCTCGCCCGTTATAGATGTTGGAAAGTTTAAGAAATAAATTAGTGTCGGATCATCTTGATACCATTCTGTATCACAATACCCTTGTAGTCGTTACCGACACGCTGTCCTTTGAGGTTATAGAAAGGCTTGGTGAAGTCAATCTCAAATTTCACCACACGCTCACTGATACCGGTTGTGGATTCCTGCATCTCCTCATAACTGCGCTCACCCTCCACACGAAGGTTGGTCAGCATAGGGTTAGACGTAGAACCTTTGGTACGACCAATATAGAGTCTGTCATAAGCACGAGACAGGGTGACACTCTCGTATTCAGGAGTTTCCATCACAGTATTGGCATTGACCAGTGGGTTGGTGGTCAGCACGATGTCAGGTGTGCTGCCGATGATCTGGAAGAGGTCCAACTGAGACATCGCACTTTCCTTTGAACTATAGACACCAGCGATTTTCACCACGTCGTTCTTCTTAAATCCTGCGGGAGGAATGATCTCCAGGAAATAGTCAGTAGCAGTATAATCGTTCTCGAACTCAATGCAGGAGATATTGCTGCCGTCCTTCAGTTTTACGAACTCGTTAGAGACATTATGCTTGGTCATGTGCTCTTTACCAGGATACTCAACCAGTGCTGCCTCGTCTTCATCACGTCCCAGTATCTGTACAAGTTCGATACCGTAGATACGAATAGGCTTGGAATACTCAATGGTATATTCACCAATACCCACATGCTCAGTGGATACTAATGGACGGAAATAACTGATCTCTGTCTCGGAACTTTCGCTTTCTTCGTCGCTACTGCTGATAATGCTGCTAATATCAAATACCGAAGGTGGATTGGTCAGGTTATAGTTATTAACACCGCGAGATACTACACTGCCCAAGATCTCGGTATCCTCGAAAGCACCGAGGTTAATGGATACCTTGTCACCTTCAGCAGGGGTAGTGGTGACAGTGCCTTTCAGTATGGTACGACCGTCCTGCTTAACGGTAATCTCAACGTCTCCGTCCGTCTTCTTGCGGGGAGCGGCGAAAATCTTCAACGTACCACCCATCTTTGCTAACAGACTCACCTTGTAATTGTCATTGGTCTCACTTTTCGTATCAAGATACTCAGTGAAACGTGTGATGAACACAGAGTCACAGAACTCAACATCGTTAGGGTCTACTGCGTGGTAGAAATAAACGGTATCAGTTGAGATTTGCATCTCCTTCTCGACATCCGTGATGTTGATTGACAGGGTGTCTTGGTCGGTTGCAGGACTAGTAGAACTACCTTTCTCACCTGTTGTACCGTAGTAGTTTGCGCTATTTCCATACGATTCTGCGACCTCACCAGGAGCCACATCACCATTCCAACGAACAGCCTTTGACACGACCAAGGTGTCAAGACCGTTCGGTTCACTTTTACTGGAACTTTGAGCATCTGCTCCACTGATGGCGAATACCGCCAAGAGCGTCATGAGTAAAATTTTCTTCATAGTGTTCAGTATTTTATAGTTCAATAATTTATGTTAAGTTTCTCTTCCATCTCAACTCTTCCCTCATGTGGTCATCACCATCACGATGAGATTAATCATACACAACACAATCATGATGAACAATAGTATAATCACGACCATAAGCCACTGCGCTCTCAGCCATTCACAGGTAGCGCTCAACCATTTATGCCTATAGAGAAACTGATGAAGTCGTGAATTGGAATTATTAAGTTCTTTCATGATGTGTGAGTTATGCGACTATTGACCAGCAGCACCTTTTTTTGGCTTACAAAAGTACCACCTTTCTAACATATACGCAACAGAAAAGATAAATAGTCAAGTGTTTTAAGACAAATAGTCAAAAACGACATGGACGAATAGTCAATAAAATACGACCTTTTCTGTTGTCCGATTTACGATTGCTCACCGTTGGCTCGCCGATATTGAGTCGGTGAAATCTGGAATTTCCGACTGAAATAGCGGCTGAAGACGGAAGCATTGGAGAAACCAGCCTTTGTCATGATCTCTGTGATGGACAAATTGGTGGTAACGAGTAGTTTGCTGGCATAATCCAAGCGTAAGTCGTTGACGAACTGTGGCAGGGAGTCATACTTGCTGCCTTGGGAGAATGCCGCACCTACACGCTCTTTAGAGATATGAAACTCATCCATGATCATCTGGCGGTCGAACGAGGGATTGAGGAACAACAGTCTGCGACTGACCTCACGCTCTATGTAATGGAAGAGTTCCTCCGGCGACATATCATTTACCGAGACATCATGGGTTTCTGTCTTGACGTCAGCATCCACCAAGAGCTTCTCTAATTCCTCGTACTTACTTTTATAGATAATGGCATCCTTCATCTGTTGTGCCAGAACTTGATTCTTCAACTGTGTCTTGCGCCATTGGTGTGCGGCATACCAAGCGAAGAATAATCCCATGATGGCAAGGATACCAATGAAGATGGCGACCATGACGGCATATTGTTTATATCCTATCTGCTGTTCTATCTTACGTTGTTGCTCCTGGACATCATAGGACTTATGAAGCGGACTTTGGACGGTAACGGAATCAGTATAAGGTGTGGATTTCCTTTGGGAAATTTTATACGCCCCCCGTTCTGTGCAACCAGCAAAGGTCAGAAGCATGATGACCAGCAGACTAAATACTTTCCAACGGTCTTTTATCAGTATGAGTGGCATTTCTTTTTATTATTTTGCATGCAAAGTTATAACTTTTTTTGTATTTTTGCAAGCAAACTGTGAAATCTATTGCTCGTTTTTTTTCAGTTATGATCCTTTGCCAACAGGCTTTCTTGGCGTCTGGTTATCACCCTGGTCATCATCATGGGTGTGGCACCTTTACCCCATGAAGGCGGCACCTTCGACCCTTGAAGGCGGCACCTTCCTGTTTGTTCCATGGGGTGGAACACTTTGTTCCATGGCATGGAACATTTAGTTCCATAGGGTGGAACAAATAATCCCCTTCTTTCGGATAAAAGATACCAATGCCTGGAATGATTGATTCCAATGCCTGGAATAATCGACCAGAGTCCCCCTCTCTCCTAAAGAACAAACTATAGTATAGATTCTAACCCATTCTTATCGCATTTTTGAAGCAAAATAACCCCACTTTTCAGCCAAAATCGCCAATCGTTGTCACCGTTGCCGCTTCGTTGTTACCGACAATCATCAAATAGTTTTGCAAGGCGGCAACGGTGGCAAGGGTTTAAAAAATTACGTGTAGGGGAAACGACTGGAAAAATCGTTACTCAGCCCTGTCGGTGGGATTATCTTAAATGTGGCTCAAGCAGTCTCCAAGATTTATGGGTAGGGAGATAGTAATTGAAGTGGAAAATTTCTCCCTCTTGTCCGTCATTTTCGTCGCTTCAACGGTGATTAGTCCCAGTTGAGTTGTTTCATCGTCTTTTGCCGTTTGCAAAGTAAGTGATTATTCACTATCTTTGCAACAGGATTAATAATAACCTAAAATCCGCAACAAATAGTCATACGTCCTGATTTTGCTGTCTGTTGCTCTATTTGACGATACTCCATCCACTATAGAGGTGATTAAGTATGTCA
>CAJONQ010000050.1 GCA_905235835.1 uncultured Prevotella sp.
CGGGGTCCCACCTCTTCCCATTCCGAACAGAGAAGTTAAGCCCGCCTGCGCCGATGGTACTGCAATGCAATGTGGGAGAGTAGGAGGCCGCCACTTTTATTTTGAAGCCCTGAAGATGCAATATCTTCGGGGCTTTTTCGTTTATTATCTGTATGCAATGGACTGATAGAATCCGACAAGTCAAAATAGTATTAGTTGTTGTGGCAGTGATGATAGCTGTTGCTTCTTTGTTAGTTTCTCATTTTCTGGTGAAAGATCTCTCGAATGAGGAACGAAGCAAGATGGAAGTATGGGCACAGGCATTGCATTCTCTGAATGAAGCAGATGAGAATACAGACCTTTCTCTTGTGTTAAGTGTGATGGAAGGTAACAACACGATACCTGTTGTTGTATTGGACAAGGAAGACCATGTAGCGGACTATCGTAATATTCGTATTAAAGCAAATGATTCATCTGATTCAATAGCCTATGTGGAACGTATGGGCAAACGGATGAAAGAGGCAAACCGTTTCATCAAGATTCAGATAGGTGACTCCACCGATTATCAATTAGTGTGTTATGATGACTCTGTCATGTTGAAACGTCTCGCAGCATGGCCCTATGTGCAATTAGGTATTGTCCTTATTTTTGTGGTGGTGGCTATCTTTGCATTATTATCTTCAAAACGCGCTGAGCAGAATAAAGTGTGGGTTGGACTCTCAAAGGAGACGGCTCACCAGTTGGGTACACCTATTTCCAGTCTGATGGCATGGACGGAGATGCTGAAGGAGAACTATCCTGATGACGAGTTATTGCCCGAGATGGACAAGGATGTGAAACGGTTAGAGCGTATCGCCGAACGTTTCTCCAAGATCGGATCAGTACCTGAGCCTGTAGATTCTTCTATGAATGAAGTGTTGCAGCATGTCATAGATTATATGAATAGACGGACTTCCCAGAAGGTGCAGATTATCAGTAATATACCTTTGGAGGATGTTATTGTTAAGATGAATGCCTCTTTGTTTGAATGGGTCATTGAGAACCTGTGTAAGAATGCCGTTGATGCGATGGAAGGAGAGGGTACTATCACGCTTTCTATGGTGTCAGATACCCAGCAAGTTATCATCGAGGTGCAGGATACAGGTA
This sequence comes from uncultured Prevotella sp., assembly GCA_905235835.1. Classification (GTDB taxonomy): domain Bacteria; phylum Bacteroidota; class Bacteroidia; order Bacteroidales; family Bacteroidaceae; genus Prevotella. Next base: position 1,126 of record CAJONQ010000050.1, read on the forward strand.
AGGGAATCAGAAAGAAAGATATCAAGAATGTCTTTACTCCTGGTTTTACAACTAAAAAAAGAGGATGGGGGTTAGGCTTGTCACTTGCCAAACGTATCGTGGAAGAATATCATAAAGGACATATTTTTGTCAAGTCGTCAGAGATAGGGAAAGGTACTACTTTCCGTATAGAAATACCACGATAAGATTGCACACTTGTATTGCAGAGTGTGCAATATAAACATCTGTTAGTGGCTGATTTTCAAAGGAAAAGCAAAAAAAACGTAATAGACAATTCATTATTCGTAATTATTTCGTAACTTTGCAACCCAAAAGTGCAGTTATGTGTAGTTTAGAGACTTTTAAGATAGACCTGAAAGGGATGAAGACCGACGAGCAACGTCTGGAATTCGACGTGGATGGTGACTTCTTCAAGGCTCTGAACACCTCGGAAGTGAATGACGGAGCATTGCACGTGTCGGTGTCTATACGCAAGGCAACCGGCTTTTATGAACTCCTCTTCCACACTGAGGGCACGGTGACCGTTCCCTGTGATATTTGTCTTGATGACATGGAACAGCCTATCGTGACGGACAACCGTCTGGTGGCTAAGTTGGGAATAGAAACCAACACTGAGGATGATGATGTCGTGATTGTTGACGAGAACGAAGGAATACTCGATACAGCATGGCTCATCTATGAGTTTATAGCACTTGCCATACCCATCAAGCACGTTCATGCACCTGGAAAATGCAATAGTGTGATGACGCAGAAGCTCGAAGAGCTAAGCGGTGCCGACCTGAGAGGCAAAGAGGAGGCAGATGAGATAGACCCACGGTGGGAAGCGCTCTTGAAATTGAAAAAGTAACAATTAAAAGTAAAACATTAAAGTAATAGAATTATGGCACATCCTAAAAGAAGACAGTCAAAGACCCGTACCCTGAAACGTCGTACTCATGACAAGGCAGTAGCACCCACATTGGCAGTATGTCCGAACTGTGGCGCATATCATGTATATCACACTGTATGCCCCACTTGTGGCTACTATCGTGGCAAGATTGCCATTGTAATAGACGAAGCAGCTGAGTAATGGGAAAAATCAGTGCGATAATCACCGGTGTTGGTGGCTACGTGCCAGATTATGTTCTGAATAATGAGGAACTGTCTCGCATGGTAGACACCAATGACGAGTGGATTATGACTCGTGTGGGAATCAAGGAACGCCACATCCTCACAGAGGAAGGTCTTGGTACCAGTTATATGGCGCGTAAGGCGGCAAAACAACTGATGCAGAGAACTGGCGTTGATCCTGACACTATTGACGCAGTCATCGTCACAACCTCGACGGCTGATTATAAGTTCCCGTCTACGGCAAGTATCGTACTTGGCAAACTTGGATTGAAGAATGCTTTCGCATTCGATTTCTGGGCTGCTTGCTGTGGATTCCTCTATACGCTCGATGTCGCCGCCTCGATGATACAGTGCGGTCGCTATAAGAAGATTATCGTGATTGGCGCTGACAAGATGTCATCGGTGATAGACTATAAGGACCGTGCTACTTGTCCGTTGTTTGGTGACGGAGCAGCCGCAGTCCTTGTAGAGGGTACAGAAGAAGAGAACCTCGGTGTGATGGACTCCTATTTCCGTGCTGATGGTAAAGGGCTGCCTTTCCTTCACTTAAAGGCAGGTGGTTCTGTATGTCCTCCCAGTCATTTCACGGTAGACCATCGTTTACACTATCTCTATCAGGAGGGACGTACCGTATTCCGTTACGCAGTGACGAATATGAGTGACGACTGTGCTTTGATAGCCGAGCGTAATGGTCTGAACAAGGATAATATCCAGTGGGTAGTACCTCATCAGGCAAACATGCGTATCATAGAGGCAGTGGCAAAACGTCTGGAACTGCCGATGGAGCAAGTGATGGTGAACATTGAGCATTTCGGTAATACCTCTGCTGCGACGATACCATTAGCGTTATGGGAGAATGAGCATCTGCTGAAAAAGGGTGATAATATGATTTTCACAGCCTTTGGTGCAGGATTCGTTCACGGAGCAAGTTTCTATCGATGGGCATATGACGGAAAAAACCATGCATAAAGCAGGATTTGTAAATATCGTTGGAAATCCCAATGTAGGTAAAAGTACGCTCATGAACCAGTTGGTTGGTGAGCGTATTTCGATTGCGACCTTTAAGGCGCAGACCACCCGGCATCGTATCATGGGTATTGTGAATACTGATGACATGCAGATTGTGTTCAGCGACACGCCAGGTGTATTGAAGCCCAACTATAAGTTGCAGGAGTCGATGCTTGCCTTCTCGGAGTCAGCATTGCAGGATGCAGATGTGTTGCTTTATGTCACGGATGTGGTGGAGAACCCTGAGAAGAACATGGATTTCCTGGAGAAGGTGCAGAAGATGTCTATTCCTGTTATCTTGCTCATCAATAAGATTGACGAACTTGCTAGTGGATCTAGTAGTTCTAGTGATTCTAGTCAGAATAGGCTAAATGATATCGTGGAGAAGTGGCACACGCTATTGCCCAATGCGGAAATCCTTCCTATCTCAGCAAAGAACAAGTTTGGTACGGATATCTTGTTGAAGCGCATCAAGGAGTTGTTGCCAGAGAGTCCTGCCTATTTTGACAAGGACCAGCTGACGGATAAGCCGGCACGTTTCTTTGTGTCAGAGATTATCCGTGAGAAGATCCTGCTCTATTACGACAAGGAGATTCCTTATGCCGTTGAGGTACGGGTGGAGCGTTTCAAGGAGACGGAGAAGGTCATCCATATCAATGCTGTCATCTATGTGGAGCGTGACAGTCAGAAGGGTATCATCATTGGTCATCAGGGAGTAGCCCTAAAGAAGGTAAGTACAGAGGCTCGTAAGGCTTTGGAGAAATTCTTCGACAAGCCAATCTATCTGGAGACCTTTGTCAAGGTCGACAAGGATTGGCGGTCATCGCAAAAGGAATTGGATTTATTTGGATATAATCCAGAATAATAAAGATAAGGAGGATAAAGTTATGAAGTTAAGTAAGACATTAGTTTGCTGTTTAATGTTGGTGCTGGGTTCTTTGTCGATGATAGCACAGATAGAACAAGAGGTGAAGTATGAGAAGTTCACAGGAAAGATTGGACCTTATGCCATTACGCTCTTTTTGAATCTGGAATATGCCGATGAGGATTACGAGGTAGGTTACTATTACTATAATGACCGTCCGAAGATCCATTTCACCCTGAAACTGGTGGAGTATGCAGCGATTAATGCCAAAGGCTCGATGCATTTAGTACTTAAGGAGTACTCGCCCAAAGGCTATCATACTGGTACGTTTGACGGTCAGCGTGAGTTGCGTGGCGATGGGTATGAAGGGACCTTTATTAATGGACAGGGCAAGAAATTTCATTTTGAGTTGATGCAGCAATACGACGAATAAACGGACATTATGGCAAACTTAGTAGCGATTGTTGGACGGCCGAATGTCGGCAAGTCCACCTTATTTAACAGACTCACGAACTCCCGTCGTGCTATTGTGAGCGAAGAGGCAGGTACAACCCGTGACCGCCAGTACGGTAAGTGCGAGTGGAACGGTCGTGAGTTCTCCGTGGTAGATACTGGCGGATGGGTCGTCAATAGTGATGATATCTTCGAGGAGGAGATACGTAAACAGGTCATTGTCGCTACAGAGGAAGCCGACTTAGTGCTGTTCTTGGTGGATATCAAGAATGGTGTCACTGACCTTGACGTGGATGTCGCACAGATTCTTCGCCGTTCAAAGCTCCCAGTATTGTTGGTTGCTAATAAGGCTGATGACGGCAAAGACCTTTACGGACAGTATGAGTTCTATAAACTCGGTCTGGGTGATCCCTATTGTATCAGTGCCGCCACAGGAAGTGGAACAGGAGACCTGTTGGATGATGTCCTTTCTAAACTCAAGACCGATGAGGTGGATGATATTGAGGATGGCATACCCCGTTTTGCCGTTGTTGGTCGTCCGAATGCAGGAAAGTCGAGTATTATCAACGCCTTTATCGGTGAGGATCGTAATATCGTGACAGAGATAGCGGGAACTACCCGTGACTCTATCTATACGAAATACGACAAGTTCGGCTTCGACTTCTATCTGGTTGACACGGCAGGTATCCGTCGTAAGAATAAGGTGACGGAGGATCTGGAATTCTATAGTGTGATGCGTAGCATCCGTGCCATTGAGAACTCCGATGTCTGCATCCTGATGATAGACGCTACCCGTGGTATCGAGGCTCAGGACCTGAATATCTTCCAGTTGATACAGAAGAACAACAAGTCGCTGGTTGTCGTTGTCAATAAGTGGGACTTGGTGGAAGACAAATCACAGATTGCCATCAAGACCTTTGAGAATGCTATTCGCAATCGTATGGCTCCCTTTGTGGACTTTCCCATTATCTTTGCATCTGCCGTCACTAAGCAGCGTATCTTCAAGGTCTTGGAGACGGCAAAGCAGGTGTATCTGAATCGTACGATTAAGATTGGTACTTCTAAGTTGAATGAGGTGATGCTGCCTCTGATAGAGGCGACACCACCGCCCTCGATCAAGGGAAAGTATATCAAGATTAAGTATGTGTCTCAGGTGCCAGACACCCAGATTCCCACCTTCGTGTTCTATGCTAATCTTCCACAGTATGTGAAAGAGCCTTACAAGCGTTTCTTAGAGAATAAGTTGCGTGACAACTGGACCCTGACAGGAACCCCGATTAACGTATTTGTCCGACAGAAATGAGGAAGAGTCTTTTGTTGCTGATATCATTATTATTGTTGACAGGTGGTTGTTCCCAACAAGAGCAGTCTCCAGAGGAACAGGCTGGTATGGCAGCAAAAGAGTATTATGACCTGTTAGTTGCAGAAGACTATGAGGGCTTTCTAAGTGGGAAGGCGGATATGGATTCTGTCCCTGATGATTATCGTACCCAGATGGTGACAGCATGCAAGCAATACAAACAAACCTTGGAGCAGATGCATGGAGGATTAGCTACAGTGACCCTGTCTAATGCAAGATGTGACAGCACGCAACAAGTGATGCATGCTTTCTTACTTCTTCATTTTAAGGATTCTGTGAAAGAAGAGATTACTGTCCCGATGGTGCAGCGTGATGGGCAGTGGAAGATGCGTTAGTCGCATTGACTACCTCTCGCATCTCTTTCAGCAACTCACTGGCAAAGATAAAGTCTGTCAACCGTTTGTTGGTAGACCCCATGATATCGGCAGAGACACCCTGCCATTCCTTATGCCCTTCGTAGATAAAGATGATATTCTCTCCGATGGTTGTCACGGAGTTCATATCGTGGGTGTTGATAATGGTAGTCATATTGAACTCCTGTGTGATACTATGCAGCAGGTCGTCAATCACCAATGATGTCTTGGGGTCCAGTCCTGAGTTCGGCTCGTCGCAGAAAAGATATTTCGGATTGAGGGCAATAGCACGGGCAATAGCGACACGCTTCTGCATACCACCAGAAATCTCTCCAGGATATTTATCCTCGGCATTCACCAGATTGACACGGTCCAGACATTCCTGTGCCCGTCTTGTGCGATCACGAAGCGTCATGGGGGCAAACATATCGAGAGGGAACATCACATTCTCCAATACTGTCATCGAGTCGAAGAGTGCCGCACTCTGGAAAATCATTCCCATCTCACGGCGCATCAGGATCTTCTCCTGCTTTGACATCGCCACGAAGTCACGTCCGTCGTAAAGCACCTGTCCACTGGTAGGCTCAAACAATCCTACGAGGTTCTTTACCAGCACTGTCTTACCACTGCCGCTCTGTCCGATGATGAGATTGGTCTTGCCGTTCTCAAATACCGTACTGATGTCTTTCAGCACTTCCACGCCGTCAAAGCTCTTGCAAAGATTCTTTACTTCTATCATGACAGCAGCTGTGTTAGGAATACGTCAGAGAATAGGATGAGGACACTGGAGCAGACAACGGCATCCGTTGATGCCTTACCCACATTCACGGAGCCACCTTCTACCGTATAGCCGAAATAGGAGGGGACTGCGGAGATGATAAAGGCAAAGAAAAGGCTCTTGATGATACTCATCCACACAAACCACGGCTGGAAAGAGTGTTGCAGTCCTAATGTCAGGTCGTCAGGAACGATGATATGTCCCAGGTAAGCAGTACCATAAGCACCCATGATACCCATCGCGGAGGAGAATATCACCAGGATTGGCATGATGGTCAGCATGGCTATAATCTTGGGAAGTATCAAGTAGTTTGCTGAGTTGATACCCATGATGTCCAAGGCATCAATCTGTTGGGTCACACGCATCGTACCAATCTCAGAGGCGATGTTGGACCCCACCTTACCAGCCAATATCAGACACATGATACTGCTGGAGAACTCCAACAGCATAATCTCACGGGTAGTATAGCCGCTGACCCAGCGGGGCATCCAAGGGCTCTGGATGTTCAGTTTCATCTGAATACAGATCACGGCACCAATAAAGAAAGAGATCAGCAACACGATACCAATAGAGTTGACACCCAGTTGTGCCATCTCCTTGATATACTCCTTGGCAAACATACGCAACCGTTCCGGGCGTTTGAATGTCCTGCCCATCAGGAGGAGGAATTTACCAAACGATGTCAGTGATTTATTCAGTAAGTTTATCATTTCGGGTGCAAAGATACGAATAAGTGAGTAAAAAGCAAAAATTCTTTTGGAATATTTTGTCTTTTGGGATAAAAGGCATATCTTTGTAAAATAGTTTAATATTTAGGTATGGTACAAGATTTATACATTTTGATGATTACAGCAGCTGTAGTCAGTATAGTGTTTAAGTTATTAAAGCAGCCGGTGGTGCTGGGTTATATCGTTGCAGGTGTCCTGGTAGGTCCTCATCTGTTTGGCAAGACCCTCGTAAATCCTGACAACGTGAAGCAATGGGGCGACATCGGCGTGCTGTTCGTATTGTTCTGCATCGGCTTGGAGTTCCGCCTGAAGAACCTCATCAGCAGCGGCAAGGTGGCAGCAGTAGGTGCGCTGACTATCATCGGCGGCATGATGCTCTTTGGCTACCTTGTGGGAATGGATGCCAAGCTTGATATGATCAACTCCCTGTTTCTGGCGGGCATGCTTTGTATGTCGAGCACCACTATCGTGATGAAGGCCATTGACGAGGCAGGGTTGAGCAAGGAGCGTTTCGTCAAGGGAGCGACCAGCATCCTGATCGTGGAGGATGTGGTGGCTGTGGTCTTGATGGTATTGCTTTCCAGTATAGCCATCCGCCATCAGTTCGAGGGTGCCGAGTTAGCCGGCAAAGTCATCGATCTGGCGATTACACTTGCGGCATGGTTCATCTGCGGAATACTGATTATCCCGACACTGATACGCATATTGAAAAAACATTTAAATGACGAGACGCTTATCATCCTCGCCCTGGGTCTGTGCTTAGGTATGGTGCTGACGGCAGAGGAAGCAGGGTTCAGCAGTGCGCTCGGTGCCTTCGTGATGGGTTCTATCCTTGCCGAGACAGCGGAGTCGCATCGTATCGAGAAGCTGATGACACCGTTGAAGAATGTCTTTGCCGCAATCTTCTTCATCTCTGTGGGTATGCTGATTGATCCGTCTTCATTGTCGGAATATTGGCTGAGCATCGTCTATGTCAGCCTGGTAATTATCATCGGAATGATTCTCTTTGGTACCCTGGGTTGCTGGTGGGGCGGTCAGACGATGCGCGACTCCATGCTTACCAGTTTCTCGTTCGTACAGATTGGTGAGTTCTCGTTCATCATTGCTGGGCTGGGCACCAGTTTGGGCGTCCTCAATCCTATCATCTATCCTGTCATCGTGGCATCCAGTGTGGTGACCACCTTCCTCACGCCTTATATTATGAAGGCTGCCGTGCCTTGCTATACGTTCCTTTATAATCACGCTCCAAAGAACTTGCGTGCCAAGATCGACCAGCGCGAGCAGCAAATGGCAGAAGCAGAGGTTGCTAAGCCATCCGGCGACAAGAACTCATTAGCAGACCGCACGCGCCATGCCGTCCGTCATACCTTCATCACGAAACACCTTGTCAACCTGTTTATCAAGAACATGAGTGCCCACGATGAAAAGCAGTGAGCGCAACACGCCGGCAGAAAGTCCGTGGTGTTTTAGCTGTATAAATGACAGTTTCGTACGACTGATTCGTAAACAAGTCACAAAGATATGCAGACAAGATTCAAGAAGAATGCCAAGGTTGCTGACATTATGGTCACCGCCATTTGCGGCACACTCTCGGTAGGAGTGGTGCTTTATGGGATTTATCATTTCGGGCTCAGCGAGACCTGGCCCGAACTGGTGCTTAATATTTTTTACGTCGTCTGCCTGGTCATGATCTGGATGTATTTCTACAACATCCGCATCACCACCAGCCAGTTCTACTACTGGTGTTCCATCTCGATGGGCATGACGGTGCTGTTGCGCGACATCCTCTTCCCACCGCCTCTGGCGAACCTCGCCATGCGCTCGGCGTGCTTCACGCTGGCGGTGCTGCTGCTCTGTACGCTGACCTACTTCTATGCCCGCCGCGAATGGAAGAGTTATACCAAGAAGAACCTGTGGGTTATCTTCGCCATCGATGCGCTCATAGCCATGCTCTATCATCTCGATATCATGTACTTTGAGCCTGTTAACGAGTACACCAACTACTCCCTTACCGAGATATGGATCCGCCCCACCATCAGTTATGGCCTCGTGGCCAGCTTTGCGACGGAGACAAGAGAGCAATAACTCATCAAAAACAAAACAAATATGAAACAGACACTTATTTTCGGCAACATCATCACGATGGATGAGAAAAAGCCCTTTGCTAAGGCTGCATTAGTGAAGGACGGCGTGTTTGCCTATATCGGCAGCGCAGAGGAAGCAAAACGGCTCGCCAGTAAGGATGCACAGGTGTTGGACTATGGTGATAACTACATCTATCCAGGTTTTCTGGAGTCCCACTGCCACGGGCACTTGGCAGGATACCGTGCCATCGGACAGGCAGACCTGACGCAGGCTGGTCTCACAGACTATCCCAAATACCGTGAGATCATGAAGGAATTCATTGCCAAGAACCCGCAGCGCGATTTCTACTTGGCTTCCGGATGGGTGGAGAATGACGAATACGTCAGCAAGACTTATCTGGATGAAATCTGTTCTGACAAGCCACTCATCATGCAAACCGGCGGTGGACACTCCATGTTGCTCAATACCAAGGCGATGGAATGGGCGGGCATTGACGCGGAGTATGCCAAGAAATGGGGGTATGACTTGGTACACGTCGATAAGGACGGTGAACCCGACGGATATATCTGCGAAGGGCCTGTGTTCGAGATAGTACCCAAACTGCCTACTTCGGTGGAGGACATCAAGGAATATCTGCTCGCCTGGCAGGACAAAGCCTTCAAGACAGGCTTTACTGCCGTTGGCGATGCCGGTGCGGAGATTGTGCATCGCACTGCCCCTCAGGCGTATTACGAACTGGAGCAGGAAGGCAAGCTGAAGTTGCGCACCTACGCCTGGATGTATGTCACCGATAACACTGCCGACCCAAAGGCAGAGATTGCCCGCATCGCTGCCGAGCGTGCCAAGATGAGCGGCGAGTATTTCCACATTATCGGGGCTAAGGCGTTCCTGGATGGCGTGACAGAGGCGCACACAGGTTGGCAGAATCAGGATTATCTGGACCAGCCCGGCTATCACGGCGCAGAACGTTTCAACGACCACGACAAGATGGTGCAGCTGATTGTTGAGGCTGACAAGGAGGGTATGTCCGTACACGTTCACTCTGAGGGAGGTGGCGCTACGCACTATATGCTGGGCTGCATCGAGGACGCGGAGAAGATTACCGGCAACCTTGACCAGCGCAACGTGCTGGCGCATCTGCACTTCGTGACCGACGAGGATGTCCGCCGTATGGCAGTAACTGGCTCCGTACCGGCGGTTCCACCATTGTGGACACCTAAGGCTCCAGGGTTTTATGAGCAGGAAGCAAGTTACGTCGGTCAGGAGTTGACAGATCAGGCTTATCCCATCAAGTCGTTTTATGATGCAGGCGCCAATGTGGTCTTTCATTCCGACTATCCTGTCTCGTCGATGATGGACATCAAACTCAGCATCTATACTGCTGAAAAGCGTAACTATCCCAAGGAGGTGCTCGGCGGCATAACCAGCCCACGCAACGTCAAGGAAGCCATCACCCGCGAGCAGTCGCTGCGTGCCATGACCATCAACGTGGCGCGTCTGTTCCATCAGGAGCATCGCTTAGGCTCGATAGAGTTCGGCAAGATAGCCAATATGACGGTCTTCGACTGCGACTTCCTGCACGACGACATCGAGAAGGTGGGTCATGCCAATATCGTAGCCACCATCGTGGACGGTGAAGAAGTCTACAAAGCGTAAGAATACGGAAATACTCAAATAAATTTGGTATTTCACTCAATTCGCACTATCTTTGACCTTCGGTCGAAGATAGGCGGCATTTCGGAAATACTCAAATAAATTTGGTATTTCACTCAATTTGCACTATCTTTGCAGGCGTTATGGACGAGACGATGAACAAACAGGAAGAACAACTGGTGCTTCGTACGGAAGGACTCGTGAAGGTGTATGGCAAACGTACAGTGGTGAACGACGTGAGCTTTAACGTACGACAAGGGGAGATCGTAGGACTGCTGGGACCTAATGGTGCTGGTAAGACGACCTCTTTCTATATGACGACGGGTCTGGTGGTACCTAATGGCGGACACGTCTATCTGGGTGATGAGGAAGTGACCGACTATCCTGTATATCGTCGTGCCCGTGCCGGTATCGGCTATCTTGCCCAGGAGAACTCTGTGTTCCGTAAGATGTCCGTGGAGGATAATATCCTCTCTGTGTTGGAGATGACGGGTAAGCCCCGTGACTACCAGTTGGAGAAATTAGAGGATCTGATCAAGGAGTTCCGTCTGAATAAGGTCCGTAAGAACAAAGGTGACCAGTTGTCTGGTGGTGAGCGTCGTCGTACGGAGATCGCCCGTTGTCTTGCCATTGAGCCGAAGTTCATCATGCTCGACGAGCCTTTTGCCGGTGTCGACCCGATAGCCGTGGAGGATATCCAGCAGATCGTGTGGCAGTTGAAGTATCGTAATATCGGTATTCTGATTACCGACCATAACGTGCACGAGACCCTGAATATCACAGACCGTGCGTATCTGTTGTTTGAGGGACGTATCCTGTTCCAGGGCAGTCCTGACGAACTTGCCGTCAATCCGATCGTGAAAGAGAAGTACCTTGGTTCTAACTTCGTCTTACAGAAGAAAGACTTCCAGCAGATGGCAGAGGAGAAGAGACGAAAAGAAGAGGCAGAGGATGCTGCCCAATCATAAAAGAAAAAGGAATCAACCGTTTGGCTGATTCCTTTTATGTTTACAGGAGTTCTTGGGGCATGAGCTCCTTGGCTCGCTCAAAGTCCTCTGGTGTATCTAACTCATAGGAGAAATAACTCGTGGTATCCACCACCTTGAACGTATGACCTTGTGGAATGAGACGTTCGAAGCAACGCTCGTAGAACACGTCGATAAGTCCTTCCTTCAGAATCATCTGGTCGAGCTCCTTGTAGAGTGCCGTGCTGTATGCTGCCGTCATCTTCTCGATACCCACCGACTCGCCGATAGCGTCTTGGATGCTGCATACCTTACTGATCTCCGTGATATGTCCGTCAGCATCCACGATGACCTTGATTTCCTCCTCGCCACACTCATGGCGGTTGAGGGCAAGGGCAGACTCCGGCTCGTGGGCGATACGTGCCACAGCGGCAGGGTCGCAGAGGATATCGCTGTCCATCAGCAGGAACTCCTTGCCACGGACATACTCCCCAGCCATCCATAACGAGTAGATATTATTGTTGTGCTCGTAGTCTGCATTGTGGAGGAAGTGGAAGGTGGTATTTTCTATAGTGCCTATAGTTCCTATAGGTACTATTTGATTTTCTATAAAATCCACTATCTGGTCTGCGCGATAGCCGGTGACCACCACGAACTCGCTGATACCAGCCTGTTGCATGGCACGAATGGTTCGCTCCAACAGGGTACGCTCACCCACCTTCAGCAGACACTTAGGTTTCGTGTCTGTCAGAGGGCGCAGGCGTTTCGCCATGCCAGCGGCAAGAATGACACCTATTAAGCCCCCTGAGTTAGGGGGCTGGGGGTCTGAACAAGGTTTATTCATTTCCGTATATCTTTGTCAATAAGGGGTCTTCGTTTGTTCAGACCCCCAACCCCCTAACTTAGGGGGCTTGTAGTACCTGTTTAATAGTATCAACGACAGTCTGTGTCTGCTCCTTACGTCCTAAGGTGATACGCAGACAAGACTCCAGTCCCTTGTCGCCCATGAACTTAATCTTGTAGTCCTGTACCTTCAAAGCCTCCATCAGCGCATCCTTGATCTCCACAGGATACTTGATGAGGATGAAGTTGGCAACAGACTTATATACCTTGAAGCCAGGCAGGTTACCTAACTCCTTCTTATACAACTGGCGACCCCATTCCATATCGTCGGCAACATGACGATAGTGCTCGTCACTGTCGAGGGCGGCAAGAGCCACAGCCTCAGAGAAACGGTTGTAACCTAAGTACTTGTTGCAATAGCTCAGGAACTGGTCATGACCCTTTCCGATAAAGCCGAAACCACAACGCAGACCAGGCAGTCCGTAGAACTTAGAGAGGGTGCGCGAGATAATCAGATTGTTGTATTTGCCCACCAGTGGTGCGATATAGCCCGTGTCCATATTCATAAAGCTGGCATAAGCCTCGTCAATCAATACCATGGTGTCCGTTGGGATGCTCTCCATGATATGACCAATCTCCTCACTGGTCAGACTATTACCCGTAGGATTGTTTGGAGAGGCAAGCAGCAGCATGCGAGGATGTACACGATTGGTGTATTCAATCACCTCCTCCACATCATAGGCGAAGGTATCCTCTAACTCATGCAAGGGATACATCTCAAACGTACCACCACACTCACTTGCCACACGGTTATAGTACCACCAAGAGAACTCTGGGATGAGAATCTTCTTGTTGTCACCCAGCATCAGGAAATAGTGGATGGCGTTTTTCAGCATATCCTCGCCACCATAAGTCAGCAATACCTGTTCCTCTGGTACGTTATAGATCTCGCTGAGACGTACAGAGATCACACTTTTCTTACCCTGATCATAGATACGAGTATAGAAACACAATGTCTTAGGGTCGAAATTCTTGATAGCGTCAACCACTTTCTGGCTGGGCTCAAAGTTAAATTCGTTTCTGTCGAGATAATTCATATTCTTAGTTTTTTTCGATATTCCGTTATTACTTCCATTTTTCAATTCTTCCATTTCATCAGCAGCATTCCAATAGCAATCCAGATAATCTCCCTCACACGGCAGATGATACTCACGAAGATGCCAAGGGCTGCGGACAGTCCCAATGCGGCGATAGAGAGTACGAAACCGCCTTCCTGTACTCCCAGTTGCATGGGCAGGAAACCAATCAGGTTGGCGAAGAGGGTGGTGAAGGCGACAATCAGGATGCTGTGCAGGAAGGTGAGTGTCAGACCGTCCCATCCACCTCCGCAGTCGATGCCGAAGAGCAGGAGCATGAACATCACCTCCGAGCTCTGTACCACACGAGAGAAATACTCCAGCAGCAGACTGCGATAGAACGCACGGGGGTCTTGTCCGTAGAGTGCCGCTATCTGCTTGTCGATATTCTCGATAGCCTCTGAGTGACGAGCCCAGAAGCGTAGCGTCCATTTTTTCAGTCCTGGGATATTCGCCACCACGCCCAGCACATATTTCACCAGTCCGTTGCGATATCCCTTTGAGAAGAGGTAGAAGAAGAACAGACAGAAGATGACGATGATACCTAAGGTAGTACCAATCGTGACATTGATAGGCAGGTCACCTATCAATACCAAGGCGAGATAGATGAAGATGCTGATAAACCAGAACCAGAAATGAGCGAAGAAATGCATCATGGCATAGAGGATGACACTCGATGTGGCATGCTCCTTGTCGATATCCTTCGACAGTTCCATGATACGATAAGGTTCTCCACCCAGTCCACCTACAGTTGAGGGCATACCCAGTGATAGTCAGTCTGTAGAGTCGCCAGAAGCTGACAGGCATCTTCCCTTGGATGTTCCCCTCGATAATAGCTTTCCATGCGAGAGCGTTCAGTGCATAGACGAATATCCAGACACCAATGATAGGAATCAGCCAATAGCCGGCATGACAGAGGTGGTCCCATAGTTCGATGAAGCTGACATCAAAGGTCAACAGCATCACCACGATAGCGGCAATGCCGAGAAAAAAGAACAAGTTGTTCAGCCTTTGTTTCGTCCACTTCATGACTTCAACCTTTCAGTCTTTCAATTTTTCAACCCTTCAATCTTCCCCCTGATCTGCTTGCAGAATGTCTCATGCCGATGGTTGACATACCAAGCGAGGAGTCCCATGCATACAATCTCGAAAACGAAGTTCATCACGGGGATGTCCAGCAGACAGAACAGGAACAACCATGCCGAGCGGAAATTAAAGGTCAGCAGACCATTCCATGTGATCAAGGGCAGTGAGCTCTTGTGGAAGTCCTCACGAATGTCCGCAGGGATATTGTCGAGCGCACCATATTTCTCACGCATCGTGTTCAGCATCTTCTGGAACTCAGGAGTCTTCTTCTCCTGCTTCTTCGTATAGTCAATATACGATTTCTGGAAGTAACGCTCCACCCATGGTGTCTCACTCGTCATCTGGTCGTAGATCTCCTGTTGCTTCTTCGAGTTATCCAGCTCCGACCCCTTCTCACCCTTCAGGAAGAAGAGGTGTGCTTGGATATAGTAGTCGGCAAGTCGTTGCTGACCAGCCAGTCCTGCCACACCAGAGATGATGCCGAGGATATAGACGATGATGGTGGCAATGATGACGTTCTGCTCTGTATCGGCAATACCCAGCCACGAGAATTCCAGGTCGTGATGGATATAGAAACGGTACACCAGTCCATGATAGATGGGGACAAACCATGTGAAGCCTGCCACACCGTCGAGGATACGACCCAGACGACTCTTCTTACCCGTCATACGAGCCAACTGTCCGTCTGTGCAGTCGAAGATGTCAGCAAGACAAAGCATCAGGATAGCGATGATGTTCATCACCAGTCCGTAGGTACCCTCATAGTAGAAACAGCCGCAAGCAAAGAAGAAGGTGCTGGCTGCTCCGATGATCATCGAGAGGATGGTGACAGTATTAGGGTGTATGTCGAGTTTGGCAAAAAACACCGCCCACCAATAGCAGAACGGACGTACCACATGCAGGTCGAGCCAGTCCTCCGTCTCAGCAGATTTAAGGGTCTTTTGAATCTTTTCGTTCATGTTCCTATTTAATTATTTAATTTCAGCCTGCAAAGGTAGTGAAAACCGAGCGAAAAGCAAAGAAAAAATACTTTTTTCTTTCATTTCCGAGGTGCATCCTATCTTCGAACAATAGTTCAAAGGTAGTGAAAACCGAGCGAAAAGCAAAGAAAAAATACTTTTTTTCACAATAAATAAAGAATCCTCGCAAAGTTGCGAGGATTCTTTGTTCAACGACTTACATGTCTTCGTAGGTGTCGAGGTAGGTGACATGCGTGACAAGGTATTCCTCCACACCATGTTTACCGTCGGCTCCTCCGATACCCGATTTCTTCACACCAGCATGGAAGCCCTGGATAGCCTCGAAATGCTCGCGGTTGATATATGTCTCACCAAATTCCAACTCGCGACAAGCCTTGGTGGCGATGTTCAGGTCTTTGGTGAAGATAGAGGAGGCAAGACCATACTCGCAGTCGTTAGCCCATGCCTTCTGGGCAGCACGAGCAGCATCCAACGCACGGTTCACGTCCTCGATGGTTCCTTCCGGCTGGCGGGAGATCACTTCCTCCGTGGAGGGGTCAATCCATTTACCGTTAGAGCTCTCGCAGAACTGACCGTTGATGTACATTTTTAAGTCTTTCATAAACTTTTGTTTTTAGAGATTAGTATATAGCTTGTTAAAGCATAGTCGTTGTGACTGCAAATATACAACTTTTTTTCGGATTATTGCTTTTATCCGAGAAAAATTCTTACCTTTGTCGCAGAAATGGAAAAAGGGACTTGTTATATGAGAAAAACATTGATATAAAAACTGTAAATAGA
Source organism: uncultured Prevotella sp. (assembly GCA_905235835.1). Taxonomy (GTDB): domain Bacteria; phylum Bacteroidota; class Bacteroidia; order Bacteroidales; family Bacteroidaceae; genus Prevotella. Next base: position 17,309 of record CAJONQ010000050.1, read on the forward strand.
AGACTTAACAATGAAAAAGATGATTATTTTTAGAAAAGGATGGGTGCTGGCACTATTGTTGATGCTGGCACTGACAGCACAGGCACAGTTGAAAGATGGACATTTCTTTAAGTCGCTTGAGAACGAGAATGTGGCTGTGGAGCATGCGGAAAAGTATTTCTGCCAGTGGTTTTCGTTGCCTGCAGGCACAGAGTGGCAGTTGGTGGGAAGCCGTGTCGACCAACTGGGCATGAGCCGCACAGAGTACCGACAGTATGTGAACGGTATAGAGGTGGAGCATTCTCAGATATTGCTCCATGCCAGAAACGGGAAGGTGGAAACAGCCAATGGTACCGTGATGGAGCAACACCGCACGCCGCAGCCCATAGACAAAGTGCGTCGCAGTGCGCTGACAAGTAAAGACGGCAAGTTGGTTGACGGACAGGGACGTGAGGTTTACCTCATCGACACGAAAGACGGCTACCGCTATGCCTATAAGGAGCGCTCAGATGAAAGCATGGAGTGGATCTATACAGATGTGGAAACGGGTGAAAGGCTGAAGAGTATACCAATGTACAAATGCCTGACCAAGCCCACTGGAACGGCAGCAAAGGCAAAAGGCAAGCGAATTTACGGCACTGATATTTACGGCGCAGAAGTCGATCTGGACGTGACTAAAACCTCCGACGGCAAGACGTGGCTCTACGATCAGGGACGCAAGATCCATACCGTGCTGGGAGCCTATCTGCCACCGTCAGTAGATGCGGAGAAGACGGAGTATAAGCCTGATAATACAAATAAAGATTATACCAAATATCTGCTTGAGAGCGACTTTGCCTCCTATCTGGGCTCAGATAATGACAAGTATAGCGCCTATAAAGCCAAAAAACTTACCATTACTACCATGAAAAAATGTGATGATGAGACTGAAAGTGAGACTAAAAAATATGTTGACATAACAAAATTTCCTGTAAAAGTTAACGTCACCTTCCGTTATGGTTTGGCAACTGCAGGAAAGGCGAGCGAAGGTGCGATAGAAGAAACAGTATTCAAGGTTGATAAGATTCCTTTTGAAATAGACCTGTCGAACTTTCAGGAAGTGATACCTCGTGAAGGTTTCTCTATGATCTTGAGTGCGTCAGAATGGGATGAAATAGAAGGGTACACATTCTCGTTCAAACCCGATGCTACTGGTTCTTTTGCTTTTGCAAATAACTTCGTGGGTGGAACACTCACCTACGAAGCCAGTGGCGACCCGGCGGCTGATATCCACTGGGGTATGGGCAGAACCTACGATTTCTACAAGGAGGTGTTCAAGCGTAATAGTTACGACAATAAAGGCGGAGACATCTATAATTTTGTTTACCTGTCTGATGATGAGTATGTGTATCCTGTTGCGTGCCCACGTAACAATGCAAGCGCATTGGCGTATTACAAGCCTTACCCGATGGTCTATGGTATGGGCGGATGGGACGATATAGACAACAGCACTCCCCGTATGTTACCGGTAGTAGAACTGAGCGTGCTGTGCCACGAGTTTACCCATATCGTGACTGAACTGTCTGCAGGATTGGTTTATGAGGGTGAATCGGGAGCGCTCGATGAGTCGTTTTCCGACCTGATGGGCATCAGTTGCAAAAAGTGGGCTGAGGGCGATAAAGAAGCCGGTTGGCTGATGGGCGACAAGGGACTGATGTATGGAAAAACCAATATGCGCGATATGAAAAACCCAAAAAATAGTGAAGATGGTAGGAATCCGCAACCCGACATGTATAAAGGCGATAAATGGGCTGATACCTCAAAGACGGATGAAGACCATGGGGGCGTGCATCGCAATAGCGGTGTTCAGAACAAGTGGTTCTATCTGCTGACAGACGGAGGGAAAGGCACTAATGAAAAAAATTACAGTTATGATGTGACAGGCATCGGTATAGAAAAGTCGCGCCAGATAGCCTATCGCATATTGACGACGTATACTACCAAACAATCACAATATGCCGACATCCGCCTGGCTTCCATTCAGGCAGCCAAAGATTTATATAACGACGGTGCCGAAGTAGAGGCTGTGAAGAAGGCATGGGATGCCGTAGGTGTTTACGAGAATGGCACTGCGCCCACAGGAATTAGTCAGATTACTACCGAGCAGTCGGACGACGATAAGTATTATGACCTTCAGGGGCGTCCTGTCAGTCAGCCGAGTCACGGAGTCTATATTCATCAAGGAAAGAAAGTCATTAAGCATTAGTGCGGGACTTTCTTGCGTATTTGTTGTGAGCGATGCCTTCTATCATGGTGGCGGGTGCTTTCCCTCGCAGAGGGGGCAGTCTCGTATGCGCCATCGGAGACTTTCCTATCTTTGATCGGAGGCACCGCCCACTGGCGGCGCAGGCATCTGTCGTGCCGTAGAAGGTACTATCGTTCGATAATAAAAACAAAAAAAACGATTTTCTTTTGGTTTTTCCCTCAATTTACATTACCTTTGCACGCTCAAAACAGAAAGTAAAATATAAATAAGGTAATAATAAGATGAATATTTCATTTGAAGCTCCTGACAAGATTAATGGCTTGATGACCATTACTCTGGAGAAAGACGACTATCAAGGAGAGGTCGAGAAGACCCTGAAAGACTATCGTAAGCGTGCGAATGTTCCTGGTTTCCGTCCAGGTATGACCCCTATGGGTCTGATCAAGCGCCAGTATGGTGCCGCTGTGAAGGTGGATGTGGTTAACAAGATGCTGGGTGAGAAACTCTATGAGTATGTTCGTGAGAACAAGATCCAGATGCTGGGTGAGCCATTGCCCAGTGACAAGCAGGAGGCACTCGACTTCGAGGGTGACGCTCCTCTGACTTTCAAGTTCGATATCGCTGTGGCTCCTGCGTTCGAGGCAAAACTGAGCGGTAAGGACAAGATTGACTATTATAACATCACTGTTGACGACAAACTGATCGACCAGCAGGTGGAGATGTACCAGCAGCGTGCCGGACAGTATGAGAAGGCAGAGCAGTTCGACCCGGAGCAGCGTGACATGCTGAAAGGTGACCTTCGTGAGCTGGACGCTGACGGTAATGTGAAAGAGGGTGGTGTCACCGTTGCTGACGCAGTGCTGATGCCCCAGTATATGAAGGTGGACGACCAGAAGAAGCTCTTCGACGGTGCTAAGTTGGGCGACATCATCACATGGAATCCCCGCAAGGCTTACCCAGAGAGCGACGTGGAGGTGTCTTCCCTGCTGAAGATCCAGAAGGAGGAAGTGAAAGACCACGAGGGTGACTTCACCTATCAGATCACAGAGATCAGCCGTTTCGTGAAGGCAGAGGTCAACCAGCAGTTGTTCGACCAGACCTTTGGCGAGGGTACGATTAAAGACGAGAAAGAGTTCCGTCAGAAGATCGCTGACCAGATCAGCCAGCAGTTCAAGGCTGACTCCGATTATAAGTTCCTGCTCGATGTCCGTCAGCACATGGAGAAGAAGGTGGGCAAGCTGGAGTTCCCAGAGGCTCTGCTGAAGCGTGTGATGATGAACAATAACAAGGACAAGGGCGCTGACTTCGTGGAGAAGAACTTCGAGGCAAGCATCAAGGAGCTCGGCTGGCACCTGATCAAGGAGCAGCTCGTTGCCGCTCAGGAGATCAAGGTGGAGGATGCCGACCTGAAGAGTGTCGCCAAGGAGGCTGCCCGTGCCCAGTTCGCACAGTATGGTATGTCTAACGTTCCCGACGAGTATCTGGAGAACTATGCGACAGAGATGCTGAAGAAGCGTGAGAACGTGGACGGACTCGTAGACCGTGCCGTTGACGTGAAGCTGACAGAGGCACTCAAAGGTGTTGTCAAACTCAACGAGAAAGACATCACTTTGGAGGACTTCCAGAAGATGCTGCAAGAAAAATAAGTTTTTTTAAGAAAAAAAACAGCATTATATTTCGGGGTTACCAACTTTTTTCGTAATTTTGTATTTACAATATGCGGAAAAGAGTTGGTAACTCTCTTTTTTGCGCAATCGAAAAAAGAAATGATGAACAACGATTTTAGAAAATATGCTACCAAGCATTTAGGAATGAACGGCCTTGTACTCGACGAGGTAGTCAGCGCACAGGCTCAGTATTTGAACCCTTATATCCTGGAGGAGCGCCAGTTGAATGTGACGCAGATGGACGTGTTCTCACGTCTGATGATGGACCGTATCATCTTCCTCGGCACACAGATTGACGACTATACCGCCAACACCCTGCAGGCGCAGCTGTTGTATCTTGACTCTGTAGACAGCGGTAAGGATATCTCCATCTACCTAAATTCCCCTGGTGGAAGTGTGACGGCAGGTCTTGGCATCTACGACACCATGCAGTTTATATCCTCCGATGTCGCTACCATCTGCACTGGTATGGCTGCCTCGATGGCTGCCGTCCTGCTGGTGGCTGGTAAGGAAGGTAAGCGCTCCGCACTGCCCCACAGTCGTGTGATGATCCATCAGCCGTTGGGTGGTGTACAGGGTCAGGCATCCGATATTGAGATTGAGGCAAAGGAGATCATGAAGTTCAAGAAAGAGCTCTATACGATTATCTCCGAGCACTCACACACCCCATATGATAAGGTATGGAATGACTCTGACCGTAACTACTGGATGACGGCAGAGGAGGCGAAGGAATATGGTATGATTGATCAGGTATTGGTGAAGAAATAATGAAGAAAGTATGTAGCTTCTGCGGAAGATCTGACAAAGAGGTAAAACTGCTAATCACTGGTCTTAATGGTAATATCTGCGAGGATTGTGCCGCACAGGCGTACGAGATAGCCAAGGCGAACGGCTATGGCCCTGATGCGAAGAAAGCTCCTGAGAGTGCTATTGACTTGAAAAAAGTACCTAAGCCCAAAGAAATTAAGGAGTATCTCGACCAGTATGTCATCGGACAGGATGAGGCGAAGCGTTTCCTCTCTGTTGCCGTCTATAACCACTATAAGCGTCTGCAGCAACCTGTTGACGAGAAAGGGGTGGAGATTGAGAAGAGCAATATCATCATGGTAGGCTCTACGGGTACAGGAAAGACCCTGCTTGCCCGTACCATCGCCAAACTGCTCGACGTGCCCTTCACCATCGTTGACGCTACCGTGTTCACAGAAGCTGGTTATGTGGGCGAGGACGTGGAGAGTATCCTGTCCCGTCTGTTACAAGTAGCTGATTATAACCTGGAGGCAGCCCAGCGGGGTATTGTCTTCATCGACGAGATAGACAAGATAGCCCGTAAGAGCGACAACCCCAGTATCACTCGTGACGTGAGTGGTGAGGGTGTGCAGCAGGGACTCTTGAAACTATTGGAGGGAACCATGGTCAACGTACCCCCACAGGGAGGACGTAAACACCCAGATCAGGAGTATATCCATGTGGACACGAGGAACATCCTGTTTATCTGTGGTGGCGCCTTCGATGGTATCGAGCGTAAGATAGCCCAGCGTCTGAATACCCATGTGGTGGGTTATAACTCCGTACAGAACGTACGAAAGATCGACAAGGGCGACCTGATGCAGTATGTGCTGCCCCAGGACTTGAAGTCGTTCGGACTCATTCCTGAGATTATCGGACGTCTGCCCGTTCTGACCTATCTGAATCCCCTTGACCGTGAGGCTTTGGAACGGATCCTGGTAGAACCGAAGAACTCTATCGTGAAGCAGTATCAGAAACTGTTTGAGATGGACGGTATCACACTGACGTTCACACCAGAGGCTCTGAGACTCATCGTCGACAAGGCAGTGGAATACAAACTCGGTGCTCGCGGACTGCGTTCTATCGTGGAGAGTATCATGATGGACGCGATGTTCGAGGTACCCTCGAAAAGAACTAAATCCTTTGAGGTGACAGCGGAGTATGCGCAACAGCAGCTCGATAAGTCACACTTACAATAAAAAGCAAAGCCTATGGCAAATATGAAAGTGAATCTGGCAGAAGCCCTGAAGAAATACTTCGGCTTCGACAAGTTCAAAGGGGATCAGGAAGCCATCGTACAGAATGTGCTCGATGGGAAAGATACCTTTGTGCTGATGCCCACAGGTGGTGGCAAGTCGCTCTGCTATCAGTTGCCCTCGCTACTGATGGACGGAACGGCAATTGTCATCTCTCCACTGATTGCTCTGATGAAAAACCAAGTGGATGTCATCAGTGCAATGAGTGAAGAGGGTACGGCACATTATCTGAACTCCTCTTTGAACAAGGCGGCAATAGACCAAGTGAAGACGGATGTCAAGGAAGGACGTACCAAACTGCTCTATGTGGCTCCTGAGTCGTTGACAAAGGAGGATAACGTGGAGTTTCTGAAACAGGCAAAGATATCATTTTATGCTATTGATGAGGCTCACTGTATCTCAGAATGGGGACATGACTTCCGACCAGAGTATCGCCGTATCCGTCCGATTATCAACGAGATAGGTAATGCCCCAATTATTGCTTTGACAGCAACGGCAACAGACAAGGTGCGTACGGATATCAAGAAGAACCTGGGTATCGTGGATGCGACAGAGTTCAAGAGTTCCTTCAATCGTCCTAACCTGTATTATGAGGTACGTCCGAAGACCAAGGATGTCGACAAGGATATCATCAAGTTTATCAAGCAGCATCCGGGAAAGAGCGGCATCATCTATTGTCTCTCTCGTAAGAAGGTGGAGGAGCTGGCTGAGATCCTTCGTGCCAACGATATCAAGGCGCAGGCATATCATGCAGGACTGGACTCCGCACTTCGCTCCCAGACTCAGGATGACTTCCTGATGGAGAAGATAGATGTCATCGTCGCTACCATCGCCTTTGGTATGGGTATCGACAAACCCGACGTGCGTTTTGTCATCCATTATGATATCCCCAAGTCGCTGGAAGGCTACTATCAGGAGACGGGTCGTGCCGGTCGTGACGGTGGTGAGGGTATGTGTATCACCTTCTATGCCAATAAAGACTTGCAGAAACTCGATAAGTTTATGGAGGGTAAACCTGTCGCTGAACAGGATATCGGCAGGCAGTTGTTGCAAGAGACAGCAGCCTATGCCGAGACATCCGTTTGCCGTCGTAAGATGCTGCTTCATTATTTTGGAGAGGTCTATGAGCAGGAGAACTGTCATAACTGCGACAACTGTCTGCATCCGAAGACCAAGATAGAGGCTAAAGACCAGTTGGTCATCGTGCTGAATACAGTCATTGCCCTCAAAGAGAATTTCCGTTCCGACTATGTGATAGACTTTATCATGGGTCGTGAGACAGAGGACATCCTAGCCCATAACCATCAGGAGCATGACCTCTTCGGAGCTGGAGAGGATGAGGACGAGAAACTATGGAACCCGGTAATCCGTCAGGCTCTGATAGCCGGCTATCTGAAAAAGGACGTGGAGAACTATGGTCTGTTGAAGATTACCTCGGCAGGTAAGAAATTCCTGAAGAAACCAGAGTCCTTCATGATAGTGGAAGACAAGGAGTTTGCCGATGATTATGAGGGGACACCAGAACAAGAGGGAGGAACTAGTGCTTTGGATCCGACCCTGAACTCGATGCTGAAAGACTTACGTAAGAAGGTGTCAAAGAAGATGGGGCGTCCTCCTTATGTCATCTTCCAAGATGTCTCGCTGGAACAGATGGCGACAGACTATCCTGTGACCTTGGAGGAGTTGAAGAATATCCAAGGTGTGGGAGAGGGAAAGGTGAAACAGCCTTATGCTCAAGAGTTCGTTGACCTGATCAAATGCTATTGTGAGGAGAATGATATCACCCGTCAGGCTGACTTACGTGTGCGTACTGTCGCCAAGAAGTCGATGCTGAAAGTGAAGATTATCCAGGGTATCGACCGTCAGGTGGCTCTCGATGATATCGCCAATGCTCAGGGTTTGGAGTTCGAGGAACTGCTCGATGAGGTGGAGGCTATCGTATATAGCGGAACCAAGCTGAACATCGACTATTTCCTGGATGAGGTGATGGACGAGGATCATATCGATGAGATCTATGATTACTTTTCTGAAAGTGATACAGACTCCTTGGAGGCTGCCATTGACGAACTGGGTGACGAGTGCTCAGAGGACGAGATTCGTCTGGTACGTATTAAGTTCATCTCAGAAATGGCGAACTGACGCTCCACGTTAAATCGTATTAATAATGTGGCGAAACGCTTGCCATGTCGGAAAAAATGAGTAATTTTGCACGCAATAAAATTTAAAGGAGTATTATATGTCATCATTTATTGCAGACAAGATTGTTATGGACGGTTTGACTTTTGACGACGTCCTGTTGATTCCCGCTTATTCGGAAGTACTGCCTAAGACAGTAGAGTTGCGAACCCAGTTCTCACGTCATATTCAGTTGAATGTGCCGTTTGTTACTGCTGCGATGGATACTGTCACAGAGAGTCAGATGGCTATTGCCATTGCCCGCGAGGGAGGTATCGGTGTCATTCACAAAAATATGTCCATCGAGAACCAGGCTCGCGAGGTGGCTATCGTTAAGCGTGCTGAGAACGGTATGATCTATGACCCAGTGACCATTCCCCTTGGCTCTACAGTAGCCCAGGCTTTAGATATCATGGCAGAATATCATATCGGCGGTATTCCCGTAGTGGATGAAGAGAAGCATCTGATGGGTATCGTGACCAATCGTGACCTGCGCTTCGAGCGTCGTCTGGATCGACCCATCGAGGAGATTATGTCTAAGGATCATCTGGTAACGACTCATCAGCAGACTGACTTGATTGCTGCAGCCCAGATCCTACAGGAGAATAAGATTGAGAAACTACCTGTAGTGGATAAGGAGAATCACTTGATTGGTTTGATTACCTATAAGGATATTACCAAAGCAAAGGATAAACCCATGGCATGCAAGGACGAGAAAGGTCGTCTGCGTGTTGCTGCTGGTGTGGGTGTTACTGTTGATACCCTTGACCGTATGCAGGCATTGGTGAATGCTGGTGCTGACGCAATCGTCATTGATACTGCACACGGACATTCCAAGGGCGTGATAGAGAAACTGCGTGAGGCAAAGGCTTCGTTCCCCCATATTGATATCGTAGTGGGTAATATCGCTACAGGTGAGGCTGCCAGAATGCTTGTGGAGAATGGTGCAGATGCTGTGAAAGTGGGTATCGGACCAGGTTCTATCTGCACTACTCGTGTCGTAGCTGGTGTGGGTGTTCCACAGTTGAGTGCCGTCTATGATGTCTATCAGGCATTACAAGGTACAGGTGTACCTTTGATTGCTGACGGTGGCTTGCGCTATTCAGGTGATATCGTCAAGGCTCTTGCCGCTGGTGGCTCTTGTGTGATGGTCGGCTCTCTTGTAGCAGGTACCGAGGAGAGTCCTGGTGACACAATTATCTATAACGGGCGTAAGTTCAAGAGCTATCGTGGTATGGGTTCACTGGAGGCTATGGAACATGGCTCAAAGGACCGTTATTTCCAGGCTGACACCAAGGATGTGAAGAAACTCGTTCCAGAGGGAATCGCTGGTCGTGTTCCTTATAAAGGAACTGTTCAGGAGGTGATCTATCAGATGGTAGGTGGCTTGCGTTCTGGTATGGGCTATTGTGGTGCCTCTACGATAGAGAAACTGCATGATGCGAAATTTACTCGTATCACTAATGCAGGTGTGAATGAGAGTCATCCGCATGATATCACGATTACCAGTGAGGCTCCGAACTATTCACGTCCTAACGACTAAGATGAAGTCCCAACTGTTGTTCGTCTTCATGATGCTTGTACCAATGATGGTCCAAGCGGCTGATGATTCGATATTGTTTACGGTGGGTGATATGCCTGTGACACGATCGGAGTTCGAACAGTCGTATTTGAAGAATACTACCCTCAGTCGTGTGAGTCATCAGACTATAGCCGACTATCTGGAATTGTATATTGATTATAAGCTGAAAGTTAAGGCGGCGTTAGATGCTCATATTGATGCTACTGCTTCATTCAAGGCGGAATACGCGCGTTGTCTGAATGGTCTGCCAGAACAGACAATCCCTGTTTCGGATGCCGCTTCTGTTGTCCCACAAGGCTCTGACAAATGGAGAGTCCGAAAGATGGGATATGGTGAGGTGATTTGTCCTGCTCAGATTATGATACGTCTTCCTCAAAAGGCAAGTCTGGAAGAACAGCGACTGGCACAAAAACGGATAGAGTCGATTTATCAGGACTTGCAGAATGGGGCGGATTTCGGACAGATGGCTCGTCAATACTCCCAAGACAAAAATTCATCTGTTGCTGATGGCGTGATGGGCTGGTATGGACGTGGGCAAATGCTTAAAGAAATAGAGGATGTTGCCTTCGGACTGAGAAAAGGAGAGATGAGCCGTCCCTTTCTTTCTACGATAGGTTACCATATCTTATTGATGAAAGATCGTAAGCCTCTTGCTGAATTAGGAGAAACATCTTCCTATGACGTGGTGAAACGACCGACTCATGATGATGCGCCCATTGGAGATGTCGAAATGCCGACGCAAGGTATGCAAAAGGAGTATTATGAAGGTATTCTCCTGTATGAGCAGAGTAAGCAGTCGGTTGGGCGACATGCCGCAGAGGATGAGGAGGCTCTGAGATACTATTTCAAGAAGAATAAAAAGAAATACAAACGCAAAGGCTTCAAACCTAAAGACTATACGGAAGTACGGGAACTGGTGGTGGCTGATTTGCAGGAAGAGATGAATAAACGCTGGGTGGCTGATTTGAGAAAGAAGTATCCAGTAAGCGTAAATAAAAAGGTATTAAAGACAGTAAACAATCATCGTTGATCATGAAGATGCGAGGTATTATTGCAATAGTAGCTTTGTTGACCGTCTTGCCAATACAGGCAAGGATGGCTGATGATAGCACGAGAGTTCAGAGTGTGGTGGACGAGGTAATCTGGGTAGTAGGTGATGAGGCTATCCTGAAGTCGGATGTGGAGGCAATGCGTATCCAAGGTCAGCAAGAGGGGATGCGTTGGAAAGGTGATCCAGATTGTGCTATCCCTGAGCAGATTGCTGTGCAGAAACTCTATCTCCATCAGGCAGCCATTGATAGTATTGAGGTAACGGAGGCTGAGATAACTCAAGGCATAGAGCAGCAGATTGAGTATATGGTCTCAGTAATTGGCTCTCGAGAAAAGCTGGAAGAGTATCACAAAAAGAGCATGAGTCAGATTCGTAATGAGCTTCGTGAGTCATTCCGTGATCGTCAGCTGATTCAGGGAATGCAACGTCAATTGGTGAAGGATATCACTGTTACCCCTGCTGACGTTCGCAGATATTTCGCAGACCTGCCGCAAGACAGTGTTCCTTTTGTACCCACGGAGGTCGAGGTGCAGATTATAGCCCAGACTCCACGTGTTAGTCAGGAAGAGGTGAATAGAGTTAAAGAGGAGTTGCGTGACTATACTGATCGCGTAAATAGGGGAGAGACATCTTTCCAGACGTTGGCTCGTTTATATTCTGAAGACCCAGGTACTGCTCGCCGTGGTGGCGAGTTGGGCTATACGGGACGTGGCACTCTCGATCAAGCTTTTGCGAATGTGGCTTTCAACTTGACAGACCCGAAGAAAATTTCTAAAATCGTGGAGTCCGAATTTGGCTTCCATATCATTCAGTTGATTGATAAACGGGGGGATAAGGTGAATGTTCGTCACATCCTTCGTAAACCAGTTGTAAGCCAAGAGGCAATAGACCAGTCATTAGCTCGTCTGGACTCTATCCGTTCTGACATCAAAGAAGGAAAATTTACCTTTGAGGCTGGTGCTTCTTTGATTTCGGATGACACTCGTAATAATAATGGATTGATGGCTAATGCCACACAAAACGGTCGTACATCTCGCTTCCAACTGCAAGATCTTCCTTCAGAGGTGGCTCGTGCGGTGGACACTTTGAAAGTAGGTGATATCTCAGCCCCCTTCCAGATGATTAACGATCGTGGAAAGACTGTTTGTGTCATTGCAAAGTTGAAGAGTCGTACAGAAGGACATAAAGCAACTATTACGGAGGATTTCCAGGTAATGAAGGATGTGGTACTGGAGAAACGTCGTCAAGAGAAACTACATCAGTGGGTAGTTAATAAAATCAAGTCGACCTATGTCCGTATAAACGACCGATATAAGGACTGCGACTTTGAATATCAGGGTTGGATTAAATGAGACTCCGTACAGTAGCTTTCCTGCTGCTGTGCCTGTTCGGACTGAGTCTCGTCTGGGCGATGCAGCCTACCCGCAAGCGTAATACTCCCCGCAAGCGGCAAGAGGACAAACGTGTCTATCTGGCCGACCAGTTGCGTTACGACCAGTATCGGAATGGAGACGCTCAGATCTTGGTGGGTAATGTTCACTTTCGCCACATGGGTGCTAACCTCTATTGCGATAGTGCTAATTTCTTCCAGCAGACTAATTCCTTTGAGGCTTTTGGTCATGTCAAGATGTTACAGGGTGATACGCTAAAACTCTTTAGTGACTATGCTTATTATGACGGGAATGCGCAAATAGCTCAGGCTCGTTATAATGTTGTTCTTAAACATAGACAGTCTACTCTTTATACGGATAGTCTTGACTATGACCGTTTGTATAATTTCGGAAATTTCTTTGAAGGTGGTAAACTGGTGGATAATAATTCTACACTGACCAGTGACTGGGGAGAATATCATACGGACACCAAAATGGCGATGTTCTATTATGATGTACGTCTCCGTGACAAGAATTTCTATCTTACTACTGATTCTTTGTATTATGATACACAGACCTCTCGCGCTCATATCGTAGGTCCATCGAACATCACGTCGGGTACAAGTCACATTTATAGTGAGGATGGCTATTATAATACAAAAACAGAGACATCAGAACTCTTTGGACGTTCTGTAATGAAAGACCAAGGTCGGACTATTGTGGGTGATAGTGTCTACCATGATGCCAAGAAAGGTACCAGTTATGCTTATTGGAATGTCATCTATACAGACTCGACAAATAAAAACCGTTTGACAGGTGACTATTGTGAGTACAATGACTCAACGGGGTATGCGATGGCTACCAATCGTGCAGTGGCAATGGATTATTCTCAAAAGGATACACTATATATGCATGCTGATACTTTTAAATTGTTTACTTACAATATCAACACGGATTCAGTCTATCGTAAGATACATGCATATAACAAAGTACGCGCGTACCGAATAGATGTTCAGGCTGTTTGCGATTCTTTGGTATATAATTCGAAAGATTCTTGTATGACGATGTATCGAGACCCAATTGTCTGGAATAATAGACAACAGTTATTTGGTGAGGAGATACGTGTCTATATGAAAGACTCTACTATTAATAGGGCACATGTGATAGGACAGGCTTTCTCAACAGAGCAGATGCCAGATACAGTTCATTTTAATCAAGTTTCCTCTAAAGAGATGCTTGCCTATTTTGAGAAAGGTGAGATTTATGAAACGGATGCCGTAGGTAATGTGTTGATAGTCTATTATCCTGTAGACGAGTCTGACAGTACACTTATTGGACTGAACTATACCGAGACGCCTTTGTTGAAAATGTTCCTGGAAAATAGGAAGATGAAAAAAATATGGATGGAAAAACCTGTGGGGACTCTTTACCCTATGACACAGATTCCACCGTCCAAATATTTCCTTCCCCAGTATGCTTGGTTTGATTATATTCGCCCTCTTGATAAGGATGATATCTTTAATTGGCGTCCAAAGAATGCTGGACAAGAACTGAAAGAAATCAAACGTAGGGAAGCTCCAAAGCAAAAATTGAATAGAAAGGAGACGATGGATGAGTGACGTAATACAGTTGTTGCCAGATTCTGTTGCCAATCAGATTGCTGCAGGTGAAGTGATACAACGCCCAGCCTCTGTTGTTAAAGAGTTAGTAGAGAATGCTGTGGATGCTGGTGCGCAAACAATCCGGGTCCTCGTGGTGGATGCTGGACGTACTTCCATTCAAGTGATTGATGATGGAAAAGGAATGTCGGATACTGATGCACGTTTAGCCTTTGAGCGTCATGCTACCTCCAAGATAAGAAAAGCAGACGATTTGTTCGCTTTGACTACGATGGGCTTTCGCGGTGAGGCTTTACCATCTGTCGTTGCTGTTTCTCAAGTGGAATTGCGTACAAGGCTGGAAGGAAATGAACTTGGTACTTGTTTACGTATTTCTGGTTCGAAAGTAGAGTCACAAGAACCTGTCAGTTGCCCTGTCGGTAGTAATTTCAAAGTAGAGAATCTCTTTTTTAATGTACCAGCCCGTCGCAAGTTCCTCAAGTCTAATGCGACAGAGCTGAATAATATTCTTACAGCTTTTGAGCGTATCGTACTCGTGTATCCAGAGATTCATTTCTCTTTATATAGTAATGGACAGGAGTTACTGAACTTAAAAGGTGAAACCCTTCGCCAACGTATAGTCGACGTATTTGGTAAACGCTTCAATCAAGATTTGTTGGAAGTGAAAGTGGATACGGCAGTATGTAAAATTACAGGTTTTGTAGGTAAACCTGAGTCTGCCAAGAAGAAAGGAGCGCATGACTACTTCTTTGTTAATGGGCGTTTCATGAAACATGCCTATTTCCATAAAGCTGTGATGCAGGCATTTGATCGTTTAGTTCCAGTCGGTATGCAGGTGCCTTATTTTATATATTTTGAAGTTGCTCCTAGTGATATCGATGTGAATATCCATCCAACAAAAACTGAGATTAAATTTGAAAATGAGCAAACAATCTGGCAGATTCTGATAGCTGCCGTCAGAGATGCTATAGGCAGGTTTTGTGAAATACCCCAGATTGATTTCGACATGGAAGGACAACCAGATATTCCAACTTTCAATCCTGTTGCCCAGAAAGTAGATATCCCTCAGCCTTCTTACAATCCTTCTTATAATCCGTTTAAGCAGCATCAGCCTGTAGAACGCTCAAAAAAGGTGATTGATGGTTGGGAAAAGCTTTATGAGCAATTGCCGGAGCAAACACAACAACCCATGGAAATGGAAGTGTTTGAGGTGGAGGAAAAGTCTCCTGTACATTATCAATATAAAGGGCGGTACATAATGACAGCGGTAAAGTCTGGTTTAATGATTATTGATCAGTACCGTGCTGATGTACGTATACGCTATGAGCGATATTTAACTCATCTGGAGTCTCAAACTGTTAATAGTCAACGAATGCTGTTTCCTGAAGTCGTACAGTTCTCTGCATCTGATGCAGTTGTTTTGGAGAAAATACTGCCAGAATTACAAGCGATGGGGTTTGAGTTGACTGATCTTGGGAAGTATAGTTATGGGATTCAAGCTATTCCTGCAGGTCTTGATGGGCTGAATTTTGTCCAACTGGTTCAAGAGATGGTGAGTGATACCATAGAAAAAGGGTTAGGAAGTTTGCACGACATTCATTCGTCACTCGCTTTAAGCCTTGCTCGTCATGCCGCGATTCCACAAGGACAGATTCTAAGCAATGAGGAAATGGAAAATATTGTAAATGAGCTGTTCACTTGCTCTAACGTAAATTATACTCCAGACGGCAAAGCCATCCTTTGTATCTTACCTCAGCGAGAAATAGAACAATTATTAAGATGATTTTAACTTTATTTGGAGCACTCTGGAGCGTTAAAACCGATAGAAATCAACTTTTTTCGTAAAAAAGTGCAATTTTTTCCCAAAAAAGTTTGTAGATTTGAAAATTATGTTTACTTTTGCACAATAATTGATAAAAGTGTATATTATTTTTAAATATTAGTATAGGTATGAAAAAGTTATTAATGGTACTGGCTTTTGCCGGTGTTTCTGTTGCCTCAATGGCACAGGATGCTGTACCTACAGAGAAGTACAGCGTTGCAACTAATTCTTTCTGGAGCAACTGGTTTGTTCAGGCTAATGTTGTTGGAACAGCATTCTGGGGAAATCAGGAGGTTCAGAACAATTTCTCTAAGAGCCCTCTGAAAGGTTTTCGTAATAATCTTGGTTTCTCTGTAGCCATCGGTAAATGGTTTACTCCTGGTCTTGGACTTCGTACAAAGTTCAATGGTATCTGGGGACGCACCGTTATCTCTGAGAACAAGAGTGATAACGCTTCTAAGTATTGGAACTTGAATGAGCAGGTTCTGTTTAACCTTAGCAATATGTTGCTGGGTTACAATGAGAACCGCGTATGGGATCTCATTCCTTATGCAAGTGTAGGTATTGAGCGTAACATGTCCTACAACCGCTATTCTCCATCTTGGGGTATTGGTATCTTGAACGAGTTCAAACTCAGCAAGAAAGTTGCTATCAATCTGGATATCAACTATAACCTCTTCATGGCAAGGTCTGATGGTTATGAAAGCCTGCTTCCTGGTGCAAAACCATATAAGCCTCGTAGTTTCAAGGGACTTGTGGCTAACCACGACCGTACTCTGAACGTTGAGGTTGGTTTGACTTATAACTTAGGTAAGGCTACTTGGAGCAAGACTCCAGACGTAGAGGCTATCAAGGCTCTCTCTCAGGGTCAGATCGACGCTCTGAACGCTCAGCTTGCTGATGCTAATGCAGAGAATGCTCGTCTCCGCAACCAGATTGCTAACCACAAGTGTCCAACTACTACCAATGCTGTTGATACTAAGACTACAGTTAAGGAGATTGTTTCTGCTCCAGTATCTGTATTCTTCAATATCGGTAAGGCAAAGGTTGCTTCAAAGAAGGATCTCCAGAATGTACAGGCTGTTGCTGACGCTGCAAAGGCTAACAACGCTAAGATTGTCGTAACTGGTTATGCTGATAGCAAGACTGGTAATGCAAAATACAATCAGACTCTGTCTGAGAAACGTGCAAATGCTGTTGCTGACGCTCTTGTTAACATGGGTGTTGATCGCTCTAACATCGAGATTAATGCAGCTGGTGGTGTTGATACACTCTCTCCAATCAGCTTCAACCGTCGTGCAACTGTTGAGTTGAAATAATCAAGTTTAACGATAAAAGTAGTCCCGAGCGAGTTTTTCGCTCGGGATTTTTAAAGGGCGCTTAGCTCAGCTGGTTTAGAGCATCTGCCTTACAAGCAGAGGGTCGGGGGTTCGAATCCCTCAGCGCCCACAAAAGATGACCGTAAGACAAAATGTTTTACGGTCTTTTCTTTGGTATTTTCATAAATATTATTTACCTTTGCAACACACAAAACTATAAAGAACTTAGAACAATAACAAGAAAAAGAAAAGAACAATGATTTGGAATGAGAGTGTAGAATGTATGGATCGTGAGCAGTTGCGTGAGATCCAGAGCATCAGATTAAGAAAGATGGCAGAGTATGTGTATCATAACACGCCATTCTATCGTAAGAAATTTCAAGAAATGGGTTTGGAACCTGGCGATATCAAAGATATAGATGATATCGTTAAGTTGCCGTTTACTGATAAGCTTGACTTGCGTGACAACTATCCTTTTGGACTGGCGGCAGTTCCGATGAGTCAAATCGTTCGCATTCATGCCTCTTCAGGGACAACAGGTAAGCCTGTGGTTGTGCTTCATACTCGTAAGGATATTGCTATGTGGACAGAGGCTATTTCTCGTGCCTTTACCGCCTATGGTGCCTCAAAAGATGATATTTTTCAGGTGTCCTATGGTTATGGACTATTTACAGGTGGATTGGGTGCTCATGATGGAGCTACGAATATTGGCGCTAGTGTAATTCCAATGTCTTCTGGCAATACGCAAAAGCAGATAACGTTGATGCATGACTTTGGTGCATCTGTACTATGCTGTACTCCGTCTTATGCTATGTTCTTGGGAGAGGCTATGCGTGAGTGTGAGTGGCCTCGTGAAGAGTTTAAATTGCGTATTGGTGCCTTTGGTGCTGAACCGTGGACCGAAGAGATGCGTCAGAAATTGGAGTCAACTATAGGTATTAAGGCATATGACATCTATGGGTTGAGCGAGATAGCCGGTCCAGGTGTAGGTTATGAGTGCGAATACCAGCATGGCACACACCTCAATGAAGACTATTTCTATCCTGAGATTCTAAACCCAGAGACTGGTGAACCAATGCCCGAAGGTGAGTTGGGCGAGTTAGCCTTCACCCACCTGACAAAAGAAGGAATGCCATTGTTGCGTTATCGTACTCACGACTTGACAGCACTTCATTACGATAAATGCGCTTGTGGGCGTACTTTGGTACGAATGGACCGTATTCTGGGACGTTGTGACGACATGCTCATTATCCGTGGTGTTAATGTGTTCCCATCCCAGATTGAGGCTGTCATCCTGTCTTTACCAGAGTACGAGCCTCACTTCTTGTTGACTGTTGACCGTGTTAATAACACAGATACCAGTGAATTGAAGGTGGAAGTGAAGGAAGAGTACTTTACAGATGATATGGCGACGATGGTCGGCTTGCAGAAAAAACTGGAGGCAGAGCTTCGCTCCGTCATTGGTCTTGGCTTTAAGATCAAACTAGTAGAGCCTAAGGGTATCGAGCGCTCAACTGGTAAGGCAAAGCGTGTGATAGATAATCGTAAACTATAAAACTAAAAACTGAAATATTATGTTAGCAAAGCAACTGTCTATTTTCTTAGAGAACAAGTCTGGTCGTCTCACTGAGGTGACAGATGTGTTAGGTGAAGCTGGGGTCAATCTCTCAGCGATGAGTATTGCGGATAACTCTGATTTCGGAATTTTGCGTTGTATCGTAAGTGACCCGGATAAAGCTTATCAGGTTTTGAAGGCAGCTCACTTCGCAGTGAAGATTACAGATGTAATTGGATTTATATGTCCAAACACTAGTGGCTCTCTTACAAAAGTGCTTAAGATGCTCTCTGATGCAGGTGTCTTTATCGAGTATATGTATTCGTTTGCCAATGGTGATGTCGCACATGTTGTCATCCGTCCTACAGACTTAGAAAGCTGTGAGCGTATTCTCGCAGAGAAGAAAGTCGACCTTATGGCAGCCAGTGATTTATACAAATTATAAGGAAATAGTGAAAAAAGTGGTGCAAAAGTTTGGTGGTTTCAAAAAAACTCCTTACCTTTGCACCCGCTTACAACAAGTAAGGGCGCTTAGCTCAGCTGGTTTAGAGCATCTGCCTTACAAGCAGAGGGTCGGGGGTTCGAATCCCTCAGCGCCCACAAAAGAAAACCTCTTTCCTAAATGGAGAGAGGTTCTTTTTTATATTATATTAGGTGAATGATGAGTTTTTAATTGTCAGGATCACCTAAATAATGATATTCTGTCACATTAGGATTCTCACCGATGTAGTCATCCTGCGGAACAGGATCAATAAGTCGCTCTTTGTTGTAATTCTTGATCGTGCTGACAAAAAGGATGATATCACTATACTTCACAGTTGGGATGACCAAGTTGAAGATACCAACACCCACACGAATACCCTCAGTACTTAAATTATTGCGCAGACGTGCTGTTGAATAGAATGAGTGACGGTAAATTTCTAACTTGTTATATTTGTCAAACGCCTCCATTGCTTCTTTGTCGTTAACAGTAGTATCAGCCACTGTGAAGATACGACTCATATTTGCAACGGCATCGTCGATGGCATCCCCTTTGATACTGTCGTTCTGTTGGATACATTCACGGATATTGTCCATCATCTCAGTTTGCATCTTCCTGATGGTCTTGTTATCACGGCAATAATAAAGAGGACAAAGAGTAATACAAGAAGGATGACGATTTTCCCCAAGCAGCTATGGTAAAACTCTTGCGGGAGCGATTGTTTGGTACGGTATGAATTTTTGTTGTCTTGTTCCATAATATGAAGTGTTTTTGAATTGTTGTCTAAGAACTATGTAGCAAATTCATAAATTCTTGTCTGGTCTTGGCTTGGTTGAATGCACCGCTGAATTCACTAGTGGTAGTGATAGAGTTTTGTTTCTCAACTCCCCGCATCTGCATACACATATGACGGGCTTCTATTACCACCATGACTCCTAATGGGTGAAGTGTCTGCTCAATACATTGTTTAATCTGCAGTGTCATGCGTTCTTGCACTTGTAGGCGATGAGCATAGATATCTACTACACGTGCGATTTTGGATAGTCCTGTGATGTATCCATTGGGAATATAAGCAACATGAGCCTTGCCGTAAAAAGGTAACATATGATGCTCGCATAATGAGAAGAAATCGATGTCCTTGACTATCACCATTTGGCTGTAATCCTCTTTGAAAAGAGCATCACGAAGCACCTGATGTGCGTCCATCGAATAGCCTCGTGTCAAAACCTGCATAGCTTTAGCTACTCGCATTGGAGTCTTCTGAAGTCCTTCTCGTCCAGCATCTTCTCCAAGGAGTTTAAGGATGTCTTTATAGTGGGCGGCAAGTTCATCCAATCCGTCTCTAAAGTCTGTCTCTGTATTCATTTAATAAGGTACAGTTATTTTTCCTTTAACAATAGATGCTTGTTTATAGCCCATATTCTGTAGCCTTACCATCATTTGGTGGGCTTCTTCATAGGTGCGGAAGTTGCCTACACGGCATATCCAGCGTGGAGAATAGAAATGGACGTAAACAGAAACATTGGGAATTTGTGCCTTGATATTGTTACGTATCTGCTCGGCTGTCTGACGGTCTTTGCGGGAGTTTCCACCAGCAAAAGCCTGTACGCGGTAGCCGGTGATTTTCTGAGTGGCTTTTCGCGAATTCTCTGCAGATGGTTCTGTCTCCTCTACCTCTTTGTCAGAGTTCGTGGCTGATACCGCAACATTTGTACTGCTGGCATGCTTGTTGTCCTTTGAAGGCTCTGCCTGTTTTTTGCTGTCGTTAGGCTTTTGTGGTTGTTGTGATACTCCTGTCGCACTGGGGTCATTCACCAGTTGATCAATTTCCTCGCTCTGATGAATAGTCACCGTACCCTTACCGTCAACCTTTTTTTGAACACGTTCAGTAAAAGATTGTGCATTGGCATGCACCAGCATGCCAACACACAGTATGAAAGTGATTATCCATCTGTTACGATGACGTCATGTGATTATTATTTCCAAGCGTCAATAATACCCTTGAAATCTGCGCATTTCAAAGAAGCGCCTCCAATCAGACCACCATCGATGTCAGGTTTTGCAAATAGCTCAGGAGCATTGCTTGCCTTGCAACTGCCACCATACAGGATACTGGTATCCTCGGCAACAGCCTTGCCGTATTTGTCAGCAACAATAGAGCGGATGTAAGCGTGAATCTCCTCTGCCTGGTCTGCTGTTGCTGTCTTACCAGTGCCAATAGCCCAGATTGGCTCGTAGGCGATCACAATCTTGCGGAAGTCTTCCTCACTGAGGTTGAAAACGCTACCTTCCAGCTCTGCCTTTACAACTTCGTTCTGCTTGTTAGCCTCACGCTCTTCCAAAGTCTCACCAATACAGAAGATAACTTTCAGACCGTTTTTCAGGGCGAGCAAAACTTTCTCTTTCAGAATCTCAGGAGTCTCCTTATAATACTCACGACGCTCTGAGTGACCTAAGATAACATACTGGGCTCCTGTACTCTTTACCATTTCGGCAGATACTTCACCAGTAAAGGCGCCCTTTTCCTTGTCGGCACAATTCTCTGCACCAAGTCCAATAACCTCTTGATTAATAACCTGAGCCACTGAGGCAAGGTGGATAAACGGTGTGCAGATTACAACACCGCAGTTTGGTTTGTCGGCAGCAAGTGCCTCGTTCAGCTCTTTAGCCAGAGCAACTCCTTCTTGCAGGTTCAGGTTCATCTTCCAGTTTCCTGCTACAATTTTCTTTCTCATGTCTTTACGTTTTAAAATATGATAAATGTTAAACTTCTCTTTTTTCTTAATCCAGTTTGACCATGCCCAAAGACGGTCTGCTATTGTTAGAAGGACAAGAGGTAGTACATACCACAAAATGATGGTCATGATCTTCTGAGGTATGGAGTCTTCTGGCATCTGACCGATTTCTATTTTCTCCAATCTGTCTGTCAGTTCAGTTTCCTTAGGCAGGTTATTATTGCCCCATTTGCGGATAATTGTACCGTCTTTGATGAGTATTAGTCCAGGATTACTCCTGATCATCGTTTTCAAGACGATATCGTCAGTCTGACAAAACTCGTATTCAGCTCCTGTGCCATTTCTCCATCTGTTGATGGTTCTCTCACCACTTGCCGTTAGCCCGTATAGTGGATACCCTTTTTCCTGTGTATATTCAAACAATTGGTTAATCTTGTCAAACTGACTCTCGTCAGCCTGTTCAAGATGGGGTGATACCAACAGGAACACATACCCTTTCAAGTTTAGAATCGAGTCGGTGATGTCTGTACCGTCTTCGCGCTCCATGAAGAGATCGGTATAGGGCGACTCCTCGCCCTCCATCATCTGCTCCCATCCTTTTCGCAGGTCTGTCCCTATATGGTAGGGGCGGAAATCGAAATAGGGTAGTTTGTAAAGTGACTCTCCTGCCACTACAAGGATAAACAAGGCAGTGAAGTTCATCACAATCCATTGGTTCGTCCTTGATACGAAGCGCATCATCTCCAATGGCTGCCACGCTATCAGTGTGGAACATGCCAAAAGAATGACATTCTTCCAGAATGTCTGCCAGTTGGTAAGCACGATAGCATCACCAAAACAACCGCAGTCACTGATTGGATTTGCAAGAGCAAGCCATAGAGTCAACGGTGTCATGATGATGAGCCATATCAGTATGATGCGTGTCACTACACGACGCCGTATGGCAAAAAGTAAACAAATGCCAAGCCAAAACTCGGCTGCCGACAACAAGACGGACGCAATAAGCGTGATGAAGTCGGGAATATATGTCCCAAGATGCATCGCCGCCAAATAGTCAGCAATTTTGTATTGTGTGCCCATTGGGTCTACTGCCTTGACAAATCCAGAGAGGATAAAGGTCAGCGCGACCACGAAACGGGCG
This sequence comes from uncultured Prevotella sp., assembly GCA_905235835.1. Lineage (GTDB taxonomy): Bacteria > Bacteroidota > Bacteroidia > Bacteroidales > Bacteroidaceae > Prevotella. The sequence continues at coordinate 40,092 of CAJONQ010000050.1, forward strand.
ATATTCACCAATATCTTTTTCATCCTTGTTCACTCAACTTAATCGCTCCGAAGACCGCATAGTTGATGATATCCATATAGTTGGCGTCGATGCCCTCACTGACGAGGGTGTCACCTTGGAGATTCTCTATCTCCTTGATACGTTCTATTTTGGTGAGGATGAAATCTGTATAACTGCTGACACGCATACCACGCCACGCTTCGTCGTAGTCGTGGTTCTTGCGTTTCATCAGTTCGAGAGCCTCCAAGGCATAGCGGTCATAGAGTGCCATTGCCTCTTTGGCTTGCATATCAATTGTGTCAGAAAAGCCATTCGCCAGTTGGATGAGTCCCACGATACCATAGTTAATCAAGGCGATGAACTCTGGGCGGATGCCTTCGCCCACCAGCGACTCCTTCTTAATCTCTAAAGAGCGAATACGCTTAGCTTTGATAAACAATTGGTCAGTGAGCGACTGGGGACGTAGGATACGCCAAGAAGCTCCGTAGTCGTGAAGCTTCTTCTCAAACAGACTGCGGCATTCCCGCATCACCTGCTCAAACTGCGCATTGGTTTTCTCGTTAGTCTCTGCCATTGTGGCTATTTAGAAATTAATGGCGAATGAAGCACCCAGCACGAAGGAGTGCATCGTTTTCTTGATGCTCTTGCTGGCAGTGTAATTCTCTTTATATTGTTCTGCAGTCATGTTTGTAAAATAAGAAGGGAACAGACCGTAAACAAGACCTCCATAGTCGTAATTAATGGTGTAGGTCTTACGGGATACGTCATAATCGAGGAATACTTTCCATGAGAAGTTCTTTTTATAGGCATAGGTCAGTGAGATACCGGTACCGAACTTCATGGTGTTATTACCACTAACGGTGAAATAGTCCCATTCCATGTCGAAATTGTTTCCTGTAGGTTTCAGTGGCTCATCCTCTTTTTTGTATTCTTGACCAGCCAGTTTGGCATTCAGAGAGAGTTCCTGCATAATGCTGCGACCAATGAGCAGTTTGCTGCCCAATGCAAAGCGGTCGGAGAGAGGGAAATTGAAATAAGCACCCAAGTCGACGGCAAACTCCGTCAAGTGGTCACTCTCAATGATGAAATCGACATCGTTAATCTCTGTCTCAATAGATTGCAGGTCTTCTTCGTCAAATTGCGACATGGCATCATACAGATCAGATACGTCTTCCCATGCGAGATCTGTGATTTTATTCCATCCCTTGATAGGAGTACTCTTCACACGCAAGCGGCCACCCACACCGATATAAGGGTTGAAGAAGTACGCACCTTCAGCACTTACTGCTGTGGAAGCCTGGAACTTCAGGTTCATGTCGTCTGACCACCCGAACTCTTTCATGCTGAAGTCAAGATCGCGAGAGCCCAGTCCGATACCCATCGAGATAGAGAAGAAAGAGGGGTGGGTGATGACACTGGCTTCACCGATGTTGTCGTTGCGAAGTAGTCCCTTGCCCTTAAAGAGCAAGTCGCAGATGGCATAGCCTAACTCACCAGAGAGCATACCGAGACCAGCACCAGAGAGCACATCACTGATCCAGTGACGGTTGTTGAGTACACGCATGACACCTGTTGCCGTAGCTACACCATAGCCAGCTACCGAATACCAAGGTGAACGAGTCAGACCATACTCCTTGTGTAACAGTGTGGCACCTACGAAAGCTGTGGCTGTATGACCTGAAGGCCATGAGTTGGCAGTACTTCCGTCGGGGCGCATCTCCTTGGCGGTATGTTTGATGGTATTGACAAAGAGTGCCATGATACCATAACCCATACCAGCACTTGCCAGCAATCGGGGCCAGTCACTACGTCCTTCCACACCAGCCAGTTTCAGTCCAACTACTGCAGCAGGACCAAAGAACTGGGTGTAATCATCGATACCAGTTTTGAATTTTGTTACTAACGAGTGCTTGTCTTGTTGCTTGAAGGCATTCTTCTCACTCTTGGCAATAATACCGGCAATGAAAAGAGGTACACCGGCAAAAGTCATGTCATCCATGAACTTATAAGCCTTAGTGTTGGGATTGGTACGTGACTTAAAGAACGCAAAGTCCATTTTGGGCTCTGGAGCATTCAGGTCAAGTTCACTTTTGTTGTAGCTCTCATTACTTAAAGAACCCAATTCTGCTTTCATTTCAGGAACATCAAGCGTCAAAGGCTCTAAGTTCTTGTAGTTATCAACGTTAAAAGCAGAAGCATTCGTGGCTGTCCACAAAAGGAGTGCTGTCAGAATATGTTTCATAATATTCAAAATATTTATATTAAGTATATTAAGTTTTGCTATTTGTGTGCAAAGGTACAAATAATTTAGGAAATAAGAATTAAGTTTTATAAATATTTTTTGTACTTTTGCAGTCGGAAAAGATTAGTCAGTAGAATGAAGCTTTATTCTGATGCCGCTTTGGCTAAGATATTAGATCAGGAAATATTCCATCAGATAAGTGCTGTCGCCGACCGTTTAGGCGTTGAGTGCTATGTGGTGGGAGGCTATGTCCGTGATATTTTTTTAGAGCGCCCATCAGATGATATCGATGTCGTTGTGGTAGGAAGCGGTATAGAGGTGGCAGCTGCACTAAAGAGAGAATTGGGGAAGAAAGCACATCTCTCTGTTTTCCGCAATTTTGGAACAGCTCAGGTGAAATGCCGTGGCATGGAAATCGAATTTGTCGGTGCCCGTAAGGAAAGTTACAGCCATGACTCTCGCAAACCCATTGTGGAAGATGGTACTTTGGAGGATGACCAGAACCGTCGTGACTTCACCATCAATGCCATGGCGATCTGTTTGAATAAAGAACGTTTCGGTGAATTAGTTGATCCATTCAATGGCATTGCAGACCTGCAAGACCATATCATTGCTACTCCTCTTGATCCAGAGGTGACTTTTTCCGATGACCCATTACGTATGATGCGCTGCATCCGTTTTGCTACCCAGCTCAATTTCCAGATAGAGGAAGAGACTTTTGATGCCTTGGACCGAATGGCTGACCGTATTAAGATTGTCAGTGGAGAGCGTATTGAGGTGGAACTGAACAAAATCATGATGGCACCTCATCCCAGTATTGGTTTTGAGTATCTTCAGCGTTGTGGGCTATTGCAAATCATACTACCAGAACTTGCAGCACTGGATATTGTGGAGAAGAGAGACGGACGAGCCCATAAGAACAATTTTTACCATACCCTTGAAGTACTGGAGAATGTTTGTCGCCAGAATGCTCCCTTATGGTTGAGATGGAGTGCTTTGTTGCATGACATAGGCAAGACAAAAACGAAGCGTTGGGAGCCCAAGATAGGATGGACGTTCCATAACCATAATTATATTGGTGCGAAGATGGTACAAGATATCTTCCGCCGACTTAAATTGCCAATGGGGATGGAGATGCGCTATGTTCAAAAACTTGTCGATCTTCACATGCGTCCTATTGCTATTGCCGATGAGGAGGTGACCGACTCTGCTGTACGTCGTTTGCTGAATGATGCGGGTGATGATATAGATGACTTGATGACTCTTTGCGAGGCAGACATCACCTCAAAGAACGAGGTACGTAAACAATTGTTTTTAGAGAACTTCCGGACGGTGCGAGAGAAATTAGTTGACTTAAAAGAGAAGGATTATAAACGCCTGTTGCAGCCTGTCATCGACGGCAACGAGATTATGGAACTCTTTCATCTCTCTCCCTCTCGGGAGGTCGGTGTTCTCAAGCAATACCTGAAAGACGCAGTTCTCGACAATAAGGTGGAGAACGAGCGTGAACCTCTGATGCGTTTGTTGAAAGAGAAGGCTAAAGAGATGGGGTTGCTTATTTCAGGTTCTTTTTGAAGAATTCTGCCAGTTTGTCCCAGGGAATCATGTTTCTTGGCTCGCCCTTACCCACCTTCTCAGTGTAACCACCATCATAGAGATCACAGTGAGAGGCGTCAGGGATGATGAGTAATTCCTTATTCTCAGGATTGGGATTAGGTTCGCCAGTGAATTTATAGCCCTCGGCTTTGCCGTCTACCATATAGTGATAAGCTGCTTCACCGAAATAGCGAGAGTGGGCATCGGCTCCATGCATCACGAGGACTGCAGAGCGAATCTCGTTGATGTAGTAGAGGAAACGGCTGTTGCTGTATGCCTGGGTACCGATGACGCGCCAGCCATCGTTCGAATTGCCTGAACGGGGATGATAGCCACGTGGCGTCTTGTAATAATCATAATAGTCGTGAACAAAGCGTGGAGCCTGAGGGGGTACACTGTCAATCACACCACCAGCCATCGCCTTAGGATTGGTCAGACGCTGCTTGGCAAGTTTCTCTCTGCCAGAATGGCGAGCCTCTTCTACGTCAAAGGCATCATTGTAGTCATTACCGCTGATACGTGTCATGTCGTACATGGTCGATGCCACAGTAGCCTTGATACGGATGTCGGCGGCAGCGGCATTCAGGGCAATGCCACCCCATCCGCAAATTCCTATGATACCAATCTTTTCTGAATCTACATGGTCCTGCTTCGACAAGAAGTCGACGGCAGCCATAAAGTCTTCAGTATTAATGTCAGGCGATGCCGTACGACGGGGCTCTCCACTGCTCTCACCAGTATAGGAAGGGTCGAAGGCAAGTGTTACGAATCCACGTTCAGCCATCTTCATGGCATAGAGACCACTTGATTGCTCCTTCACTGCACCAAAAGGACCACTGACTGCAATGGCAGGCATCTTGCCCTTTCCGTCTTTGGGAGTATAGAGGTCGGCAGCCAGTGTCAGCCCATACTGTGTCTCAAACGTCACCTTACGGTGGTTCACCTTCTCGCTCAATGGGAAAACCTTGTCCCACTCCTCAGTCAGTTGTATCTGTTTCATATCGTTATCTTGATTGTTTGAAGAACAGCATGCTATCAGTGCTGTTGATATAAATAGAAGTATTTGTTTCATGCTGCAAAGGTACGAACATTTTTTGTATTATATAGCACATATTTTTGCGATATTCCTACCAATTTCGCAGAAAATGATATATCTTTGCACCTACGATGAAGAAGATACTAAAAGTTGACAATCCTAATGTTTATGCTCGTCAGGCTGGAGCACCGGAGTTGCATCCACTGCTGAGTCTTGTCTGTTATGACGAGGTGTCGCCTGTGCATACCAGTCTGAACGACTATGGGGTTTACGGGTTGTTCATCCAGCGTGAGTTTCCCAAGAACTTAAGTTATGGTGTCAGACCATTGGAAGTCAGTGATGGCTCTATTCTTGCTGTTGCACCAGGACAACTGGGTGGTGCCGAGGATGATGGCAAGGAACTATGGCTAAGTGGGTGGGCAGTACTCTGGTCTCCGGAACTAATACATAATACTGACTTGGAAACTCGTATGCGTGATTTCCATTTCTTCTCCTATTTCTATACGGAGTCGTTGAGGATGGAACTGTCCGAATGGACATTCATTACGCAGTTACTGAGTCAGTTACGTCAAGAACTGGAGGCTCACGAAGATTCACAAGCGCTTCGAAACATCATTTTGGGTTATCTGCGTCTGCTGCTGGAATATTGTAATCGCATTTACCAGCGTCAACTTTCTGCGGACACTCAGGATACGAACGATATCCTGAAGCGGTTTCATTCTCTGCTCGAACAGTATTATTTTGATGGAAAGCAGTACCAGTTAGGACTACCGACAGTCGCTTATTGCGCCTCAGAGATGGCGTATTCTTCCCACTATTTTGGTGACATGTTCCGTAAGGCGACAGGAGCAACCGCCATCCACTATATCCACACCTATGTCATCAATCTCGGCAAAGGGCTGTTGATGCAGGGACGTAATATCAGTGAGACTTCTCGTATGCTCGGTTTCGAATACCCTCATCATTTCACCCGACTGTTCAAGAAAATCGTAGGCATCACACCGAGTGAGTTCATAGGAAGGAAAAAGATGTAACTATGCCGTTGCCAATTTGACTTTCGGTCGAGTTTGCTTACGCTCGGGATTGCTCAAACATGTATATCCATCGCTTCACCTTATCCTGAATGGTAGCTGATTGATATAGTTTAATAATAGGTGTTTTTCGAAAATTCATAAAAAATCAGTTACCGACTGAAGGGCACTCAGTTACCGACTGACCCCTGTTTTGTTACCGACTAAAGCCCCCTTTCCTACCGATTAAGGGCTTTAATCGACCCAATTAAAGCCTTTATTCAAGTCAATTAAAGCCCTCATTTAATAAAGATATAGTTCATCCCTCGTTCCGATATCTGTTATGGGGGGGATCCTTGTCACCGTTGCCACTTCCTTGTCACCGACAACCATCTGACAATCAAATAGTTTTGCAAGGCGGCAACATTTCCTTCAGGTCTTCATATATCTCACTTAGGGTGAAAAGACTGAAGTGCTGTGACTTGTCAGGTAATATGAGTATATCGATATCGGAGTCCGCCCGTTGTTCTCCACGTGAATATGAGCCAAAGAGCCAAGCCTTCAAG
>CAJONQ010000051.1 GCA_905235835.1 uncultured Prevotella sp.
TTTACCAGTCCTTCCATCGGTGCAGATAAGATGGTGCCAAGAGTAAAACCTTCTTGTTCTGCTGCCTCTTTCAATTCCTCTTGGAAATGGAAAGCAATACTGCCGACAGCATGAACCGCCAGGTCACGACGCTGGTATTGCACCAGATTATGCTGGAAGAAAGTGCGGAAATTGTTGATAACCAACTCACGTAACGGCTGGAAGTCAAGGTGCTCATGAATAAAAGAGGCGGTTGAGGCAAGGAAACGATTGGCGAGCGGTTCCCTATATACCTTATTAATAATAATAGGCAGCGTCAACTTAGTCTCTTCCAGATAAGCATCACGAATCTCTGCAAATTGCGGGTTCTTAAAAATGGCATTCATAAATAACCTTCCTAATACCGAGCCACTACCCTCATCACCTAAGACATAACCAAGAGCTGGGGTGTTTTGTACGATTTTTTCACCATCATACAAACAAGAGTTAGCACCTGTTCCGAGAATACAGGCAATACCTTCGTCATGCCCACATAATGCTCTGGCGGCTGCCATCAGGTCGCTATACACCTCCACCGTTTTAGGAGAGAACACCTCGTCGAGCATCTGTTTCATCATAGGAACATGGGCTGGTGTGCAGCCACTACCATAGAAATACACTTGGATATTGGACAGCAACGGACTTTCAAGAATTTTCGAATTGACCAGCTGGGCACGTGAGAAAGTAGAGAGTTGAGGCATCAACTCCTGTGCCAGTATCTGGCGGATCTCAGCAGGTGACTGATGGATGGGGGTTATTCCCTGAGTCTTAAAAGACGCCATAAATACATTCTCCGTTCGCAAACCAGAATCATGAAGGAGGGTCCAGTCTGTCTTTGTACTTCCACTGTCAGCGATCAATTTCATAGTCGTTCCTATTTCTAAATTTGTTGCAAAGATACAAAATAATTAGAAATTAGAAATTAGAAATTAGAAATAATTCGTAACTTTGTACCCAAATTACGCAAAAACATGAAGAAAGTACTTGTTTTACTCATTATATTGGCTGGGGCTTTAAACGCTCATGCGGTCTTGAAGGAAAAAGATCTTCCACAGACACTGCAGATTCTGCGCACTGAACTAACCACCTACCATCGGGAACTGGCGCAGATGTTGGAAATGAACAAAAAACAGAGCGAGAGAGTCAGGGAGCAACTGATGTCTACCATGAAACTATCGAACCAGAACTCGCTCATGCTCTATTCCCAGAAACAAGAATATGTGTTTGACTTAACCTACGCATGCCATGAGGCTACAGAACAATATCACACCTTCCAGCGACAGAGGGCCCCTTTTAAGAATTTTCTGAATAAAGCGGACTCAGAGATCGCCCGTTACGACTCTTTGATCAATTCGCTAAAGGCTATGCCTGTGCAGACTCTTGACGAACAAGCTAAGATAGACAGGAATGTGTGCATGACCTTAGCCACTAACATCCGCAACTCGATGGATGAGAACCGTGCTACCATGCAGGACTACATCCATTATTACAACATGACGGAGAAGCGGTTGTCCTATTTAAACGACTATGCGCAAAAACGCTATAATGACATTCAGACAAGTATCTTCAAGAATGGCGGGGACAGTTATTTCAGCATCCTAAAAGACTGGGACAGACAATGGCAGATGATGAGTAGAACCGTGGCTAAGAAATACAAGCCGAACGCCTATTCCCAATGGGACAGCCGGTGGATTTTCGGACTTCTCATCACCATTATCATTTATGGCATCATCGCCTCCCTGCTGAATTTCACCGTCATACGCTATGTGGTACCTAAACGGTTCCGCACAGAGGAGTTCATGAAAAAGCGGACCTGTATCACACTTGCCACAACGACCATTACCTTTGCCATTATCTTAGGTATCGCCCTTGCTTTAGCGGAACAGAACTTCATCATCATGGCAAGTAACCTGTTGGTGAATTTCGCATGGCTGATGGGTGTCATTCTGATCTCCCTCTTGCTTCGTGTCAAAGGCGACCAGATCAAGAGTGCCTTCCGCATCTATACCCCTTTGATGGCTATCAGCTTCCTGGTGATTGCCTTCCGTATCATCCTGATACCAAATGAGTTGGTAAACATGCTGTTTCCACCCGTCTTGCTCCTTTGCGCTTTCTGGCAGTGGAGCGTGATCGGACGTCACAACCAAAACATCCCACGATCTGACATCTTCTACAGCTATATCTCTTTAATTGTATTTATCGCCTCCGTCATCTGCTCTTGGGCAGGTTATACACTGATGGCGGTACAGATGTTGATTTGGTGGACGATGCAGCTGACTTGTATCCTGACCATCACCTGTGCCCTGCAATACATGAAACTATACGGCATCAGACACCAACTTACCGACAAGCCGATAACGAAGACATGGGCTTACGACCTATTATATCAGGTGTTGCTTCCTGTCGCAGGTGTCGCCTCTGTCATGATTAGTATTTACTGGGCAGCAGATGTCTTTAACCTCAGTGATCTATGCTGGAAGATCTTCAATACCAACTTCTTGGACTTGAAGAATCTGAAACTGAGCATCATCTCTCTTGCCATTGTCATCAGCCTGTGGTTTTTCTTCTCTTATGCCAGCAAGACCATTCTTCAGCTGATGCGAATGCATTATCAGATCAGCGACCCGTCAACTGCCGCCAGCAAAGAGGTGATGGGCAGAAACGTCATACAAGTAATCATCTGGGGAGCATGGTTCCTTATCTCTATGGGCATTCTGGATATCTCCCTCGCATGGCTGATGGTGGTTACTGGCGGTTTGTCTACTGGTATCGGTTTCGCCTCGAAAGACATCATTGAGAATATCTATTATGGTATCACCTTGATGGCTGGACGTATCAAGGTAGGAGACTGGATCCAAGTAGACGGCACGATGGGTAAGGTGACTAAGATCAGCTATACTTCAACGGTAGTCGAATCACTGTATGGTGAGGTCATCACCTTCCAGAACTCACAATTATTCACTAAGAATTACAAGAATCTGACCCGCAACCACGGCTATGTGCTTGCTGTTGTCCATTATGGTGTTGCCTATGGCAGTAACCTCCAACAGGTAATAGAGCTTGTCGACGGTGCCGTTAACCAGATGAAGCACAAGTGGATGGACAAATCCAAGAAAGCGAAGTCGGTTGTCGGAGAGCTTGCTGACTCCGGTATTAACTTGAAGATGTTCGTATGGGCAGATGCCCCCAAACAGTCCTATGTCATCAGTGATGTTCTCAACACCATCTACAATACACTTAACCAAAACGGCATTGAGATTCCTTTCCCACAACAGGATGTACATATTAAATGAAATAAAATTTCATTCTTTTATGTAAAATTACGGGGAAAGATACGATTATTTGTAGAATTATGAGTATCTTTGCAAGGAAATGGACACTACAAATATGGAAAGTACGATTATCGCAGGTCCCTGTGTCATTGAATCTGCTGAACTGCTGGATACTGTAGCAGCGAAATTAGTGGATATCAACAAGAAGCTGGGCACTGACATTATATTCAAAGCGTCGTTTGACAAAGCGAACCGCACATCTATCAGTTCCTTCCGGGGACCTGGTATTGACAAAGGATTGCAAATGCTGAACGATGTCAAGGAGAAATATGGACTTCGCTTGCTCACCGACATCCATGAGGCATGGCAGGCAGAGCCTGCTGGACAGGTTGTAGATGTCATCCAGATTCCTGCTTTCCTTTGCAGACAGACAGACTTGCTTATTGCTGCCGCAAAGACAGGCAAAACCGTCAATATCAAGAAAGCCCAATTCCTGAGTGGACAAGACATGCGCTATCCTGTCGAGAAAGCCCGTGACGCTGGTGCCAAGGATATCTGGTTGACGGAAAGAGGTAATATGATGGGCTATAACAATCTGGTGGTGGATTTCCGTAATATCCCTGATATGTTAGAAATCGTTCCGACCGTCATCATGGATTGCACCCATAGCGTACAACGCCCTGGAGGAGCCGGAGGAAAGACGGGAGGCGACAGACGCTACGTACCCCAAATGGCATTGGCGGCAAAGGCATTCGGAGCTACGGGATGGTTCTTTGAGGTACACCCCACCCCAGACCTGGGACTTAGTGATGCCGCCAACATGTTAGAACTGGACAAGCTGGAACAGCTCGTCGCAAAATTGACAGACAATGACTGATAAGGAAAACGCCATACAATGTATTAAAGACGAGGCGCAGGCAGTACTTGACCTGATCGCTAAGATAGACGACAACTTCGAGAAAGCCGTCGACTTAATCATGCAATGCAATGGTAAGGTTATTGTAACGGGAGTAGGTAAAAGCGGGCATATTGGAGCCAAGATAGCAGCCACACTTGCATCAACAGGCACCCCATCCTTCTTCGTCAACCCGTTAGACGTCTTTCACGGTGACCTCGGTGTGATGTCTAAAGGAGATGTTGTACTTGCCATCTCCAATTCCGGACAGACGGACGAGCTATTGCGTTTCATTCCCATGGTGCTACATATGGAAATTCCTATTATCGCCATGAGCGGTAATCCACAGTCTCTATTGGCAAAATATTCCACCTGTCATCTGAATGTGAGCGTGGAGAAAGAGGCTTGCCCATTAAATCTGGCACCTACCAGCAGTACCACTGCTACTTTGGTCATGGGCGACGCACTTGCCGTTGCGCTGATGGACAAACGCCATTTCCAACCACAAGATTTTGCTCAGTTCCACCCTGGTGGTGAATTAGGCAAGCGATTGCTGACGACAGCCCAAGACGTGATGATTACAGAGCATCTGCCGATTTTAACACCAGAGATGCATTTAGGAGAGGCTATCATTCTGGTAAGTAAAGGAAAACTGGGGCTCGGTGTCGCTATTACGGATCATGTCATTGCCGGTATGATTACTGATGGTGACATCCGAAGGGCTATGGAGAAATGGAAGGCAGAGTTCTTTGACCGCACAGTCAGTGATATCATGACACGGACTCCTAAAACGGTTTCCCCACAAGCAAAAATCTCTGAGATACAGAAAATCATGAACAAATACAAGATACATAATGTACTGGTTACTGACACCAACAACAAATTGTTAGGTATCGTAGACCGTTATGCATGTATTCTTTAAATAAGAAAACAAAACAGGTTATGAAAGGACTGAAGAAAATATTATTATTGCTGATGCTTGCACTGCCACTCGCTGTCGCAGGCGTTTATCTGTTCAAGACATTAGACATCAAAGACGGACTAACAACTAGTCAGATTAACTGTATCCTGAAAGATAATCGAGGGTATGTATGGTTTGGAACACCAGCAGGACTCTATCGGTACGACGGATATACCTTTAGGTATTTTCAGAGTAACTCTAAGGACGGTTCTTCCCTACCCGATAGTTATATTCTAAATATCCAAGAAGCCTTAGATGGTAATTTGTGGATTCTCACTTCCGCTGGTTATTGCATATACCATCCGCAAACGGAGACTTTTGAGCGTGACATGAAACAAGTTTATGCTCGTATGGGAATTGAAGGACAACCGAATGTCGTCTTTTTCGACCGGCATAAGAATCTATGGGCTGCTATTCCCAATAAAGGAGTCGTAGCTTATAACATGCAGCAACAGCTACTTTATGAATTCGGCTATACGGACGACAGCCACGGAGTTCCGCAAGGTGTCATCTGCTCTATCGGCGAATGCCGTGATGGAGCCATTATTGTCTATGAGGACGGCAGAATAGTATGTTGCGACATTATGCACCAGCAACATACGGTATGGGCTACCGATCATGTAGCCAAGCAGCATCTCCGCAAAAGTTTAACCTTAAAAGTGTTTGCCGACCAATCAGACAACATCTGGCTTTATGGTCAAGGTACATTGATGCTTTATAACAAGAGCACTAATGTGTGGGACACTTCCATCGGAAACAGTGTTGGTCTGACAAGTGTGACTGTGGACCATAGCGTGAACGGTTTGGCAGGGGACAAAAAGGGTAATATCTGGATTGGAACAGACCGCATGGGACTTCTCCGAATGGATGGGAACACCCACCAGATAGAATCAGTACAGCCTAATGATGGCAGGAACGACCAACTTGCACAAGAAATTATTGGCATTCAGAGTGTTTATGTTGATGATACTGACTTACTATGGATAGGAACAGAGAAGTCCGGTATCGCATTCTATGGAGACAATATTTATAAATTCCAGTCTTCTTTTTACGGTGATGTCACAGCGATCACACAAGACATCAACGGAAACATCTGGTATGGAACAAGTGACAAAGGTGTTATCGGATATCAAGGTGCTTTGGCAAGCCAGAAAGTAACCTGTATGGAAACAACGACAGACGGAAGCATCTGGGTTGGTTCCCGTCAAAACGGTCTGACACGTATCAAGGATGGATCCTCACATATCTATTCGGCGGCAAGAGACAGTATGAGGACACTGATTGATGACCATGTCAATGCATTTGCAAAAGATAATAGCGGGAATCTGTGGATAGCTACCAATGGAGGCTTACAGGTTTATAATCCCAAGATGAACACTTTCTCTTCTTATACCCGTGAGAATGGTTTGCTGAACACCAATAACATTACCTGTCTGTTTTATGGAAAGAACAACACCCTTCTCATAGGAACCTCTGAGGGAATGATTATGCTCAATCTCTCGAATCGCGAGAAGACGTTATTGACAGGTAATTCCACAAACATCAAGACATTTACCAACAACTATATCACTCAAGTATACGAGGACTCACGTGGTTTGATATGGATAGGAACACGCGAGGGTCTGAATGTTTACAACTCCTCAACGGACTCTTTGAACTATATCACAGAGAAGAACGGTCTTTGCAACAACTCCATCTGTGGTATCACGGAAGACAGAAACAACAATATGTGGGTGACAACCAGTAATGGTATCAGCCGTATAGTAGTACAGCGTAACCGTGAAGAAGGAACATTCGGATACGGTCTTTATAATTATGACACGAAGGACGGACTGCAAGGTAATGAGTTTAACACAGGCTCTATTTATACAAAATCTGACGGTTCCGTAATCTTTGGCGGTCTGTATGGTGTAAACTGGGTTCGTCAAACAGCAAAGGAAGACCAGAACACGCTGCCTCGTGTGATGCTCACCCAATTATTTATTGGTGAGGAAGAGATTCTTGTCGGACATGAATATGACGACAATGTCATCCTTCCACAAGCCCTCAATGAAAGTAATAAGATCAAGCTAACGAATAATCAAAATACTTTCACCATCAAATTCGCGGCAGGAAACTACAACCAGGGGGAACGCCTACAGTTCATGTACTGGATGGAGGGGAAAGACCATGACTGGAAGAATGGAGACGCCCTGCTTCATGGAGTCAAGTTCCGCGACCTGAGCAGTGGTAGCTACACTTTACACGTCAAGGCTGTCAGTGCTGACGGTGCAGTAAGTAACCAGGAGCGTAAACTGGAAATCATCATTGAGCGACCATGGTGGCTATCCTGGTGGATGCTTTCTCTCTATGTCCTGTTAGCTATCATCGCCTTGATCGTATGGCGCTATGGTTATAAGAAGACAAAAAATTACATGACCAGAAAGCGTACAGTTATCGAAGAACTGAAGCGTCAGCGTGAGGAAATCAAATTCACCAGTGACGAGTTACGACAGCCCATGGCACGAATGACCACCATCATCGGTAATCTTGCTGAGAAGGAGAACGATTTGGAAGGTCGTGAGCAATTGAACTCCCTGCATTTCCAAATGCTACAGATCATCACCCGCATTGCTGAGATGCAGACAATCCTTGAGAATCCTGAAGCCAAGGCTGAGTCTACGGCAAAAGACCGCATGGAACTGAATGACCAAGGAGAAATCAGTCTGCCTTCCGTTGCTACTGCAGAATTGACTGCGACCATCCAGTCTCTGCGTTTGGACAAGAATACCCACAAATTCAATGTGGTATTCATTGACAGCAATAAGGATTTTAACAATTTCATGAATGCTCATCTGCGTGAAGTCTATGATTTCCATATCTATGACGACATCAGACTGGCAATACCAGACATCGAAGCATTGAAGGCTGATTTGGTGATCTGCAAACAGGAGATGAAGCATATGACTGGTAGTGAGTTATGTAACCAACTTAAATCTAATCCACGTACCCAACAGGTCAAGTTTGTCCTGATGACAGATTCTGTTCTGACCCAAGAGATGATGAACGACATGAATATCACACTTGCAGCAGACGACTATATTGCGAAGCCGTTTAACGTGCAGGAGGCTGTCATGCGTTTCAACAAACTGATGGGATTAGGTCCTATTGAAATGGAGCAGAACACCATCGAAGGACGCGAGACCCGTATGCTGGAAGGACGTAATGCCAGTATGACAACAGCAACCATGGCATATGATGACATACCACCCGTCACTGACAATGTTAAAGAAACACCGTCAGAAGAACCGGAGGATGTGTCACAGCAAAAGGAAACGGAGAGTACCCAGAAAGGTCAAGATGCTACTATTGCCCAACAGTTCTATGGTGAAAACGAGACTATCGGCAACTACTCCATGAGTACACTGATAGATCGCCAGATAATGAAGAACGTCGAGCAATATGTCCTCCAGAACATGAGTAGAGGACAGATCAGTCTGGAGGAGATGGCATCGTCAATGGGTATGGGACGCGTACCTTTCTTCCACAAGATCAGGAGTATCACCACCAAGACACCTGCTGAGGTTGTTCGTGAGATTCGTCTCAAGCATGCATGTGTGCTCTTGACAAAGACAAACATCAATATGAGTGAGCTTGCCATCAATATAGGATTCTCTACCGCAGAGAATTTCATTAATATCTTCAAAGAAAAATATGGCATGACACCACTTGAATATCGCCTAAAGTACAAACAATAAGATGACGCGAATTCTTTTATCCGCATTAATTGTTCTCATAACCCTATCAGCGAGCGCTCAAACGAGTGACTCGCTGATTGTACAAACACTACGCTCAAAGAAGATTCAGTTCTCTGATAATAACAGCGTAACGCTCTTGATGTCGGGGCAGGAGAAGTTCGACGACATGTTTAAGGCGATACGTCAGGCGAAGAGTAGTGTCCATTTGGAATACTTTAATTTCCGTAACGACTCTATCGCGTCCCTCCTCTTCGATATCCTCCGTGAGAAGCGAAAGGAAGGTGTGGAAATCCGTGCTATGTTCGACGGATTCGGTAATGACTCTAACAACCAACCGCTGAAGAAGCATCACCTGAAGGCATTACGTGATGACAGTATCAAGATTGTGGAATACGACCCGATTCGTTTTCCTTGGGTGACTAAGATTTTCGGACGCGACCATCGTAAGATTGTCGTTATCGACGGACAGATAGCCTATACTGGTGGTATGAATGTCGCCGACTATTATATTAAAGGTACAGAACAGGTCGGTGAATGGCGTGATATGCACTGCCGTATTGAGGGCGATGCCGTGAACGAGTTGCAGAAAATCTTTATGAGGATATGGAATAGGGTTACTGGTGAGAATGTACATGGCATGAAATACTACCGTGGTGGTACCCTGACCCGTTTTGAGGGACTGAAGCCAGACACCACCTCCACTGCCGGCAAGAAGATGGTGGGTATCATCACCCGTGAGCCACACCGTACTCCTAAGATTATGCGGGAGTTTTATGTCAGTGCCATCAATCAGGCTCAAGACTCCATCAAGATCATCAACCCTTACTTCACCCTGATTCCCAAAGTAACAAGAGCATTAACGAGGGCTATTAAACGAGGGGTGAAGGTGGAGATTATGCAATCGGCAAAGAGCGACATTCCTTTGACTCCGGACTGTGCCTATTATCAGGCACATAAACTGATGAAACGGGGTGCTATCATCTGGATGTACGAACCCGGTTTCCACCATTCTAAGATCATGATGGTGGACGGTCGCTATTGTACGATAGGCAGCACCAACCTGGATGCCCGTAGTCTGAAATGTGACTTTGAGCAAAATGCCGTTATCATTGACAAGGAGACGACCAAGGAGTTAGACGACATGTTCGACCGTGACACGAAGAAGAGTTTTCTTCTGACAGAGGAGTCGTGGGACAAGTTCCGCACCCCTTGGCAGAAATTCCGTGGGTGGTTTGCCCATCTGTTAGCCCCATTCTTGTAAGATTCATGCAACGCAATACCGTCATCTCCATCTGTAAGGCTCTTGCTATCATCCTTATGGTGATAGGACATGCTGACGCACCAGATGTTGTCAGTGCTTTCCTTTACGAGTTCCACATGCCAGTATTCTTTATCACGGCAGGCTATTTCTTTTCCCTTCGGTATCTTAATGATGAGGCGACCTTCGTGAAAAAACGCTTCAAAGGACTCTATGTTCCATTTTTGACTTGGGCGGTATTCTTCCTGATGATCCACAACTGGATGTTCGACCTTGGCATCCTCAACGAAAAGTATGGCAACTGGAGCGGTGGTGTGACCCATCCCTACTCTTGGCATCAGATGCAACAGAACCTGTGGAACATGGTCACAGCGATGGGCGGTTACGACCAGTTCCTTTGTGGTGCTTTCTGGTTTTTCCGTGGACTCTTGGTGGCAAGTATCGCGTACCTTTTTATATATAAAGGACTAAACGCCCTCGTTGAGAAGTCATCAAAGTTAGCACCTCATAAAGAACTCTTCGTCCCTATAGGAGTCTGTGTCTTGATGTTATTACTTGCCGCTTGGAAGACCTCCGAGGGACTACGTGTCATCACCCTCATCCAAGGAGGTTATCGTGAGATGATGGGTACCTTCTTCTTTGGTTGTGGCTTCCTGTTCCGCAAATGGGAGCAACACTATAGGATCACTTGGTGGATGACGATCGTGTTTGCCGTTATCGTCTATCTCTTCTCCAAATACCTGACAGCGAACATGAACTGGCGCTCCTCCTTCGTACAGTTTATCTCCCTACCTGTTCCTGCCATCTGCGGTTTTCTGATGACTTACAATATCGCCCATTATTTGGATAAACACGAGGGAGTCATCAAACGCTTTCTCGTTTTCTGTGGTGACAACACCCTACCTGTCTTCGTGTTCCATATCATCAGTTACAAGGTGGTCAGTCTGATCAAGATATGGTACTATGATCTGGACTTTGCACAGATTGGTTGTCACATGGTCATCCACGAGCATGCCAAAGAAGACTGGTTCTGGGTGTTATATACTATCGCCGGCGTTGGTATCCCCTTGGCATGGACCTGGTGTTACCAACGGATCAAGCATGCACAAGAGCATCCATCAGCTTGATTTGGGTATCAGTGATACCGTGCTCTTTCAAGAAAGAATCATCAAATAAGAACAACTCCCTTTCTGGTGCGAACGCTGCACAGTATTGTTTAAAACAATGTGCCGCCTCATCAATTCGTCCTAAGAACCAACAGCAATAGCCGTAGTTCTGCCAATCCTCATAAGAAGGTTTCTCTACTGAGGTCAGTTTCCGATAAATCTGGTCTGCCTGCTCTAACTTATCAGAGCAGAGATTTGCCCAGGCAAGCACTCGGTTCACACGGGTATCGTCAGGATTGTCATAGTTCAAGCGATAGAGAATCTTCTGTGCCTCTTCATAATCTTCAATATGAACCAGGCAGACGGCTTTGTTCAATAGGAAACTATGTTTGTCGGGATGCAGCATGAGCAACTCGTCATAGGCATCCAATGCCTCCTCAAAAAGTCCTAAGTTAAATAGCTCACGAGCTCTTCCCTGCATGGCTCTCTCATTATTCGGATCCAATTCAAGGGCTTTATCATACATTCCCGACCAGATATAATACTGAACGGAACGATGACTCTTACTATAGGTATCCAACAGACGCATCGCAGGTTCTTCCATCTTATTGCGTTTCAACAGGCGTACAATCTGATCCTTATAGGGCTCCAAGGGAGAGTCCACAAACAGCCAATAACGGAAAAAGCCACAGGCTCCCAAATCGATATGACTGGTATTAAAGGGATTCTCAAACTCGTTACGACTCGGATACAACCGATAGAAACGATAGAGGTCCATCAGATAGGCACGACGGATAAAGGCAGGAGTGTGTAACTCATCCTCTGGTATCTCTCCCATGGTAGCCTCTCCCCGTTCCAGCATCTGACGCATCCCCTCGGGAATCCGCTCGAACACTTGCAGGAAAGCGATAATGAAAGAATACTTATCGCTGTTGCAGAACGGACCTGTCTTCATCATTTTCTCCACAAACTTATTACCCTGCATCCTACGGACGAAATGGGCAATATCGGGATGCTCCAAGTAAAAAGGTACCAACCAGTTGCTGATATCATAGAAGAAAGGGAACCGCTTCATCTGCGAGAAACCACCGAAATAGATATCCGACCCTTGCTTCTGCATGTCCATCATCCGTCCGAAGGTAGACTCTAACTTCTCCATCCGCTGTTCTGAAGCTTCTGGATTCAGGATATCCTCCATCGGGTCGTCCTCCCGTTCCTCAATAGAGAACTGATTGATCTTGAGATTGTTATTCTTGATCAAGTCGGGCATGATCTCTTTCTGAATGGTATCGGTATCTTTCTCGGCATTCAGACAGTATACCAACTGCATCTGTAACTCGGTCAATTCCTCACAAACCTTTTTCGATGACAAGAGTGACAAGACCAGTTCCTCCTGCTCGGGATAGACCGCACGAACCTCCTCCCTGATGGCTAATACCCATCCCACGAGGGCACGCTGACGAACACCCTCATCTTGTGAACGACGATAAGTATTCACCAGTACACGGAACTTCACCATGTCATATTGGTTCAGCAGCGATAAGGTCATCGCAGACACCAGCAGTTGCTGGTCATTACTGTCTATCGTAGGGGAAATCAGTATCTCCTCAAAATCATTCCCTACCCCATCTGTCCACATACGGGATGTCAGCACGTAACAGAACAGGTTGTTCATCTGTGTCTGATGGGCTTTATAGAGCTGTTCACTCTTCTCTGGACGGACATTCTCCGGCTCCAGCTCCAGCATGGCGATATTGCTGACAAAGTCCTCCATCTCCTTTCGGATATCGGTCAACGACCAGTCCTGACGCTCCATCCGCACCCGATTATAGATTCCTGCTAATGTAGGATAGGAACGCATTCTATAATAGGAGGCGATATTGGCATAAAGGACATAGACCCGTTGCAGCAGATGGTGATAGAGCTGATCCAGCTGGGGGTCGCTCACCCCTCTTCTCCAGTAGTCTGCCATCAACTCGTATTCTGCCTTGATACCATTCAGCCGTTCTGTCGTCTGTGGTTGGGGATAAGCAGCCAGATAGGTCTCCATCTCCGCCATGGCGAGACCCACGTTACCCCGATGCAATTCTGTAGCTACCCTTTGTAATTGTATTTCGGTTCCTGTCATCTTTTTACTTCTTATTAAGCCATTTCTGTGCCTTGTCAATATCTTGCTGTCGAGGACCTATGGCATGCTGGTATTTCAAATTCTTGGGGAGGGAGTCAACGACAGCAGAGGACACATGACACTTTTCCATCACGATATTCCGATAATACTTGACACCTTTCTTATTGATGGAGTCACAGGCGGCGTTATACGCCTTGACGAAGAGGTCCAACTGCTTATGACGCTCCGGGCGACGCATCTCTTTCTCTCGGAAGACGAGTACACCCATCTGCATATCTAACTGACGGGTATCTAATACCACTGGATTCTTTGCCATCCGTGCCATCGTTGCCTGTGGCTCTTGGAAGAACAGTGCATCCATCTCGTTGTTCTGTAACATCTGCATCCTCACGTCCAGATCGTTAATCTGTACTCGGAACACATGCTCGTCACGCAGTTTCACGGAGTCGACGATCATATCGCTGAGCATATCAGTCACCGAGAAGCGTGTCATCGCTATCATCTTATCGTCCAACTGTTTGAGTTGGTGGATACGTGAGTTCTTATTGGTAATCAACTGCCAAAAACCATTAGTGACGGCAACATAGCGCAAAGAGGTGCCTCGCTTCTCCATCCGCAGCGCACGGACGAGGTCACTCACACTACCCTCCACCCGCTGTCTCATGATTGCCGTGTCACAGTCAATATGTGCCTTAAAGGGTTTCAGCCGAACACCACCATTCAGTGTGTCATATAACTGCTCATACTCAGCGACATACATCGGCAGACAGTCCAAGGTAGGCATCACGGCAATCTTCAGTGCCGCAGAGTCCTTACGCATTGCCTCCCGCCGCTGTTGACGACCTAAGCGTTTTGTCTCCTCGTAAGACTGTCCGCATGCCGACAGTAACACCAAGGATATAATAGCATAAAATACCTTCTTCATAATCACAGTGCAAAGGTAGTGCAAACCGAGCAAAGAACAAAATAAATTTATTTATTTTTTCTTTCGAGGTGCCGCCTACCTTCGACTGAAAGTCAAAGGTACGATTAAGTGAGAAGAAAACCAAATTTTATTTGAGTTTTCTCGAACGTGAGTACCTTCGACTGAAAGTCAAAGGTAGTGCAAACCGAGTGAAATGCAAAATATAATTATAATTATTTTTATTTCATTGGGTTTTCTGTTTTTTCTTTGTACCTTTGCAAGAGATAACTAGGAGAACTAGGAGAACTAGTATACCTAGGGTTGGATTATTGCAAAGAACGTAATTATCTGGGCGACTACGAACCTTTTTTCGAGCAATGGACTGCTGAGGAGGCTGCCAATATAGCCATCACGCTCTGTAAGATGGTAGATAAGATGATGATGACATACCAGAAGAAGAAAGAGGAGGAGTTTGTAACGGAGGGTGGTATCCGAGAGCGAATATTAGAAGGTGCCGTCTTCATGGGTCGAAGGTGCCGCTTCCAAGGGTCGAAGGTGCCAGCTCCAAGGGTCGAAGGTGCCAGCTTCAAGGGTCGAAGGTGCCGCTTCCATGGGGCTTGGGGATTATTCCCAAGGGGCTTGGAGACACCTTGCGTACCCCCTTGGGGATGCTTCCCAACACCCATAGGAGACATCTTAATATACCCATAGGAGGTATCGGAAGGAGGGATGAAGTATATCTTTATTAAATGAGGACTTTTATTGATTTGATTAAGGACTTTAATTGACTCGAATAAAGGCTTTAATTGGGTCGATAAAGCCCTTAATCGGTGGGAAAGTGGGCTTCAGTCGGTAACAAAGCAGGAATCAGTCGGTAACAAAGCAGGAATCAGTCGGTAACAAAGCAGGAATCAGTCGGTAACAAAGCAGGGATTAGTCGGTAACTGAATGCCCTTCAGTCGGTAACTGATTTCATAGAAGTTTTAATAAAATCGAAAAAACATCTCCCCTTCTCCCGTTATGTGGCTCAAACCCCGATAAATAAAGGGCGGAGGGCACGGGAGTAGTTGACAAAACACCTCCCATACACCTCCCTTTTCGCATCATCACCCTGCGTCTCTTTCTTTACTTCAAAAGATGAGGGAGTAGATGAAAACAAAAAAGGGAGTAGTACGGGAGTAGTTGGAGCAACTACTCCCGTCTTGAAACGCCCTGTACATCGGCATTTCAGAAGAAAATGGGAGGAGGGGAGTAGTTTTTCGAGAAATAGAGAAAAAATAAAAAGTTTGGCATATTCGGTTATTTTTTGTATCTTCGCAGTCGATATGGCAAAAGACAAGACAATGTATGTCTGCGAGAACTGCGGACAGGAATCAGCGAAATGGATTGGTAAGTGTCCGTCGTGCGGACAGTGGAACACGTTCAAGGAGATAAAAGTCCCCGTTTCCGCCTCGGCTTCCTCCCCTAAGTTAGGGGAGGTAAGGAAGGGTCTGAACAGGGGAACCGGCATTCAGTCATCGGCGGCAAATACAGGACGGGTGTTACGACTGCGCGACATCTCCGCCCATGATGACCCACGTATTGATATGCACGACGATGAACTGAACCGTGTGCTGGGCGGCGGTCTCGTCCCTGGCTCCATCGTCCTGTTAGGTGGTGAACCCGGTATCGGTAAGTCTACCCTCTCCCTCCAGACCATGCTGAACCTGCCAGAGAAGAAAGTGCTGTATGTCAGCGGTGAGGAGAGTGCCCACCAGTTGAAGATGCGTGCCGAGCGACTCACCTCTCACCTCCCACCTCTCGCCTCTAATGAAAACTTCCTCATCCTCTGCGAGAACTCCTTGGAGGCAATCTTCGACCATATCAAGGAGGTACAGCCCGACCTGATCATCATCGACTCTATCCAGACCATTGCCACGGAGGATGTCGAGTCGTCGGCAGGCTCGATAGCCCAGGTCCGTGAATGTGCCTCGGCACTGCTCCGCTTTGCCAAGACGAGTGGTGTTCCCGTCATCCTGATAGGTCATATCACCAAGGAGGGAACGCTTGCCGGTCCGAAGATCTTGGAGCATATCGTTGATACCGTCATCCAGTTTGAGGGTGACCAGCATTATATGTACCGCATCCTGCGCTCGATCAAGAACCGTTTCGGCAGTACCTCCGAGTTAGGTATCTATGAGATGCAGCAGACAGGACTCCGACAGGTCAGCAACCCCTCAGAGCTGCTGTTGACAGAAGACCATGACGGACTGAGCGGTGTCGCCATCAGTTCCGCCATCGAGGGTGTCCGTCCATTCTTGGTAGAGACACAGGCACTGGTCAGCAGTGCCGCCTACGGAACGCCACAGCGCAGTGCGACAGGTTTCGACCAGCGCCGTCTGAACATGCTCCTTGCTGTCTTGGAGAAACGAGTCGGTTTCAAACTCATGCAGAAGGATGTCTTCCTGAATATCGCAGGAGGTTTGCGGGTCACCGATATGGCGATGGACCTCAGTGTCATTGCCGCTGTCCTGTCGAGTAATGTCGACACCCCCATCGAGAGCGGCTGGTGTATGGCTGGTGAGGTAGGACTAAGCGGTGAGGTACGTCCTGTCGCCCGTATCGAGCAACGTATCTCAGAGGCAGAGAAGTTAGGTTTCTCGCATATCATCATCCCCAAGTACAACCTCTCGGGACTGAACCGCAAGAAGTTCAATATAGAGTTAGTACCTGTCCGTAAAGTAGAGGAGGCACTCAGAGCACTCTTCGGTTAAAGACAGAGTAACTTTTTTGTAGACATATTAACAAGATAAAGACATAGTAACATATTAACAAATTATCAGGTGGAATAAATATTGCTACTGATCTGTTATTCTGTTACTATGTCTTTATCTTGTTATTCTGTTACTATGTCTTTATCTTGTTATTCTGTTACTATGTCTTTATCTTGTTAATATGTTACTATGTCTTTAACCTGTTAATATGTCTTTAACCTGTTACTCTGTCTACAAATCATACTCTGTCTGGTCGACGATACCTGCCTCGGCAAGTGCTTCCTTCCGCTCCACACAGGTACCGCATTTACCGCAATGCTTGTCGCCACCCTTATAGCAACTCCATGTCTCAGCATAGTTGATACCTAATGTCTTACCACGACGGGCGACATCCCCTTTGGTGATATTCGTATAGGGAGAACGCAGACGCACCTTGACAAAAGTACCGGCAGCAGCCGCCTTGTCGAAAGCATCGACAAACTGAGGGGTGCAGTCAGGGTAGATGGTATGGTCGCCCCCATGGTTTGCCATCATCACATACTTCAAACCATTGCTCTCTGCGATACCGACCACGACAGACAACATGATACCATTACGGAACGGTACCACTGTCGATTTCATATTCTCGTCAGCATAATGACCCTCGGGAATCTCCTCCCCACCCTCCAGCAAAGAACTCTTGAAATACTTCGTCATGAAGTCGAGGGGTATCACGATATGCTTGATACCCAGTCGCTCACAATGCATCTTGGCAAAAGGAATCTCCTTCGCATTATGCTTACTACCGTAGTCGAACGAGACGGCAAGTGCAATACGCTCCTGCTCCTCATATAATAAGGTGACAGAATCCATGCCACCGCTTAAAATCAAAATAGAATCTTTCATATTGATGGCAAAGATACGAAAAAAGTCTGTCACGAAAGACGGATTTTAGAGAATTAACGCAGAAAGTGCGTAAATAAAAGGCAAGTCGGGGAAAACGAGGAAGTTCAGTTTTAGGCTGAATGCAAATTGGGGAGGAATAAAGAAGCAGTTAGGTTTCTTATCCGTAACCTAACCAACACAAGGATCCGATACGAATCAGTTTTTTTAATCATCCATGACTTGACTACTAACTCACTATTCTACTGACTCTACAACTGCCAAAGGGGTTCCTGTCGCCAATTAGATGGGAACCCCATCATGGTAGGATCTATTAACAGATTGCTAAGCAACAGCATTTTTAAATCACCTACAAAAGTGTTGTTAGCGTCAATGGAATTCAACCAATAGACAATACAGCAGAGTTGAGCATATAGCGACTCTTCCCTGAATGTGAAGTTGGTAATCCAATTGTTAGGCATTATTTGCGGTGTCGCTGGCTTCAAAGGATATGCACGATTCCATACTCTCGCATGGTGGGCACAATGATTACGTAGCGAGGTCAGACTTTCCAGCCAACTTGAAAGAAACTTGTGGTGATTCAGTCCAAACTCATGTGCGACAT